>NZ_JBHWXB010000012.1:0-218393 GCF_042729855.1 Rhodococcus sp. NPDC060090 | reverse complement strand
AACATGACCCTCAGCAAGTCATATTCTTGCAGTTCAGAGCACCTTTCTTTGTGAGCGACACAGGCCCCCTGCCGATTCGGCGTGAAAGCACGAGGTTAGCACCACCACGGGGATGTGGCACAGGTCCGGATCGGTCTTGATCTCTGCGAGCACTTCGCGCCCGTCGTAACGGGGCAGGTTCAGATCGAGCAGAATCAGATCCGGGCGGGGAGCTTCGGTGTACGAGCCGCGCCGGTACAGGAAATGCAGTGCCTGCTCTCCGTCTCGTACCACGTGCACGGTGTTGGTGAGCTTGTGGTCATCGAGTGCTTCCCTGGTCATCAACTCGTCCTGGGCGTCGTCTTCGACGAGAAGGACGACGACAGGCTCGGCGGACGCGGTCATCCCTTTCCTCCTCGACAAGCGACTGTTGTTCCTCGAAGTCTGTCCACAGTACGTGACCATCATCGTCGGACGGCGCGCTCGCGGCCCCTTCCTGCGCATTCCCTCGCAGCTGGCGCGCACCGTTGCGGTAGCTCATCACCCACCGTGCTGGACCGATTCACAGTGAGCACGCTGCATGATCTACGCGGAGGCTGCCGCCGACTCGAAGGAGATCGGGCCACGCATTGTTAGGCCACAACCGTACGAGACGACCATCTCAGAGTTCGGCTGCGGTGCGTTCAGGACGGCAAGGACTCTACGATCGCTACGCTGCACTCATGCGATCCCACTGATTGCGGCGACGTGCTCTACGTCCAAACGGAGTAACACCGGCACTCCCCGCCGAGATCAACCCAGGACTGGGACGTGATCTCAGTGGTGGGCTACCCGTCACCGCAGATCTTCGGTGGCCGGACCAGCGACCTTTTGCCTTCCCGAGACGTCATGTCGATATCCGGTCGAGATTGCAACCTCGCACTCGGCGAGATTGGCTGCGATCGTGGCGTGCGCACCGAAGTGACCGCAGCCAACCCCTCCCCCATGATGGCCTATCATCTACGGCACACGGCGTCCTTCGAGACAACATGCACCGGCCCATGTGATCCTGCTTCCGAATTTACCAACAGCACACCGTGTTCCGTTCAAAGCACTCCACCGCAGACCAAGTCCGACACGCTGCCGCGGATCGTTTTTGGGGCCGAGTGTGTCCCCATTCGCGTTGACTGCGCACCGCTCGCTGCACAGCCACGATGTCGAATCCCACGAGAAATAACGCGTTCGTTCGTTATCACTCCACTTCTCCGGGTACGCGATCAGTACCGGGGCGGCTCATCTGCCGATCGCCCCAGTCACCGACGAGAGGAGAACTCCATGAGCACCGCAGCGAGCATGCTCGAGACTTACCCGAAGGACGTGGGCCGGATAGACAAAACCACACTGTCCGCCTGTATCGAAGCGTGCATCGAATGCGCGCAGACCTGCACCGCATGCGCCGATGCCTGTCTCGGCGAGGAGTCGGTAGCCGAACTGACCTTCTGCATCCGCACCGACCTCGATTGTGCCGACCTGTGCGAAGCTACCGGCCGGGTGTTGTCCCGGCAGACCGGTAACAACACCGCGGTGACCCGCACAGTTCTGGAGACATGTGCTGCTGCCTGCAAGTCATGTGGAGACGAATGTGCTCAGCACAGTTCTCATCACGCGCACTGCAGGATTTGCGCCGACGCGTGCCGACGTTGTGAGCAGGCCTGCCGTGAGCTGCTCACTTCCATGGGATAGTTCCTGCTGCGCGGTTCGTCGTCGTCGAGCCCGACTCGTCTCGTCACCGCCTCGGCGAGACCCTGCTCATGGCCTCCAGTTCTGGTGTCGGTGGTCGGCGGCGAAGGCGGCACAGATCTGCTCGCACGACCCACCGTTGTGCAGATATCGCTCATCGAGGTGCCCGGTCAACCAGCGCACCTGTTCATCGAGCCGGACCGCGGCGCGCCGCACTTCCATTGCCGTAGATCCTTGCCCGGCCTTCGCCAGGTGCGGCACATACGACAACACCGCTGCCAACGACTGACCCGACTCCGATTCCCGGAAGAAATACGTCTCGCCGTACTGCTCGAGATCCAGATCGACAGTGATCAGCGCATCGGTGACGCCGTCGAGCAGAGCGCACGCCACACTCGACTCTCCGGTGGCCGCGACCTCGGACGAATCGGTCGAAGCCAACAGGTACACGCTGCGGGCGGCGGACCGTCTGCGGATCAGCGCCGGATATATCTGCAGCACCCAGGAAATCGCCGCGGTGAACAACACGAAGCCCATCAACGCCTGCAACGGCATCACCAGCCGCAAGGCAGGATAGGCAGGGGTGATGTCGCCGTAGCCGAGCGTCGCCACAGTCACCAAGGACAAATACAGCGCCGCGATCGGATCGGAAGACAGTGATGGCTGCAGCGACGACGCAAAGTAGAAACCGGCCGGCATGTGCGGAAAATAGATCAATGCCCACCCTACGACGATCATCGCCGACCACAGCACCACCGTCGCCACCATGCCCACCGGCCCGGCCAATCCGAGCGCCCGACCTCGCCGCCGAATCCGAGCAGCACCGCGCCACATCACGTCGAACACCCACCGGCATACCGTGCCCACACCACGCGGATGCCACAGCGTCGCGTAGATGTCGCGCAACGCCACCACGATGAGCACCCCACCGAGCACACTGCACACCCACGTCATGGTCATAGCGCCCTGTCGGCCCGCGCAGGTACGGCCGGAAGTTGTCGTCGCGGCCACCCGATCGAGTACGGGCGCCGAGTCGTTGCAGACGAATCCGTCGGCTGAGCCGAAGCACCGAACGGGCGGGCACATCCAGGGAGCCGAGCAGGGATAGCCAGGTGCCCGCGAGTCGGGTGGAATCGACGACGGACAGCACCCTGCCGAGAGCGCAGAACACCGCGGTCACCACGTCGTTGATGATCGAGGCGGTTTTCGTGACGGTTGTCGATCACGACCTGCTCGCGCCCTCCAGGCAGGCGCAGCGGAAAATCATGCTCGGTGGGCTCGGCAACCATGGGCGTGCGAGTACCCCGACCATCTGCGGGGTATGCGAGGACGATGTGGTTCGGAACATGGTCAGATCTCGTGCGGGTGCTGCTCGTCGGTTCGGCCGCCTATCTCTGCCTGATAGTCATCCTGCGGATCTCCGGCAAACGAACCTTGGCCACGCTCAACGCGTTCGACCTGGTGGTCACTGTCGCATTGGGCTCGACCCTGGCGACCATCCTGCTCAGCTCGGACGTGTCCTGGGCCGAAGGCACCGTGGCATTGGTCCTGCTCGCGACCTTGCAGTATCTCGCCGCGTTCGTCTCGTCGCGGTGGCCTCGCAGTCGCGCCGTCCTCACCGCCCGGCCCACCGTGCTCGTCGACCACGGTGTGATGCTCGACGCGGCGCTGCGCGAGCAACGCGTCAGCCCGGGCGAGGTCCGTCAGGCAATCCGCGCCTCCGGCATCGGTGACCTCGCCCAGGTAGGCGTCGTGGTGCTCGAAACCGACGGCAGTTTCAGCGTGATCGATCGCGAGAAACTCGGTGACGGATCCGCACTCGACGATGTCACCCTCCCCGGCAGATATTCCGGTCCACAAGAACCACGCAGCGGTGGGCGCGGACGGTCCCGGTGAGCCCGCAATGACCCACCACGACCCCGGTGAAAAAGACAGCGAGGGACCGATCTCGGCAGTGCTGACGCGTCGCCGCGTGCTCGCCGAAGCAGTGCGCTCGAGACTGTGGCCGATGCCCACCGCTGCTGTACTGCTCGCGGTACTTGCCGGCATCGGCCTGCCCGAACTCGACGCTGTTCTCGACGACCATCTGCCTACCGAGGTGGCGAGATACCTGTTCGGCGGCGGCGCCGACGCTGCGCGGGAGGTGCTCGGCGCGATCGCAGGATCGTTGATCACCGTCACGTCACTGACGTTCTCATTGACCCTGGTGACCTTGCAGTTGGCCAGCAGCCAGTACTCGCCACGCCTGTTGCGGACTTTCGCGGCCGACCGCGTCGTTCAACGCACTCTGGCATTGTTTCTGAGCACGTTCATCTACGCGCTGACGGTGTTGCGGACCGTGCGCAATGACACCGTCGACGCCCCGGCCAGTGGGTTCGTGCCACAGATCGCGGTGACCACGGCGTACCTGCTGACCGTGGCGAGCGTCGTCGCTCTGGTGCTGTTCCTCGGACACCTGGTGCGCCAGATCCGGGTCGAATCCTTGCTCGAACAGGTGCGCGCCGATACCTGCGCGACCGCGGCGCGCGTACTACCTCTTTCCTCTGCGTCAGCGGATACCACCGGCGTGCCCGTGCCCGAGCCGCCGCCGCACATCGTCGAAGCGACCTCGTCCGGATTCCTGGTCGAGATCGACCACCGGGCTCTGCTGGCTGCGGCCATGCAAGCCGACGCGCAGGTGTGGGTGGACCGCCCGATAGGAAGTCCGGTGCTGGCAGGGACTCCGGTAGCGTTCTGCTGGCCATCGCAGCCGAACGCCGCGTGGGACAACGAGGTCGTCGAGACGCTGCAGGGGCAGGTGCATCAGGCACTGCGCACCGGCAGTGAACGCACGGCCGCACAAGATGTCGGATACGGGCTGCGGCAGTTGACCGATGTGGTGGTGCGGGCGTTGTCCCCCGGAATCAACGATCCCACTACCGCCGTCCACGGGCTCGTCGCATGCACCGCAGTCTTGGCGGACCTCCTGCAACGGCAACTCGGTCCATACTCTCTGCGTGACAAGGAAAATCGGATACGGGTCGTGGTGGCCAGGCCGAGCTTCCCGGACCTGCTGGATCTGGTCTGCACACAACCACGGCTCTACGGCACCGACGATCCGGTCGTACTGGCCGCAATACTCTCGATGCTCAGAGATCTGGCGTGGACCACGACGACCGCCGAGCAACGCACCGCGATCAGCGACCAGCTAGGACTCCTGCGGGAGCACTTCGCCGACCACGGCCCCACAGCCCGCCGGCGTCTGGAGTACGCCGCCCGACAAGTGAGCGAGGCTCTCGAGAGGCGGTGGACCCCGAGAAACAGCGGTTCCTGAAGTGATCGGCCTGTCGCCAGGATGGCGAAAACGCCGTGTGACTTCCCTCGACGCGGCTCGACGCGATGCGTGAACCGGTCCACCGCACTCGAGGTGACTTTCTCCTATCTCGGCGGAGGATACGGATAGATGTACCCGCCTGCCCAGAACGGAGTGTATCCGTAATGGGTATAGAGGTTCTGATAGAAATCGGAGACGGGCACCACCGCCGGATCGTAAGGGTCGCTGCCCGCGACGTGCTCCTTCGTTCGATCGATGTAGACCCTGTCATCTTCGATACGCGTGAGCGCGTCCACCGGTACGAGCCGTTTCGTTTTGCCGATTCCGAGGAATCCACCGGAGCCGATTCGGATGAATCGCACCTTGCGCTCCGCCTCATCGATGATGAGCCCGTCGATGTCACCGAGCTCTTCTCCTCCGCGGTCGTACACGCTGCGCCCACGGATGTCCTGGCCCGGATGCTCGAGCAGCATGTCGGCTTCCTCGAGGTCGATCAACGTCGGTTGGGTCTCCTTCTCTGACATGGTGTCTGTTCCTTTCCTCGACGACCTCATCCGGCCGCGTCGCGGACGTTCCTCGGCTCACGGGTTCCCGATTCGAGGCTTCTCAACCGGAATCTCGAGGACGCACTCGGCAAGAAGGCCGAGACGACGTGTGCCAAGTCCCGCGAGGTAGATGATCACTTCCATGGCTGACAACCGTATTGCGGGGACCGACCTTGCGACATGGCAAAGACCGCAGCACAGTTCGAGATGTCCTCCTTCAGGCGATGCGCTCCCATGTTGTACGTCGTCGTGTTCCGCAGAAATGAGGCCACCATCTCGTCAAGAGGCTCTCGAAACCGAGACTGTGCGGGCCTGGTCCCGGCGTCGGCTACTCAGGCGGCGATCGAGCAACACCGCAAAAATCACGATGAGCAAAAACGACCAACCCAAGGTCGGACGCATATACTCCGCGTACCGTCCAGCCTCGACCCACCGCCCCGAATACCATTCGTCGGCACTGAGGAATCCGTACACCGCGAGCCACGCCGGCCAGTTGCGCATCACCGACTGTGGCAACACAACACTCACCAACAAGGGAAACAGCAGCATCGAGTAATACATCTGACCGAGCGAACCGAGCAGGAACGACGCGGTCATCAAAACTCCGGCACCGGTGACGACGAAGAACACCTCGTCGCGGCGATGGTAGCGATAGAGCAGATACATCGTGGCCGCAGCAAGCACCGCGAAACCGACCCGCAGAAGCAGAACCAGCGGTTCGGGCAGACCGTAGTAGGTGCCATTGCCAGTGATCGAGCTGTTGAAGTAATCGCGGGACTGCAGCAGATAGGGCACGGTGCGAACGACGAACTGCCACGGATCAGCGGCCCATGGCCATGCGAGGGCGGTGAGCAGAATCGGCACCGCTGCAGCTGTAATGAGCACTTTGCCTTGGCGCCGCAGCAGCGGGAGAAGCAACAACGGAGCCAGGATCGGTTTGATAGCGAACGTCAGCCCGATCGCCACACCGGCCCACAGATCCCGTCGGGCGAGCAGCAACACCAAGAACGCGATCTGGCCGAGCAGGATGACTCCGTTGATATTGGTGAACACCAGTGTGTTGATCACCGATTCCGAGGCGAAGGAGATCCCGATCACCACGGGCAGCGCCGCCGACCGTGCAGTGAAGCCGAACATCCGCACCACCAGATACACCGCTACCAGCACCGCGACAGCGTTGACACCGATGAACAGCCACCGTGAACTTTCGGGCTCCACCACCGCGAACGGTGCGATCAGCAAGGACCCGGACGGTGGATAGAGGTAGTGCGGGTCGACATGCTGGTAGACGGCCGTGTACACCGGTTCGCGGTTCCAGAACGCGACTGCGGCCCGGTACACCCCAGTGAAATCGTCGGTGCGTGCCCCATTGACGGCCAGAATCACGGTGCGGTGGATCACGAGCATCACCGCGACCGGCCACATCATGCACTTGACCAGCGCCTCCGAGGAGTCGCCGGTAGCCGCTGACCACCAGGGCGATCTGCTGGACGAAAGAGGAGCCATTCCGGTTACCGATCCTGGTAGACGTCCGGAATCCCATCGCCGTCGTCGTCGACCTGTTCGAGGGCGACAATCCGACGGTAGGCGCGATTACGGACGGTCAGGACCACCGAGGCGAGTACCGCGCTGAGCAACGAACCGGCCAGGACCGCGACCTTGACATGGTCCGCGGCGACCGTGCCCGCACCGTATGCGAGATCGCCGATCAGCAGCGATACGGTGAAACCGATGCCGCCGAGCAGCGAGACCCCGAGAACATCGACCCAGCTCAGCTCGTCGTCCAGATGGGCACGGGTGAATCGGGCCACCAGATAGCTGACACCGAAGATGCCGACGACCTTGCCGAGCACCAATCCGGCGATCACCCCCACGGAGATGGTGTCGGTCAGGGCCTCGGTCAGACCGGTGAGGCCACCGACCGTGACACCGGCGGCGAAGAACGCGAACACCGGTACCGCGAGGCCGGCCGACAGCGGCCGGATCCGGTGCTCGATGTGCTCGGCAACGGAGACCTTCTTTCCGTCGACGTAGCGTGAGACGGGGACGAGGAAACCGAGCAGGACGCCGGCGATGGTGGCGTGCACCCCGGATTCGTGCACGAGCCACCACGTGACGGCCGCGAGAGGTACCAGCAGCCACCATGCGTGCATGCCCCGTCTGAGCGCGAAACCGAAGGCGAGCAGCGGGATCAGCGCTGCGCCGAGGTAGAACAGGTTCAGCTCGTCGGTGTAGAAGATCGCGATCACGGTCACGGCGAGCAGATCGTCAACCACGGCGAGGGTGAGCAGGAAAGTTCGTAGGGCAGACGGCAAGTGGGCGCCGATCACGGCGAGGATGGCCACCGCGAAGGCGATGTCGGTGGCTGTGGGGACTGCCCAACCGTTCAAGGCCTCGGCCCCGCCGCGCAGATTGATCACAACGAAGATCAGTGCCGGGACGACCATGCCGCCGAGTGCGGCGGTGATGGGCATCGCTGCGCGCCTCAGATCTCGAAGACTGCCTTCGACGAATTCGCGTTTGAGCTCCACACCGACGACGAAGAAGAACACCGCGAGCAGCCCGTCCGCCGCCCACGTGCCCAAAGACAAATCCAGGTGCAGTGCGGCGGGACCGACGGTGGTATCGCGTAACGCATGGTAGGAATCGGACCAGGCGGTGTTGGCCCAGATCAATGCAGCCAGTGCACCGATCAGCAGCAATACACCACCGACGGTTTCCTTCCGGAGGATCTCCGCCACTCGGCGGGAGTCATCCCAGGAGCCGCGGGAGAGGAAAGGTAGAGCGGAAAGACTTTTAGGCATGAGGTGTCCTCGGGAGTTGCTGTAGCCATCAGCTGTGATCGTTGCGCGGTGTCGACTCAACTGTCGTCACACCGCTGATCAGCTCGGCGAAACGTTCCGGTGCTTCGAGAGGCAGGAAATGCCCGACACCGTCCAGCGTGCGGACCGATGCCTCGGGCAAACGTGCCGGCAGCGCGCGACGTGCCGGGCCGGCCATGAATGGGTCGTACTCGCCGACCGTCGCAGTGATCGGTGTCCGGCGTGTCCACCGGCGAATCGATTCCTGGGGAAAGCGGCGGGGAATGCGGGGCGGCCGGTAGTGCGCGCCGATGACGCAGAGCACGGCGAGTGTTGCCGGGTCGGGCCGAAAGCCGGGGGCGGTGAGGGATTGCAGGAGCCGACCGGTGGCCTGTTCGTCGGCGTTGACTCTCCACAGCGATCGGCGCCATCTGAGTGGCACCGGCTGCCGAATCGGAGACAGTCCGACCGGGTCGATCAAGACAAGCTGGGTGACCTGGTGTTCACAGGACGACGCCAGGGCAATGCCTGCTCCGAGTCCGTGCCCCACCAGCATCACCGGGTCTGTCGTGAGCAACGGAAGCGTCGTGTCGAGCCAGTGCCCGTACGCGGACCAGAAATGCCGTTCCGGTCGTCTCGGTGCACTCAAACCAGGCATCCCGGGTGGGTCGGGGACGAAGACCTGCCTCGACCGGCCGACTGTCTCGATCGCTGCGGTCATGGTCGCGGCCGTGGCCTCTGCGCCAGGAATGAGCACTGCGGGAGGCAATGAGGTTCGCTGTCCGGCGACCAGCACACCGGTGGCTCCCAGCTCAGTGTCGACGAGCCGTACCTCGCATCGAGTCCGCGAGGCTTGCAGCGCACGGCGGCATGCCGCCTGCACCGTGGCGTGGTCGCCGGGACTGCGGTACGGGTACCTCGTTCGAGGGTCGGTCACTGCGCCGATCGCGCATCGCCGCAGTCAGGGCAGGCGGGCACAGGACAGGCGTCTACACGATGGGACGACGAGAACATGGGGGCCTCCGGGGTCGACAGCAACAATGACGTTCTTGCCGACCAGACTTCCCGGCGCACCGCCGCTTACCGTACAGCACGGGAATCGATCTCTGCGCCGTAGCGCGTCGACCACCGGGTTCGACGGTGTCAGTCGGAGTTGCGGCGGATGTAGAGCAACCTGTCGCCGACCTCGATGGTGCTCACCTCAGGGGAACCGACGTGCAGCAGATGGCCGCCGCGCACGACACCGAGCACGATGTCCAGCAGGTCCCGCGGCGCATGGCCGATCTCGTCGGGCTCTACTGGCCGTTCGGCGATGGAGTATCCGGCTTCGGGGGTGAGCAGGTCTTCGAGTGTCTGCACCACGCTCGGTGCGGCGGTGGCGACCCCGAGCAGACGACCTGCGGTTTCAGAGGAGATCACCACGGTGTCCGCTCCGGACCGGCGTACTACGTGGGTGTTCTCCGATTCGCGGATCGCCGCGGCAATCTTCGCGGTGAGGGCGAGTTCGCGGGCGGTGAGGGTGATCAGCACCGCGGTGTCGTCGCGGTCGACGGCGACGACGACCGACCTGTAGCGCGGCACCCCGGCGAGGCGGAGCACGTCGGATTTCGTGGCCGAACCCTGCACGGTGACCAGACCTTGCCCTGCGGCGGTTTCGAGGGCGGTCGGGTCGGTGTCGACGACGACGATTTCCGAGGGGGGTAGGCCGTCGCCGAGCATTGCGTCCACCGCGGCGCGTCCCTTGGTGCTGTATCCAACGACCACAGTGTGGTTGCGCACCCGGCGGCGCCAGCGTTGGACGCGCCACGCGTCACGAGAACTCGCGGTCAGGGCCGACAGAGTGGTGCCGACCAGCACGATGAGGAAGAAGACCCGCAGGGGCGTGATGATCAGAATGTTGACCATCCGCGCGTGGTCGGTCGCCGGGGCGATGTCGCCGTAGCCGGTGGTCGAGAGGGATACCGTGGCGTAGTAGATGCAGTCCAGCAGTGACAGCTCGTTGCCCTGTGAATCGGTGTAGCCGTCGCGGTCGAGGTAGACCACCAGCACCACCAGGGCCAGGGCGGCCAGGGCGTATCCGATCCGGCGGACGATCGCTCGACCGGGGCTGGTCTGGTCCTGTGGCACCTGCAGCACACCTACCAGCGCGAACCAGGGCTGATGAGTGAGGGCGTCTGAGCGTCTCGTGTGTCGACGCCATCTCTCGGCGACCATCACGACACCCGAGCCGGTGTGCGTCCGGCGTCAGTGAGGATCACCCGGGCACCCGGCCCGGGCCTCTGGCTGTGCTCAACGGTGCCTCCTGCGTCTGTCCAGCGCTCATCTGCTCGCCGACCAGACTTCCCGGCACACCGCCGATCACCGTATCTTGTGTAGCGCCCGTTCCGAAACGATTCGTACCGGCGCGCGTATGGTCCGACGACGCCCTAGTTCGCGAGGGTGAGCCGGCGCCACGATTGGACCGTCAATGCCGAGAAGGCGACGGGAACGACGAGAGTGAAGGCCAACTGCGCTCCGGTGACCGTGCCGGCCTGCGGACCGGCCGCCCACAGTCCGGGGGCAGCGAACGGAAACCAGCCGCCGGCCCCGGCCATGACCGCCATCTGGGCGACGAGCACGATGGCGATGACCGTTCCGATCGCGGGAAGGTAACCCCGGCCCACGGTGGCAACCCACGCGCACGGCGTCGCCAACCCCGCGGTCAGCACGGCAATCACCATGAATTTACCTGCCAGTGCGGCAGTGGAGGTATCAGCAGCAGCGGTGTCCAGCAGCAGGCTCACGATCGTCAGCGCCGCAGCGAGCACGGCCGTGGTGGCCAAGCTCCACGCAAGCAGCAGCAACAGTTTGGCGGTGGCGACGGCAGACCGCGCGACTGAGGTGGCCCACAGACCGGTGATCGTACCGTCGGTGAACTCCCGACCGAAGACCCAGCCCGCGACCACTCCGAAACCGAGCAGGCCTCCGGCCGAGACGATCGTGGCGGCGGCGGCGAACAAGCCCGCTTGTCCGCCGCCGTCGACCATCGACTGCGCTTTTCCCGCGATGGCCGGATTGGCGCCATCGACGGCACCGAGGGTGAGGACAGACAAGGCGATCATGCCGATCGTGAGCAATGCGGTCGCTGTCCACACCGGCCGTGCCCGCCGGAATTTCATCCATTCCACGGCAAGGGCGACGCGGAGTTGCTCGGTGGCGGTCATGGTCTCGCCTCGCTGTCGTGGTACACCAGGTCGAAGAACTGCCGCTCGAGATCGATCCCGTCCGGGTCCAGTGAGCCGACAATACGACCGGCATTGACGACCGTGATGCGGTCCGCGACGCGAGCGACCTCATCGAGATGGTGGCTCGACACCATCACCGCCGCACCGCGCTCGCGGCACCGCTGCAACTGGGTGCGCACCAGAATGACCCCGGCCGGGTCGAGTGCGTTGGTCGGCTCGTCCAGGATCAGCAGATGCGGGTCGGCGATCAATGCCGCGGCTAGTCCCAGCCGTTGGCGATTGCCCATCGACAGTTTCCGCACTCGCGCCGTCGCCCACCGTGTCAGCGCCAGTTCCTCGATGCAGCGGTCGGCAGCGGCGTGGGCGTTCCGGATGGACAGACCGGCGAGACGTCCCGCCATGCGCAGGTTCTCTCGGACGGTCAATTCCGGGTAGGCGAAAGGCGTTTCGACCAGGTGCCCGATCCCGGTCCAGTACCGTGCGGGCATCGTCGTCGGCGCACGCCCGTCGACGAGGACGGTGCCCTCGTCCGGTTCGATCATGCCGAGAAACAGGCGCATCAAAGTCGTCTTCCCGGCACCGTTGAGACCGACGAAGGCATGCACTTCCCCGGATTTGACCTCGGTGCTGACATCGTCGAGCACGACGGCCGCGCCGTAGCGGGTGCGCACATTTCGGCATTCGAGTAGCGCAGCTCCGGTGTCGATCATGACTCGGCCTGCGGTACCAGTAGGTGCATCGCCTGTGTGATCCGGGCGCCGAGGGCTTCTTCGCCGTGTCGGGCCCAGTCGGTCAATGCCGCCATCAAGGCCCCCACGCACGCCCCGGCGGCCACGTCGGCATCGAGTGTGGACACTCCGTGGGATCGGAGTGCGCCGGCGATCGCTTCCTGGGTGTCGAGGGTGTTCTCCCACATCCGTGCCCGCAGGACCGGGTGCGATACCGCGATCTGCAGGCGGAGTCGCACGTCGCCGAGGTGCTCCTCGGGAATGCGTGTCCAGGCGGTGAGAATGCCGTGGCAGGCACGTTCGAGGGGGCTGTTGTCGGCCGGTTGCGCGGCCACTGCCTCTGCGATGACCGGGTCGTACGGATCATCCAGTAGCACCGCGTCTTTGGATGGGAAGTGCCGGAAGAACGTCATGTGGGACACGCCGGCGGCGGCAGCGATCCGGTCGACGGTGACCGCGTCGTAGCCTTCCTCGGCGAACAGGCTGACTGCTGTTGCCTGGAGTCGTTCTCGGGTGCGTTCGGAGGGACCCATCTCATTATGTTAGTGACTAACATTAAGCGATGGCAACAGCACACCCGCCCGGGGTTCTTGCGGCCACTGAACGCACGGTTCGCAGGACCTCAATGCGGATATGTTGAGCGGTATAGCGCCCCGGCAGACCTCCCCCTGCCTGCAGACCAACCTAGGGCGCTGATCAACATGGAGGTCCCCAACATCTGGGCCAAGGCCATCAGCAACGCCCACGCCAAGATCCTCACCCAGATCGGCGTGCACCACGTCGTCAGGCCCGAGCACGACATGGGTAAACGTGTCGCGCACCTGGTCCGCGGAAGAATGAGCGATTACATCGAATTCGACGACGGCTTTGCCATGGTCAAGACCGCCCCACCGGCCTTCACGATCGGAAAGCGCCTTGCCGAGACCACCATCCGATCGACGTACAAAGTCACCGTGGTGGCAATAAAACGACCCGGCGAAGGCTTCACCTACGCCACCGCCGATACCGTCCTCGCCCCGGGAGACACCATCATCGTCTCGGGCCAGGTCCGTGACACCGAACGTTTCGCCGACCGGAGCTGAGCTGTCCAGACCAGAGTGTGGTCAGGTGGTCTCCAGGTCGCGGTGGCGGAAACCCGCCAGGCCGATCGCGGAGACCGCGAGCGCGACGATCGTGAGCACGATCAGCGGGGTCCAGGACAGCGTGTCCATCGGCAGGCGCGCGATGTGCTCGAACGGGGACAGATCAGCAACCCACGACGGAAGGTCCATCAGCGGCCCGAAGGTGCCGATGATCATTGCGAACCCGAACACAGCCCATACTGCACCGACAGCCCGCGGCAGGACCCCGTACAGGCACGCCGCGACCGCCAGCACGACCCACACGGCCGGAACAAACGCCAGGTGACCACCGAGAATCGTCCACACGTAGCCGAGGTCGCCGACCGACATCGCGCTCGCCGCCCCCAACGCCACACCGACGACACCCAGCAGCGCGGCCGCGCCTGCGACGAGCACCAGAATGTAGCCGCCCATCCACGCCACGCGCCCGGTTGCGGTGGCCAACACCGGCTCCACCCGTCCTGTGGTCTCCTCACCGCGCAGCGACTGGACGCCGAGGATCACGAAGACGACCACGATGAGGGCATCGAACAACGCCATCGTGGCGAGGTAGCCGTCGAGCATGCGGGTCGGGTCGCCGCCCATGACCTGCACCATCTCTTCGGGCATCTCCTCGAATGCGTCGACCAGGGGTTGGGCGATGGCGCCGTAGACGACGCCGGCCAGAGCGAGGGCGAACGCCCACCACACCAGCGCGGACCGCTGCAGCCGGAACGCCACAGCGGCCGGCGAATTCAACCATGCCGGCGCTTCGCGGTTCCCGCGCCGCGGCGCGATCATGCCCGCGCCCAGGTCGCGCCGCGCCGACAAGGCGTAGCCCACGGCGGCGGTGGCCACGAAGAAGCCCACCGACAGCAGCAACGGCCACCAGCGGCCGTCTGCGTACGGCCTGGTCTGCTGCGACCACGCCAACGGAGAAAACCAGGACAGCGGGCTGCCACCGTCCCGGAGCATGTCACCGGCGGCACGGACAACATACGCTGCACCCAATGCGGCACCGGCCAACCCTGCTGCTGCGCGGGAGAATTCGGTGACCTGAACCGTGACTGCAGTGACACCGGCGAACACCAGACCGGCGGCGCCGACACTCGCACCGAACAGCAGTCCATCGCTGGTGTCGAGACCCGCAGCCGCCATCGCACCGGCCAGCAGCACGCTGAGCACGATGTTGGCCGACGCGGCGACGATCAGAGTTGCCGATAGCGGCGCGTGCCGGCCGACGACATCGGCGCGGACCAGTTCGGCGCGGCCGGTCTGCTCCTCGACTCGGGTGTGCCGCGAGACCAGCAGGATGTTCATCAGCGCGGCGAGCAGCATCACATACAGGCCGTACACGCCGACGATGACCAGTTCCAGAGTGGGGTTCGCGAGTCCGAACCCAGGCCCGGAAATGAGAGCCCCCATGACGCCTCGGCCGAACTGGCCCACCGACTGCAGATCCTCCGGCGTCTGGTAGAGCTGTTGCAGCACAACGCCGTAGTACAGCACCACCAGAGTGATTCCGAGGATCCACGCCGGCAACTTGATCCGGTCGCGGCGCATGATGAAGCGGATGAGGGTGCCGGTGCCGGCGAACGATTCCTTCTGTCCGAAACCGGATCGGGGAGCACGCCCGGCCTTGTGCGCAGTAGCCATCGTGGTCATCGCGGCACCGCTTCTTCGTGGTCGTTTCCTGCGAGTTCGTCTCCGTAGTGACGGAGCATGAGTTCTTCGAGGGTGGGTGGGTGACTGATCAACGACCGGATGCCCGCGTCCTTGAGGACACCGATGGCGGCGTCGATCGCGGCTCCGTCAACGGAGAATCGCACACGATCGCCTTCGGTGACGACGTCGTGGATCCCGTCGAGCTGATCCAGCCCGGCGACGTGCTCGACGGTCACGGCCTCGACCGCTGTTCTTGTCAGGTGCCGCAGTTGCACCAGGGTGCCGGATTCGATGGTCTGTCCGTGCCGGATGATGCTGACCCGGTCGGCGAGTTTCTCCACTTGGGCCAGGATGTGGCTCGACAGCAGTACCGTCGCGCCCGCGGAGGTGGCTTCGTGGACGATGTCCTGGAAGACCACTTCCATCAGCGGGTCGAGGCCGGTGGTCGGCTCGTCGAGGAGCAGCAATTCGGTATGGGACGCCAGAGCGGCGATCAGCGCCACTTTCTGGCGGTTTCCCTTGGAGTAGGTGCGGCCCTTCTTGGATGGATCGAGGTCGAACCGTTCGATCAGGTCGTCGCGCCGTCGCGTGTCGACTCCGCCGCGCAGTCTCGCGAACAGGTCGATCGATTCGCCGCCGGTGAGAGTCGGCCACAGTTCGACATCGCCGGGTACGTAGGCGAGGCGTCGGTGCAGTGACACCGCGTCGTGCCAGGGGTCTCCGCCGAGGATTGTGCAGGTGCCCCGATCGGCTTTGAGCAGGCCGAGCAGAATCCGGATGGTGGTGGTCTTTCCGGCCCCGTTGGGCCCGAGGAAGCCGTACACCTCGCCCTGCGCGACCTCGAGGTCGAGGCCGTCGAGCGGGTGGACGCGACCGAACGATTTGTACAGCCCCGCAACAGCAATGGCGTTGGTCATGAGAGCTATGCTACGATCATTTCATAAGTTTGTGAATGTTCTGAATGCACTGAATGTTGTTGAAACTCGAGGAGGTTCGGGTGCAGTCCACCCATGACGATCCGCACCAAGAGGCGGTGCTGCGGTTTGTCGAGCAGTTCGCCCTCTTACTCACAGATGGCGGCATGCCCCGCATGCCGGCGCGGGTGTTCGCGTTCGTCCTCGCCGACGACGCCGAACGATATACCGCGAAGGAACTCGCCGACGGGCTGCGGGTGAGTCCGGCTGCGATCTCCGGTGCGGTGAACTACCTGGTTCACACCGGTTTGCTCGGTCGTGAGCGCGAGCCCGGCGCCCGGAAGGACAGCTACCGCGTCTACGACGACGACGTCTGGTCTGCGATCAGCCGCCAACGCCAACAGGTGATGGAGCGGTGGGTCGCGTTTCTGGCCGAGGGTGTCGAATTGCTGGATCAGGCCGGCCCGGGGGCACGTCGTGTCCGGGAGACGTTGGAGTACTACCGGTTCATGTGCGCCGAGGTTCCGCAGGTGATGCAGCGCTGGCAGGAACACCGTCTCGAGTTGTTCGCTGGCGCACCCACAGACCCCGGCACGCAGGAACGCGGGGGTGGTCAGTGACTCTCACCGAGACGCCCGGAGAGCCGATCCAAACGATCGAGACTGGCCCCGTCGAGACCGATGATCTCGACGTGCTTGCCCTTGCTCGCGTATTTGCGCTGGATCGAATCGAGGGTCGCTACGGTGGAGGCATCCCAGATATCGGCTCTGGTGAGGTCGATGACCACATTCTCCGGGTCGTCGACATAGTCGAACTGATAGACGAGATCGTTCGACGAGGCGAAGAACAACTCGCCGTGCACCCTGTAGACGCGGGTGTCGAGCGTGCCGTCCTGGTCGGTGTCGGCGTCCCCGATCTTCTCGATGGTGGTCATGTGTGCGACCCGGCGGGCGAACAGCACCATGGCGGTGACCACGCCCAGGATCACCCCGACCGCGAGGTTGTGCGTCACGACGGTGGCGATGACGGTGACGACCATGACGAGGGTTTCGCTGCGCGGCATCAGCTTCAGCGTGCGCGGATGAATACTGCGCCAGTCCAGGGTGGCCACGGAGACCATGATCATCACCGCCACCAGCGCGGCCATCGGGATCAGCGCGACGATATCGCCGAGACCGACCACGAGGATCAGCAGGAACACCCCGGCCAGGAACGTGGAGATGCGGGTGCGGGCGCCGGAGACCTTGACGTTGATCATGGTCTGGCCGATCATCGCGCAGCCGCCCATGCCGCCGAAGAACCCGGTGACCAGATTCGCCACACCCTGTCCCCAGCTTTCACGGGTCTTGTTCGAGTGGGTGTCGGTGATGTCGTCGACCAATTTGGCGGTCATCAGCGATTCGAGCAGGCCCACCAGCGCCATCGCCAGCGCGTAGGGCGCGATGATCGACAACGTCTCGAGATTGAGCGGCACATCGGGGAAGAACAAGGCCGGCAAGGATTCGGGGAGTTCCCCTTCGTCGCCGACGTTCGGGATGTCCCAGCCGAAGACAAGCACCGCCCCGGTGAGCAACACGATCGCCACCAGCGGCGCCGGGACGAGCGAGGTGACCTTCGGCAGGAAGAACATCACGACCAGCCCGACCGCGACCAGCGGGTAGACCAGGATGGGCACGTCGATCAGGTGCGGCAGTTGCGCGGTGAAGATCAAGATGGCCAGGGCGTTGACGAAGCCGATCATCACGCTGCGCGGGAGGAACCGCATCAGTTTGGCCACGCCGAGCACCGAGAGCACTACCTGCAGCAGGCCGGCGAGGATGACGGTGGCGATGAAGTAGTCGAGTCCGTGTTGCTGGGCGACAGGGGCGATGACCAGTGCGATGGCGGCGGTGGCGGCGGAGATCATCGCCGGGCGGCCGCCGACGATGGAGATGGTCACGGCCATCGTGAACGAGGCGAACAACCCGATCCGGGGGTCGACCCCGGCGATGATGGAGAACGAGATCGCCTCCGGGATCAGTGCCAGTGCAACGACGAGACCGGCAAGGACCTCAGTTTTCAGACGGCGTGGGGAACGAAGAGCAGCGCGCACCGAGGTGGTCTGATCGGTGCGCGCCTCGTGGAGGCCCGGGGTGTTTTCGGCAGGTGTGGTCACAGGACTGTCTTCTCTCCGGCGAAGGGATGGGAAACCGGGCGGGGCCCGCATGTGGCCGGGAAGGCGATGTCGCGACCACAGATCGCACGAAACACTACCCTCCCGTAAGGGTAGAGTTCGAATTGGTAGGTCTTGGCCCGCTACGGTGGATGTTCGACCAGGACGAGAGGGTGCAGGCAGTGATGATCGATTCGGGCCACATGCAGATCGGGCAGGTGGCCGCGCGCACGGAGCTGTCGATCAAGACGATCCGTCACTACGACGAGCTGGGCCTGGTCACCCCGTCCGCCCGTAGCGCCGGGGGTTTCCGTCTCTACACCGAGGAGGACGTGCAGCGGCTGTTGGTGATCCGGCGGATGAAACCGTTGGGGTTCACCCTCGAGGAGATGCGTGAGGTGCTCGACGCCCTCGATGTCATCGCTGACTCCGACGCGGCGCGCAAGTCGGTGGTCGCCGCGCGGGCGGTGCTGGCGGTGTTTCATGAGCGCGCCGAGGACAGCTGCGCACGGCTGCGCATCCAGCTCGCGTATGCGGAAGAGCTGACGTCCATCCTGAAGACACACGCCGGTTGAACACGGCAGCATGGTCCGCAGATTCGAGCGTGGTCATTCTCTGCCGTTGATCCGTGGTCATTTCAAGAGTGCTACACCGGGCCGGTACGAGCTGCGCAGAAGCGAGGTCGTGCAGTGCGTCGGCGCCGACCCAGCTCGGTAGCCTGCAGCGGGATCGCTGAGTAACAGTCGGCAAGCTCGCGGCGGACTTCGAGGATCCGGGCGAGTGCCTGGCCCCCTTTACCCGACGCAGCAGCGCCCCGGGCGGTTCGGGGTCCGCGAGGAAAGTTGTTGTCCGTCCATGCTCACGGCTCAATGCCGCGCGTGCGCTTTACAGGTCACGCCCGCCGGGAGCATCGGCACCAACCGAGAGTGAGCCGCGCGACACGGCGCACTGTGCCTCGTGACCCCTACCCGCAGGCAGTGATGACGGCAGGCGCCGATAGGGATGATCAGTCGGTGGCGGTGAGGGTGGCGCGGGCGTCGGCGTGCCCAAGGGCAGTGACAGCAAGAATAGTCAGGCCGACGACGAAGTCGTTGACGGTGGCGGGGGTGGCATCGGCACCGGGACCGTAACCGAATACGAAAGGTGAGAGCATCAGCCATCCCCCGGCCAGCCCACCGAGCGTGGTGGCGGTGAGCACGCGCACGGGCCGGGCCAGCCGGACCAGCCCGAGGACAACGAGTACGGATCCGATCAGGAGCTCGTTCCAGCGGGCAGCGGTCCAGAAGTCGGTGCCGGGTTCGTGCCACAGGAACGGCGACATCGCCACCCAGAACCCGAACAGCATGGTGATGGTGCTGACCATGCCGGGGGTCTGCGGGCCGGGGAGCCGTTGGTGCCAGCGGGTGTTCTGATCGGGGCGTTCGGCCGGACCGAGAACCAGACGCTCGACGTACCCGCGGTGACCGCGGGCGTCGATCAGAGGTAGGGGTCCGGTCGGTGGGTGGTGGCTGCTGGTCATGTCGATTCCTTGGTGGTGGTTCCCCCTTATCCCCGGGTTCGAGTGACTGGATCTGCCGGTTGCGCGAGCCCGAGCATCGGCAGAACATCTCAGCGGGCGTCGACGACCACAGCGTAGGAGCCGACCCCGACCAGGCCGATCCCGGCCACGTCCCCGGCCTCGCCGAGCAAAGCGACGATCGCCCCGGATCCAGGATCGAAATCGACGTCGGCGACGGTACCCAGCTCGTTTCCGGCCGCGGTCAGCATGCGTTTGCCGACCACTTCGTGGTCCTTACCGGTCAGGGACGCGATCGCTGCGTCAGGTTCGCCGACCGCGTCCGGCCCGCGCACGATGACCGCGTCGTCCCCGAACGTGCCGATGCTCGCCCACGGCACGATGGTGCCCGGTCCGGCCTTCTTCAGCCGCACCGCCATCCGGGAGGTCCGTGAGTGAGTGGAGCTTGGCTTGATAGGCGGAATCGTTGAAGATCTCGACGAATCCACGCACCAGCACGGCGTCCTGCTCCGGAGATCTGGCGGAGAGGATCAACGCTGATTTGCCGGTGTAAAGGGTTTCGCTGCGAGCAGTACTTGCGACCGAGGCGAGTGTGGCCAGGAGCGCAATGGCGAGCACCAGCGGCCAGCGACGTAGGACCCAGCCGATCTGGGTGTTGAGCGTGGTCACGGGACCTCCAACGCAATCCGGAGTGTGGAGCGGTTCATAGGTGTCGCATTCCGGTGTCCGGGTGTGGTGCCGGCGACTTCGCGTCGCCACCAACCGACATCGAACTTCAAATCCTGCCGAACACTATGTAACAGGATTGAAGTTTGTTTTACAACAGTTATTGTGTGCTATTCCCTGTTTTCTTGGTGGATTCTCTCCATGACCGACGCGCACCGGCGCGACCCGACGGCAGGAGTTCCCCATGAGCTCGACATTGCCCTCCAGAGCGCTGGCCATCGCGGAATACCGTCTCCGGCCGCTCCGCCGAGCCCTGGCCCCGCACCGGCGCAACCGGAACACGCGTACCCTCGGTCCCGTGAACGTGCACGGACACCACGTGGTTCTTCGCCCCCCTCGGATGGCAGACGCCGCAGAGTGGAGTGCACTGAGAATGCGCGACCGCGCCATACTCGAGCCGTTCTGGGTCACCTCCGAGCTGTCTTGGGAACGACAACATTCCGAGCACGAATGGATCGGTCACATCATCCGCATGCGGATTGACGAAAGATCCGGTACCGGAATCTATTTCGCCCTATCCGTCGACGGACAATTCTCCGGACAGTGCGATCTGCTGCACATCGATACCGCCGCACGCACCGCTGAGATCGGCCTGTGGATGTCGTCCGAACTCGCGCATGAGGGTATCGCTTCGGACACCGCAACCCTGTTCCTCGACTTCGTCTTCGGTGAGCTGGGCATCCGACGACTCGCCGCAGCCATTTGTGTGGACAACGTTCCCGCGCGGCACCTTGCCCTGCGAGCCGGCCTCGAGTACGAAGGCACCATGGCCGACTACCTCGACGTCGGAGGCCGGCGACGAGACCACGACCTGTGGGCGATCACGGAACCGATGTGGCGGGCCGACCACGATCTCCGCGCAAGCACGCCTGCCGACATCGCAGACGGGCCTGCACACGGTGGCTACCGCACAAGCTCGGCGATGGAATCGAATGACCTTCTGCCGGAATCTATCTGAATCACTGCCCGCTTTCGAAGCGGAGCTCGCAGTACTTCCGCTTCATGCCACAGCCGTCGTACAGCGTCGTCCAGTCGGTCCGACAGGTCGGGACTGTCGAGGTGCACGAGGTCGAAACCCAGGCCGAACATATCCCCCAGTCCACCGAGCTTGTCGTCGTAGTACCGCGATGCAGACAGACCGACCACCGGAATTCCCTGAGAAAGCGCGAAGACCGCGACATGATAGGCACCTGTGACGAGAATCCGGCACCGCGATACCTCGGCCGCGAGCCGCTCGGCGCCCACAAACCTGTGCAACGGCCGTAATGCCGAGGGATGCCCCGCAATCAAGGGCATCGTCGCGCGGCGATCCTCATGTTCATGCTCGGACACGATCAACGGCACCAACGCGGCCCCGGTCCGATCCGCGGTCGCACGCACCACCCGCCCGACGGTCTCCTGTGCGCGTGGATGCACAGGTGAATAACCCGCCACCCGCAGGCATACGCCCAGGTCCGTACCGAATTGCTGCCGGCGAGCACCGTAGCCGAGTTCGACCGCGTCGTCGCCGGTTATCACGACCCGTGAGTCGGAAACACCGATCTTCCGAAGAAGATCCGGACCCTTGTGACGTTCCCGCAGGGCGATATGGTCGACGCGGGGCAGTACTCTGCGGGCGTGCGCGAGCAAGGCCGGGTCCTGCATCGGGCCGATTCCCTGCCCGAGCAGCGCAGTCGGCACGCCCCGTTCGACGGCCCGCTCGAGGAGCGCAAGGGTTCGATGCGCCTGGTAGCCGTCGACGTCGGTAAGATACCCGCCGCCCATTGCGATCACCAGCGACGCATCGTCGACGGCGTCAGGCAGCAGACCCCCGTCTCGCCGGACCACGGGAACCTCGAAACTCTCGGCGTCAGGACGGTTCCGCACGTCCGTGCCCCACTCCGACGAACCCCTCGCTGCAGACACCACGTCGCGGGCTCGGCGCACAACGTTTCGCGGAGGTGTCGATGCGCTCCACCACAATTCGGACGCGGTACCGACAACTCGCGGCCCCGCGAATCGCGTGATGCCCCACAGTCCCCCGGCCGTCGTCCAGCTTCCCCCTCTGCGATAGCACACCGGCACGGCCTCGCCTTCGAAAGCACGAAGCAGCGCCGGAGCATTGGTGAGCACACCGATACGCGCCTGCGGCCACCGTTCACGTAACCGTCGCACGGTGACGTGCAAGATCGCCAGATCTCCCTTGTTGTTGAGCCAATACTCGCCGTTGTCCACGAGAATCCGCAGATCCTCGCGAGTACGAAAAGAAGAATCCACTGTGCTGTCGGTCATCACACGTCCGTCGTCGAAGGATCTCGGGTGGCAGGATTCGACAGGCGCGACAAGTGCGATTTCTACGCTACCGTACCGATACCGGTGCGTCCATGGCACTTCCGAAAGGACTTTCGTGCCGGTACTCGACCCGCGACCACAACGGGTGCACACTCGGTTCTACGATTTCTTCTGAGTTCGGAGACTTACCATGGCACGCTACGAATCGCCCGGCGCTCCGGTATTTACTCGCTCCAACGCCCTGCAAGCACGCCTGCACGACCTCGTTCCCGGTGGCGCACACACATATGCGCGCAGCGCCGACCAATACCCGGAGTCGATGGCACCCATAATCGATCACGGCAGCGGGGCGCGCGTATGGGATGCCGACGGCAACAGTTTCGTCGAGTACGGGATGGGTTTGCGCGCGGTCACGCTCGGTCACGGATACGGACCTGTGGTCGACGCTGTCTGTGCCGAGATCGCGCGCGGTACCAGTTTCACGCGTCCCAGCGTTCTCGAAGCAGCGGCAGCCGAGGAATTCCTGACTCTCGTGCCCGGCGCAGACATGGTCAAGTTCGCGAAGAACGGTTCGGATGCGACCACCGCTGCCGTACGCCTGGCCCGTGCCGTGACAGGACGCGAACATGTGGCGGTGTGCGAACAACCGTTCTTCTCGGTAGACGACTGGTTCATCGGCACGACACCGATGCGTGCGGGTATACCGAATTGCACAGTGGAACGGACAGTCCGTTTCCGCTTCAACAATGTCGCTTCTCTCGAAGATGCACTTACCACTCACCCCATCGCGTGCGTCCTGCTCGAAGCTGCCACCGCCACACAGGAGCCCGAACCCGGTTTCCTCGAACAAGTCCGTCGACTCTGCGAC
Organism: Rhodococcus sp. NPDC060090; assembly: GCF_042729855.1. Classification (NCBI taxonomy): domain Bacteria; kingdom Bacillati; phylum Actinomycetota; class Actinomycetes; order Mycobacteriales; family Nocardiaceae; genus Rhodococcus; species Rhodococcus sp. NPDC060090. The sequence goes on along the minus strand of NZ_JBHWXB010000012.1, from coordinate 194,872 downwards.
CGGCACGGTGCACTTCTGGTCTTCGACGAGATGATCACCGGTTTCCGGTGGTCCGAGCACGGAGCGCAGGGGCTGTACGGTGTGCGCCCCGACCTCTCGTGCTGGGGTAAGGCGATGGGCAACGGATTTCCCATTGCGGCGCTCGCCGGACGCCGCGAGATCATGGAGTTGGGTGGACTGCGAACCGACGCCGACCGGGTTTTTCTGCTCTCGACCACCCACGGCCCTGAAAGCGGTTCGCTCGCGGCCTTCCGGGCGGTCGTTCACGCCTACGCCACCGAAGGCCCCATCACGAAGATGGAACGGGCCGGCCGGACACTTGCCGACGCGATCAATGCCGCGGCCACGGAACTCGGCGTCGACGAGTTCGTCGAGGTGGTGGGCCGGCCGTCGTGTCTGCTGTTCGTCACCCGCGACGCACAGCACCGCCCATCCCAGGAGTTCCGGACGCTGTTCCTCCAGGAACTGCTCATGCGCGGCGTTCTGGCCCAGTCGTTCGTCGTTTCGGCTGCCCACACCGACGATGATCTGGCCGTCACCATCGAAGCGACTCGCGGTGCGATGAGAATCTACCGGCAGGCACTCGACGCCGGCTCCGTCGACGGTCACTTGCGCGGGCGTCCCGTGGCTCCGGCCTTACGCGCCAGAGCCGAACCGCGCCGCCTGGCATCGGGTTCACTGTCGTCCGGCCGGCCCAGCAGCTGACCGGTTCACTCGACCCAGTACCGCGTCCACGCACCCGCGTCGAGGCCGCCGCACCCGATGCCCTCGGCGTGCGCAGCACGTTCGGTTGCCCGGATCGCCGAGATGAAGCGTCTCGTCGCGGTGCGCAGGCTGTCCTCGGCGCTGCCGTCACCACTGATCCGGATCGTGCGCAGTGCGGCCGGTACGAGATGTTCCGGCAGACCTGCCTTCGTAGCACGGTCGATCACCTTGTCTGCCAATGCAAGTGCCGGTTGCGCAAAGGCGATTCCGTCCAGGCACGACACACGGGCTTTCTCTGCGGCCTTCGCCGCCTCCCACGCCGCTTCCTGTTCGGCGACATCGAGCGGACCGGTATGACCGTTGGTCAGGTGCGGACTACGCGCAGCCAGCTTCGCCACCAACGTCGCCGCCACATCGTCGACGGTGAACTGCCCCGCAGCCTCGGCGATCCGCGAGTGGAACAACACCTGCAACAACAGGTCTCCGAGCTCTTCACGCAACAGGTCGGGATCACCCGAGTCGATGGCGTCGAGAACTTCGTAGGTCTCCTCGACCAGGTAGCGCCGCAGGCTCTCGTGCGTCTGGGTGACTTCCCAGCCGCCGAAGGACCAGAGGCGGTCCATCACCTCGGCGGCTCGACTCAGTGCGTCTCCCGTGTCCGTCATCGCTCGCTCAGACCTGCGTCCCGGCCTCGACCCGCACATCCACCGAACCCTGCGGCTTCCCATCCATGGCGAGGAGGAAATCGGCGATGAACTGAAGAAGTTCGACGTCGCGCACGCGATCGGACGCAATCCCACCGGTCCGCGGTAGCGGCAACTGCACGGTGCCGCTCGTGGCGCGGTACTGCGCCGTCGGGTACAGACGCTTGAGTCGCATCTGCTTCGAGTCGGGAAGCTCCATCGGCGAAATCTTCAACTGCGTACCGGCAACCGCTATTTCCTCGAGTCCGTACTCACGCGCGAGCAACCGCAGCTTCGCGACCGAGACGAGCCTGCGCACCTCCTCGGGCAGCGGACCGTAGCGGTCGACGAGTTCGTCGATGACTGCGCTGATCGCCGAGTCGTCGGTGGCGGCGGCGAGCTTCCGGTACGCCTCGAGCCGCAGGCGATCGGAGGTGACGTAATCGGCGGGGATGTGCGCGTCGACGGGCAGATCCACCCGCACCTCCTTCGGGGCCTCGTCCGTCGTGACCGGTGTGCCGTCGGCGGCGGCACGGAACGCCTCGACCGCTTCGCCGACGAGCCGCACGTACAGATCGAAGCCCACGCCCGCGACGTGACCGGACTGTTCGGCGCCGAGCACGTTGCCTGCGCCGCGGATCTCGAGGTCCTTCATCGCGACCGCCATACCGGCACCGAGATCCGAGTTCTGTGAGATCGTCGCGAGCCGGTCGTATGCCGTTTCGGTGAGCGGTTTCTCGGGCGGATAGAGGAAGTACGCGTAGCCGCGCTCACGCGAACGGCCCACGCGGCCACGCAACTGGTGCAGCTGCGACAGGCCGAGCGCGTCGGCACGCTCGACGATCAGGGTGTTGGCATTGGAGATGTCGAGACCGGTCTCGACGATCGTCGTACACACCAGCACGTCGAACTCGCGTTCCCAGAATCCCTGCACGGTCTTCTCGAGGGTGTCCTCGTTCATCTGCCCGTGCGCCACCACGACACGTGCCTCGGGGACGAGCTCACGAATCTTCTTGGCGGCCTTCTCGATCGAGCTGACCCGGTTGTGCACGTAGAACACCTGGCCGTCGCGCAGCAGCTCGCGGCGGATGGCCGCGGCCACCTGTTTGTCGGCGTATCCACCCACGTACGTGAGGATCGGGTGCCGCTCTTCCGGCGGTGTGAGGATCGTCGACATCTCACGGATCCCCGCCATGCTCATCTCGAGTGTGCGCGGGATCGGAGTGGCAGACATGGTGAGCACGTCGACGTGGGTGCGCAACGCCTTGATGTGCTCCTTGTGTTCGACGCCGAATCGTTGCTCCTCGTCGACGATGACCAGGCCGAGATCCTTCCACCGCACACCCGTCTGCAGCAGACGGTGGGTGCCCACCACGATGTCGACCTCGCCCTCGGCCATACCCGCGAGGATTTCCTTGGAGTCGCCCGCGTCGGTGAAGCGGCTCAAACCCTTCACCGCCACGGGGAACGCCGCCATCCGCTCGGTAAATGTCTGGAGGTGCTGCTGCGCGAGCAGAGTCGTGGGCACCAGCACCGCGACCTGTTTGCCGTCCTGCACCGCCTTGAATGCGGCACGCACGGCGATCTCGGTCTTGCCGTAGCCGACGTCGCCGATGACGACGCGGTCCATCGGCACAGCCTTCTCCATGTCGTTCTTGACCTCGGAGATGACCGTGAGCTGGTCCTGCGTCTCGGTGAAGGGGAAGGCGTCTTCCATCTCCTTCTGCCACGGGGTGTCGGGGCCGAACTGATGACCGGGCGAGGCCTGGCGCGCCGCGTACAGCCGTACCAGCTCGCCGGCGATCTCCCGAACTGCCTTGCGCGCTTTACGTTTCGTGTTGGCCCAGTCGGATCCGCCGAGCTTGCTGATGGCGGGCAGCTCGCCGCCGACATAGCGGGAGAGCTGATCGAGCGATTCCATCGGGACGAACAGACGGTCGCCGGGCTGACCACGCTTGCTCGCGGCGTACTCGATCACGAGGTACTCGCGTCGGGCGCCGCCGATGGTGCGTTCGACCATCTCCACGAAGCGGCCGATGCCGTGCTGATCGTGGACCACATAGTCGCCGGCGGTCAGTGCCAGCGGATCGACCTGATTACGACGCTTGACCGGGGTCTTGCGGCCTTCCGCTGCGGTGACGCGGTTGCCGGTGAGATCGGCTTCGGTGACCAGCACCAACCCGGGGACCTGATTGTCGCCGCCCCCTGCGAGCACGAGCCCCTCGTGGAGCGCGCCCTTGATGACCCCGACCTGCCCGCGGACGGGCTCCGCTCCGGGTTCGAGCTTGGCCGCGGGGACCTCGTTCTCCTTCAGCCGCTCGAGGACGCGCAGCCCTGTGCCGGTACCCGCGACCACGATCGCGGCGCGTCCACCTGTGGTGACATGTGCGCGCAGGTTCACGAACAGCATCGACAGCAGGTCCTCGGAGCCGCGCACCTCGGGGGCCGACTGCACGTCGAGCACCGTTTCGGTGTCGGCCCCCGAGGCGAGTGGCGACAGCGTCCACCACGGTGTGCTGTTCGCCTGGGCGGTTTCGCGGACCTGCCGCAGAGACCGGTACGACGATGCCGCGAGGTCCATCGGTTTGCCGTCGACACCCTTGAGGTTGCTTGCATCCAGAGGTGCGGCGCCGCCGATCGACGCCGCCGTCCACGATGCCTCGAGGAATTCCTGGCCGGTGCGCATCAGATCGGTGGCGCGGGTCCGTACTTTCTCCGGATCACACAGCAGTACGTGCGTGCCGGACGGCAGGACGTCGGTGAGCAACTGCAGCTCGCCGGGCTGCAGGACGGGTAGGAGCGCCTCCATGCCCTCGACGGGAATGCCGCCGGACATCTTGTCGAGCATCTCGACGAGCGAGGCGTCGGCCGGGTTGTCCTTCGCGAGTTGTGCCGCCCGTTCCTTGACCGCCTCGGTGAGCAGCAGTTCCCGGCAGGGAGTGGCGATGACGGTCGCGACCTCGACGTCGGGAATCGATCGCTGGTCGGCCACGGAGAACGGTCGCAGCTCGGTGACCTCGTCGCCCCAGAATTCGACACGGACGGGATGGTCGGCGGTGGGCGGGAAGATGTCGAGGATACCGCCGCGGACGGCGAACTCGCCGCGTTTGCCCACCATGTCGACGCGCGCGTAAGCGAGCTCGACGAGGCGCTCGACGAGCGTGTCGAAGTCGTGTTCCGAGCCGACCCGCAGGGTGACCGGCTCGATCTCACCGAGCCCGGGCGCCATGGGCTGTACGAGCGAGCGCACGGTTGCGACGATGACGCGCAATTCGGAACCGAGGTCTCGGTCGTCGGGCCTGGCCAGCCGGCGCAACACCTGGAGTCGCTTACCCACGGTGTCGGCGCTCGGCGACAGCCGCTCGTGCGGCAGCGTCTCCCACGATGGGAACTGCACCGCGGATTCACCGAGTATCTCCGCGAGTTCGGCGGTGAGGTCGTCGGCCTCGCGACCGGTGGCGGTGACGACGAGTAGTGGAGCCTTCTCGGCGAGGGCCGCGGCGACGAACGGACGTACGGCGGGCGGCGCGACCAGTGCTTGTTCGGCGGAACCGGCGAGTTCGGCGACCTTGCGGAACTGGTCGTCGGCGAGCGCGATCCGCGCCAATCCGGACAGAGGGGTGGCGGCCGGGAACACAGCGGACAAGGAAGGCGCTCCTGAGTATGAGACGAAGACCGTGACGAGTCTATGCCGTGGGGGCGACAGGTGTGGACGGCCAGGGCATAGAGCTACCGGAACCGCGCCTCATCGGCATAGGCGGCGAGGAGGCTCGCGCTGCTGCCACCGAGCGCCCGTCCCGCCCATTCGGAGAGCCGGCCCAGCAGCTCGGCGTCGGTGGGGCCGTCGGCCTCGGTGGCGCCCGGCTGCGCCGGCAGCCATCGGCGGCGCACCACACGCAGCAAAGTGCGCTGCGCTGCGTCGGGAGCCGCGTCGAGAACGAAGGTGACGAAAGCGTCTGCGGTCCACGGCTCGACGTCGACTCGCTCGAGGGCCTTCGCGAGCATCGGTGTTTCGGTGACCACGGCGTCGGCGTGGGAAAGCAACGCCACCGACATCATGTGTGTCTCCGCGGGGTCGACGACATACGGCACCTCCCGCAATACGGTGGTCGGCCACGTGACCCGCGCCTCGGGGAACGCCCGCTCGAGTTCCGCGAAGAGATAGTCCCGGGTTGCGCGCGGCAGATCCGACGGCAGCCGACGGTCCACCTCCGCGACGATGCCGTCGCTCCAGAACGGTTGGCAGTGACCGTCTTCGGCGAAAGCCAACGCGATGTCGCGAACTCGCGGTCGGACCAATGCGGTCGCCCCCAAGACCACCCGAACCGGCACGCCCGTCCCCCTTTTTCGAAATCGTCAGAACTCGTCGTACAGACCTTCGCGGCGTGACAGTTCGGCAAGACTGTCGAGCACCTCTGTACGGATCCGCCCCTGTCGATCGGCGTAGGCAAGCACATCGGCACGCGACATCCTGCGGTGCAGTCCGTGAAACTCGGCGGGCAGGGCACCGGTATCGATCAGCTGTGCGATGTGCTGCCGTGAGCCGCCGAGGACATCCGCTGCCTGCCGGACGGTCAACAGAGCAGGCACCGCCGAGAATGTGACCACGACGTCGGGTCCGAGATCGTCGATGGCGCGCGCGAGTGCGCTCGGGGCCTGCTTCGCGTCGAAGGGTCCGAAGTTCACAGCGCGACCTTACGAGACGCGCAACCGTCGCGAGACGAACTGACGGAAATACCCGAGTTTGTCTGCGGGTACGAGCGCGGGCAGCAGGATCGACCACAGCGATTCGATCTGTTCGGCCAGTTGATCCGGACGGCCCAGCGCCTCGGACACGATCCGCGCACCGGTGACCGTCTGCATGAGCAGAAGAGATACCGCGTCGACGTCGACGGACTCCACCAGGTCGTCTTCGTCGCGGGCGCGCTGGATGAGCCCCTGCACAGAGTCGAACCAGAGGCCGAACGGTGCGGCGTCGACCCCGCGGTAATCGCCGATCTCCACGAGCAGCCTGTACATCGCACGCACGATTTGGTCGGACTCGGACAGGGTCGCGTTGAGGACCGAGACCTCGATCGCGGTTTCGAGTGCAGGCGCGCGTTGCTCCATCTTGCTTCGCGCGGCGGCACCGAATCGCTCGACACCTGCATCGATGACACCGCGGGCAAGCTCTTCCTTGGAACCGAAATGGAAGTAGAGCGCACCCTTGGTGACGCCCGCCTCGTCGATGATCTCGTTGAGGCTCGCATTGGCGTATCCGAGCCGCACGAAGACTTCTGCTGCTCCACCGAGTACTGCGTCGCGCGTTACTTCCGCCCGAACCTGGCGCGCCATGCCCACCGCCTCCCTCGTGCAACGACCGTGACAGCCGAACCACCGAACCCAGCGTCAAGTATGAGAATGGGCAGTTTACCTCATACCGACCTTGCTGTGGCCTCGATAGGCGACAGCCCGCATACCGTAACACCGACAGACAAACCGCATGCAGGTGACATAGGTCCCGAAAACGACACAATGCGGTGAAGCAATGAAGATCTACGGCGATTCAGTCGGTTCCCAGCGTCGGATCGGCTTCCAGGCGGGTCAAGCCGTTCCAGCACAGATTGACCAGATGCGCGGCCACCACTTCCTTCGAGGGCGTCCGCTCGTCGAGCCACCACGTGGCCGTCGTCGCAACCATGCCCACCAGCGCCTGCGCGTACAACGGCGCGAGCTCGGGGTTCAGTCCTCTACGTGAGAAGTCTCCGGTGAGCAATTGGCCGACCTGACGCATGGCTTCGTTGAGCAGGCTCGAGTAGGTGCCTTCCTCGGCCGCCATCGGCGAGTCCCGCACGAGAATGCGGAAACCGTCGGTACGCTCCTCGACATAGGTGAGTAGTGCGAGAGCGGCACGCTCCACACGGACGCGCGACCGGTTGCGTGTCAGGGATTCGGTGACCATCGACATCAGGATCGTCATCTCCCGATCCACGACCACCGCATACAAGCCTTCCTTACCTCCGAAATGCTCGTACACCACAGGCTTGGACACCTGCGCCCGCTGTGCGATCTCTTCTATCGACGCCCCTTCGTACCCACGTTCGGCGAACAGGGCACGCCCGATCTCGATCAGTTGTTCACGCCGCTGGGTGCCGGTCATACGGATGCGCGGATTGCGTTCGGCGGAAGGTTGCGATGATCGCGACACCTGACTCCTTCTCCCACGGCACCACACCGGCACCGTTGTCCGGCTTGTTCCGACCACCCTAGCTACACCCGCGATATCCGCCCCCACATTCGACCTCCGTTCCGTCTCGTGCGAGGATCAGGGGCGCACGCCCGGGGATCGATGCCACGGGGGTGTCGTAGTCCGCCGTGGTGTAATCGGCAGCACCTCTGATTTTGGTTCAGATAGTTCAGGTTCGAGTCCTGGCGGCGGAGCGGGGGACATTTGCCGGAGCCGTCGAGCTCCAGTGCGCACGTCGTCGGGGCGTACGCACGCACGCCGCGCCGAGGGAGCTACATGCAAGTGCAGACCGCGATGATCGTCCTGGCCGCTGGAGCGGGAACGCGAATGCGATCCAAGACACCGAAGGTCCTGCACACACTCGGCGGCCGCTCGATGCTCTCGCATTCCCTGCACGCCGCCGCCGCCGTCGATCCTGCTCACCTCGTCGTGGTGGTCGGCCACGAACGCGAACGTGTCGAGGAAGCCGTCGCCGACCTCGCGAAAGAACTCGGACGCACCGTTACCATCGCGGTCCAGGACGCCCAGAACGGCACCGGTCACGCCGTCCAGTGCGGTCTGACGCAACTCCCCGAGGACTTCACCGGCACCATCGTCGTCACCGCGGCCGACGTGCCGCTGCTGGGTGCCGACACCATCGGTGAGCTTCTCGAGACCCACGCCGATCCCGAGCCCGCGGCAGTCACCGTCCTCACCGCGACGGTGACCGAACCCACCGGCTACGGACGCATCGTGCGCACCACCGACGGAGACGTCGCCTCGATCGTCGAGGAGAAGGACGCCACCACCACCGAGCGCGCCATCACCGAGGTCAACTCCGGTGTGTACGCATTCGACGCCGCACGGCTACGGACATCGCTCGGCGAGCTGAGCACCGACAACGCTCAAGGCGAGCTGTACCTGACCGACGTGATCGGCATCGCCCGTGGCCGCGGCGACGTCGTCCGTGCCGTGTACACCGATGACGCGATGCGCGTAGCCGGCGTCAACGATCGTGTGCAGCTCGCCGCGCTGACCTCCGAACTCAACCGGCGTCTCCTCGAGCGCTGGATGCGGGAGGGCGTGACCGTGCTCGACCCGTCGACGACGTGGGTGGACGTCGAGGTCGTCCTCGCCCCCGATGTGACGCTGCATCCCGGTGTCCAGCTCCTCGGCCGTACCGCGATCGCCGAAGACGCCGAGATCGGCCCCGACACCACACTCACCGATGTGCAGGTGGGCGCGGGAGCATCCGTGGTCCGCACACACGGCTCGGGCGCGACGATCGGCGCGTACGCGACCGTCGGCCCGTTCAGCTACCTGCGCCCCGGCACCGAGCTCGGTGCGCACGGCAAGCTCGGCGGCTTCGTCGAGACCAAGAATGCGCAGATCGGCGCCCATTCGAAGGTCCCCCACCTCACCTATGTCGGCGACGCCGAGATCGGTGAACATTCCAACATCGGCGCCTCGAGCGTGTTCGTGAACTACGACGGTGTCGAGAAGTACCGCACGGTGGTGGGATCGCATGTCCGCACGGGTTCCGACACGATGTTCGTAGCGCCGGTGAACGTCGGTGACGGGGCCTACACGGGTGCCGGAACGGTGCTGCGCCGCGACGTCCCGCCGGGGGCACTGGCGGTGTCGGGTGCGCCACAGCGCAATATTGAGGGGTGGGTCCAGCGAAACCGCGCTGGGACCGACGCTGCCGAGGCAGCATTGCACGCACAGCAAGCAGAGCACGATCACGAGCGCCAGAAGGACGGCCAGGACCTGTGACCAATTGGATCGACAACCAGAAGAACTTGATGCTCTTCTCCGGCCGGGCACATCCCGAGCTGGCAGAGCAGGTCGCTAAGGAACTCGGCGTCCCCCTCACCCCGCAGACCGCCCGCGACTTCGCGAACGGCGAGACCTTCGTCCGTTTCGAGGAGTCGGTGCGCGGCTCCGACGCGTTCGTGCTGCAGAGCCACCCGTTCCCGCTCAACGAGTGGGTCATGGAACAGCTCATCATGATCGACGCGCTCAAGCGTGGGTCTGCCAAGCGCATCACTGCGATCCTGCCGTTCTACCCGTACGCACGCCAGGACAAGAAGCACCGCGGACGCGAGCCCATCTCGGCCCGCCTCATCGCCGATCTGCTCAAGACCGCAGGCGCCGACCGCATCATCACGGTCGACCTGCACACCGACCAGATCCAGGGCTTCTTCGACGGCCCGGTCGACCACATGCACGCGCAGGGTCAGCTCGCCGAGTACATCCGCGGCAAGTACGGCGTCGACAACATCGCCGTCGTCTCCCCCGATTCGGGTCGCGTGCGTGTCGCGGAGAAGTGGGCCGACACTCTCGGCGGCGCTCCCCTCGCGTTCATCCACAAGACCCGCGACCCGCTGGTGCCGAACCAGGTGAAGTCGAACCGCGTGGTCGGTGAGGTCGAGGGCCGCACCTGCATCCTGATCGACGACATGATCGACACCGGCGGCACCATCGCCGGCGCCGTCAAGATCCTGCGCGAGGCCGGCGCGGGCGATGTCATCATCGCCGCCACGCACGGCGTGCTCTCCGACCCGGCCGCCGAGCGCCTCGCCGCATGCGGCGCGCAGGAGGTCATCGTCACCAACACGTTGCCGATCCCCCCGGAGAAGCAGTTCGATTCGCTCACCGTGCTCACCATCGCACCGCTGCTCGCGCAGACGATCCGCGAGGTGTTCGAGAACGGCTCCGTCACGTCGCTCTTCAACGGCGTCGCCTGACCGGTTCCAACGCAGGGCAGACTGACGGGATGTTCACAGGATTTCCCGTCGCGGCGCTCGACTTCTACGAGGATCTCGAGGCCGACAACAGCAGAGCATTCTGGGCCGCGCACAAGGCCGTCTACGACGACTGCGTGCGCGGCCCGATGCTTGCCCTGCTCAGCGAACTCGAAGGCGAGTTCGGTGAGGGTAAGGCGTTCCGTCCGTATCGAGACGTCCGGTTCAGCAAGGACAAACTCCCGTACAAGACCCATCAGGGCGGCTACGTCGCTACCGGTCCTGGTATCGGGTTCTACGCCGAGATCAACGCTGCGGGGCTACGGATCGCCGGCGGATCCTATGCCGCGACGTCGGCTCAGCTCGCCGGGCTCCGCTCTGCGATCGACGACGAGCGTCGTGGCAGCGAACTCGACAAGATCGTGCGCCGCATGACACGCGCCGGATATGAGATCGACGGCGAGCAATTGAAGACACGTCCGCGGGGGTTCTCGGTGGATCATCCGCGCATCGACCTGTTGCGGTACAAGACACTGCATGCCGGCCGCACCGAGGTGTCACCGCCGTGGCTCGACACCGCTCGCACCCTCGACGAGGTGCGAGGTTCGTGGCGGGAGTTCCGTCCCCTCGTCGAGTGGCTCACGGCTGCCATGGCGACGTGATCGGCCTCGCGGCCGACCAAACCGTTCGGTTTGCAAATGTCGTGCAGCACAATGGTTTGTCGTCACACTCACGTCACACAACCGTCACCGCACGTACATCGATGATCTTCATCACGCCGCCGTGGAACGTCGCAGGTCGAATCAGACCCCGGGCAGCGGACACCGGGTCGTTTGACCTAGGGTGGCTCCTCGTGATCGACGCGCAGACTCTCGAGGCCTCCCTGGAAACCCCGACAAATCGGATTGCGCAAAGGTGGTCGCCCGGCGCCTGCGTGTGGTGCGGCGACACCGACTCGGTAGAAGAGTTCCGAAACGAACCTCGTTGCACCACTTGCCGCGGACACGAATCTGTGATCGACGAGGCCCGACGTTTCATGGGCACCTACGGCCTGCGTCCCATCGGCGGCACTCTGCAGTCCGACGACGAGGAAGAGTACGACCACCGGGTCGCCGCACGCGATGCGCGCCGTGCCCTCAACGACATTCGCCTCGACGAGCAGCCGGATCCCGCGCTCGTCCGTAAGGCCCTGCGCCCCCGCGCGGCAGCCATCGTCGCCGACAAACCGGCCGCCACGAAGTCGAGCTCCACGTCGCGCTCGTCGAGCCCTGCGGCGTCGGCTTCCCGCCGTACCTCCGCTGCGGCCGCAGCCACTACGAGCGTCGACCTCGACGAGATCCAGAGCCGCGCACTCGCGTTGCTCGATCAGCTCTCCGCGATCGATGCCCAGCTCGCGCTGGTCGCCGAGCAGTCGGGCCTTGCGGCCCGTGCTCGCCGCAGCGATCTCGAGAAGCAGAAGGCGACCGTGCTGCGCACCCTCGCCGCGTTGGAGAAGGCTCGGCTGAGCGCCGCGAAGTAAGAGCACCGCCGCGGCGTTCTCGGGCACTTTTCGATCACAAGCCCGAGAACGCATCCGGCAGGCCGACTACGACGGCGAGCCGTCAGGTCAGAGCACCATCGGCGATTTCGACCGTGAGCGGGACCAGTTCGTCGCAGTTCGGGGTGTCGCTGGTCAGGACGACCACCGGAACGTTGCGTCCACCCGACCAGTTGTGCCGTTCCACTCCGGGCCGATTGGTGTCGATCACCGATTCGACCGGTGCCGAGATCCGGCAGGAATCGCCGGACTCGCGAATGTGCAATGTCAGGCCGTCGAACATCACTTCGCGGGTGTCGTCGCCTTCGGTGGGCACGAATTCGGGCTCGAGTCCGTAGTGGATGCTCCACGTTTGCGGCGCGGCGTTGTCCGCGTGCGGTGTGAGGACACACCGGTACGGATCGCTGCCGATCTGCCATCCGACCAGATCTTCCGGTGCGAAGCTGCCGACGATCTCGCACGGATCGGCCGCTGCCAGCCGGATTCTGCCCTGACCGCTGGTCGGTCGTGCCGGCAACGACGGCACCCGCGCCAGCGTCACCGAGAGGACGTCCGCTGCCACATCGCACACCGGCACCACGTCGCCGATCGATTCGTCGGAGCGGTACTGCGTGGCCTCGATCGTGGCGAACCGCGTGGGTGGAACCGCGTCGGCAGTCACGGTGACGGGGATGTCCAGCGCGAATCTCAACGTGCAGCCTGCGGAGTTGTCGCGCGCTGTGGTGGTCCGATAGACCTCGGTGTCGCCGAACGACCTGTCGAGTCGGCCATCCGTGGTCGGCGCAGGCGACAGGTCGATGGTGACGTTCAGTTCGTCGTGCTTCGCTCCCCCGGGCGGGTGTGCGACGGCCGTGCACGTGTCGAGTGCGAGTTGCGGCCCGAGTTGACGCACTTCGCCGTATCCGGCAATCACCTTTTCCGGTAGCAGTCCGCACGGGTCGAGCCGTCGCAGTCTCTCTGCGACTTCGAGCAGCATCTTGTCGGCCGGGATGATCGAACGACTGTGAGTATTGGGGGCGAGGTACTCGACGGGAGCGGACGGTGTCTCGGTCGGTGTTCCTGCCATGACAGTCGCGCATCCCGTGAGCGCGGACGGCACGACAACGGACGCGACGACGGCAACCGCCATCGACCGTGTGCCTCCCCGCACGCCGACCACCGACTTTCCCAAAGAATCGTCAACCGATCGTCAAGGTCGACGTCACCAACGTACGGCATTTCCGACGAATCGGCTCGCTCGGCGCGCGACATGTCGCGCGCCGGGCCGTCCGTTCACTGCACTGCGCTGGGCACCGTGATCGAGCCGATGTAATCACAGACGGCAGCAAGAACCTCGTTGCTCCGAGGCACCGCCCCCGACATCCAGAACACACCGTGCACGAGCCCGTCGAATCGGCGAACGGTCGCGTCGACGCCCGCGGCCTCCAACCTGGCCGCATAGTCCTCGGCCTCGTCTCGCCCGACCTCGTACTCGTTGGTGAGCACGAGCGCCGGAGGAAGACCACTCGGATCACCGGCGCGGGACGGTACTGCGTACGGGTTGCTCGCGTCGCCGGGCGCGTCCAGATACTGCATCCAGAACCAGTCGAGCCCCCGCTTCGTGATGACGTAGCCCTCCGCATATTCGCGGGTCGACGGGAACTCCGCGCTCGGGTCGATCACCGGATAGATCAGCACCTGCCCACGCAGACTCGGCCCTGCCTCGTTGCGGGCGCGCAGCGCCGTCACGGCCGCGAGGTTGCCACCGGCGCTGTCGCCGGCGATCACGATGTTGTCCGGGTCACCGCCGAAGTCCGCAATGTGCGCGGCGACCCAGTTCAGTGCCGCGCAGGCGTCGTCGGGCGCGGCAGGGAATCGGTGCTCGGGGGCCAATCGGTACTCGGCGGACACCACGATGGCTCCCGTGCCGTTGGCGACCGCACGGCAGGGTTCGTCGGCGACGTCGATGCTCCCGCCGATGAAGCCGCCGCCGTGGAAGTAGAGCACCACGGGCAACGGCGTCTCGGGCACCGGCCCTGCCGCCGCGGGAACATAGATGCGCACCGGCAGATCACCGCCGCCTCCCGGGAAGGTGAGGTTCACGACACGCGCGACGTCCTGCGCGGGAGCCTGAAGTCCGGTGAAAGTGTCGATCACTGCGCGTGCCTGCTCGACGGAGAGTTGTTCGAACGAGGTGAACCCCTGAGAGTTCAGTGCCTCGATGAGCTGGGCTACGTGGTCGTCCAGAGCCATGGGAATTCCTCGATGTCCAGGTGTGGGTAGGTCGGATCAGGACGCGAGCGAGACGCGCTTCGCGCCTGTGTCGGCGCCGACGAGAGTGAATCCCTCGTAGCCGCGTTCGATCACCTCGGCGCACTTGGCCCGGTAGGTCGGCGCGCCACCGAGATACACGAGGCACACTCGGGGTTTGCCCGGAATATTTGCGCCCATGTACCAGGAGTCGGTGTTCGGCATCAACGTCGAGTTCGCGAGTTCCGCGCAGTGTTCGACCCACGCGTTCTCCGCGTCCGCGACCGGTTCGATCGTGTCGAGGTCTCGGCCCCGGAGGTACTCGATGGACGCCGCTGCGAAGTCCACGTGGTCCTCGATCGCCAACGGCATGTTGTAGAGCACCGACGGGGACTGCGGCCCGGTGATCAGGAACAGGTTCGGGAAGTCGTGCATCATCAGGCCCAGATACGTGCGGGGACCGTCCGCGAACTTGTCTTCGAGGCGCAGCCCGTCGCGTCCGACGATGCCCATGGCCAGCAGCGGGCCGGTCATCGCATCGAATCCGGTGGCCAGGACGATCACGTCGAGTTCGTGCTCGATGCCGCCGGTACGCACGCCCGAAGTGGTGATTTCCTCGATCGGTGCGTTCTTGACGTCGACGAGTGTCACGTTGTCACGGTTGTACGTCTCGTAGTAGTTCGTCTCGAGCGGGGGCCGCTTCGTCGCGTACGGGTAGGTCACCGGTGCGAGGAGCTTCGCGACCTCGGGGTCGTTCACCCGCTCGTGGATGCGCTCACGGATGTACTCCGACACCGTGTCGTTGGCTTCCTTGTCGAACAGGATGTCGCGGAAGCTGTCGATGAACAGCCGGAAGCCGCCGGCGTCCCAGCGCTCGTCGAACACTCGGCGTCGCTCGTGCGCGAAGACCTCGAGTGCCGAATCCTGCACCTGGTCGTACGGCACACCGAGGAAGTGCTTGCGCGCGGCGTCGCGCAACTCCTTGTAGTTGGCCTTGACCTGGGCCATCTCTGTCTCGTCCGTCGGGGCGTTGCCGATCGGGGTCGCGTAGTTCGGGGTCCGCTGGAACACGGTGAGGTGCCCGGCTTCCTTTGCGATCTCCGTGATGGCCTGGATGCCACTCGAGCCCGTACCGATGATGCCTACCCGCTTACCGGTGAAGTCGACGCCTCCGTGCGGCCAATTGCCCGTCAGGTAGGTCTCGCCTGCGAATGCGTCGATGCCCGGGAACTCCGGTGTCTTCGGCACCGACAGGTTGCCTGCACCCGAGATGAAGTACCGGCCGGTCACGGTCTCCCCGGTGTGCGTGGTCACCGTCCAGAAGCGGGCATCGTCGTCCCACACCACCGACTCGATGCGGGTCTCGAACGTGATGTCCTTGCGGAGGTCGAATCGGTCCGCGACGTGATTCAGGTACTCGAGGATCTCGGGTTGTGCAGCGAACTTCTCGCTCCAATGCCATTCCTGCTGGAGTTCCTCCGAGAAGGAGTACGAGTAGTGCACCGACTCGATGTCGACGCGAGCACCGGGGTACCGGTTCCAGTACCACGTCCCGCCGACGTCGCCTGCAGCATCGAAAACCCTGGTCGACAGGCCCATCAGGTCGCGGAACTTGTGCAGGGCGTACAGCCCGGTGAAGCCGGCGCCCACCACGATGACGTCGACATCGGGGGTCGTGGAACGGGGGAAAGGCATAGCGTGGCTCCTCGTGAATCGCAGTGGAGAAGGTCGAGAACAACCATGACGCGCATCACACCCGCCGGACACGGGGTGAATTACCCCCTTCGCTACCTGTGTTACCCGTCACAGCGAGTGGGGTATGTTCGGCGGCGTCCCCGAGAACACCCAGGAGTCCGCGCTGCCTTCGCACACATCCCCTCCTCGATCCATGGCCGGTAGGTCCATGACGAGCTTCGTCGGGCGTCGACACGAACTCGACGCTGCCCGCTCATGCCTGCAGCAATCTCGGCTCGTCTCGTTGGTCGGCCCCGGAGGTGTGGGTAAAACGCGGTTCGCCGAGGAACTCGTCGACCGCACCGGGCGTGTCTTCCGCGATGCACCTGCGTGGATCGACCTGGCACCCGTAGGCGATCCGGGGGCGGCCGCGGCTGCCGCAGCTGCGGCCCTGGGGGTGACGGACCAATCGAGCAAACCGGTGGTCGACAAGCTCACCGACCGGGTGCGCGGACGGCAGATGCTCATCGTCATCGACAATTGCGAACATCTGCTCTCGCCCGTCGTCGAACTTGTCGCCGCCATCCTCGCGGCTGCTCCCGAGATCCGGATCGTCACGACGAGCCGTGAGCCACTGCGCATCGCCGGTGAGCAGATCTACGATCTGCCGCCGCTCTCCCTACCGGAGCATTCGGAGCACTACCGTGCAGCCGAGGTCGCTCACTTCGAAGCCGTGTCACTGCTCGTCGAGCGAGTCCGCAGCACGGTATCCGATTTCGAGCTCACCGACGCCAATGTCATTGCAGTGGTTCAGCTGTGCCGAAGACTCGACGGTATTCCGCTGGCAATCGAGCTCGCCGCCGCGAAGTTGCGCTTGCTCTCTCCCGCTCAGCTCGTCGAACGGCTCGACCGGCGTTTCGCCCTGCTCACCGGCGGCGATCGGAGCGCACTGCCTCGCCAGCAGACGTTGCGTGCGCTCGTCGATTGGAGCTACGAATTGTGTTCCGGCCCAGAGCGCTCGCTGTGGGCACGATTGTCGGTTTTCGCAGGCGGGTTCGATCTCGACGCTGCGGAGGCCGTGTGCGGGTTCGGCGACATCCGTTCGGGCGACGTCCTCGACCTGCTGGACCGGCTGATCGCGAAGTCCCTCGTGATCGTGGACCGGTCATCGGATCCGGTTCGCTACAACCAGCTCATGACCGTGCGGGAGTATGGAAGCGAACTGCTCGAGGCAGCCGGCGACACCGACATCCTCTGCCTTCGGCACCGCGACCACTTCGCTGCTCTCGCGTCGACGTCCGTCCGACATTGGTGCGGCCCGGACCAATCCGGGGTTCTGGCGCAGCTGCGAGGCGACCACGCCAACCTCATGGCCGCCCTCGACTGGTCTCTCCGCACGGCCGGCGAGGTACCCGTCGCAGCGGAATTCGCGGTCGCATTGCGCTATCACTGGATTGCAGGTGGCTACCTGTCGTACGGTCGGCGCCGCGTCGAGCAGGTTCTGGACCATCTGGCCGATCCGGTGCGTGAGCGTGGCGATGCACTGTGGGTGGCCGCGTGGATCGCGCTCATCCAGGGCGACCACGACGCAGCCCATCGCTACCTCGCCGAATGCAGCTCTCTCGCCACCGCACTCGGCGACGTCACGCTTCGCGCGCATGCCGACCATTGGCGGGGTCTGCACGAATTGTTCAGCGGGCACACCGCGCACGCGATCACCCTCTTCCACGCCGCAATCGCGGTGCACCGCGACAACGACGACACCGCGTCGGTGCTCACCGCCGAGTTCCAGCTCGCGATGGCGCAATGCTACGAAGGCCTCCACGACGAAGCACTGGCCACCTGCTCCCGGGTGTTCGAACTGGCAGATCGATACGGGGAGAAATGGAACCACGCCTATGCGCTGTGGGTGTCCGCGCTCGTGCACGTCCACCGGGGTGACACCACCGCTGCAGTGGATGCTTCTCAGCAAGCTCTGCGCATCCAGCAGCATTACAAGGACAAGATCTGCACGGCTCTGTCCATTGAGGTCCTTGCGTGGGCCGCGGTCGCCCGCGCCGACGCCGAGCTGTCCGCACGGTTGTTCGGGGTCGCCGCAGTCGTGTGGACACGACTGGGCACCACCGTGGGCGCGTTCGGCCCGCACACGACCGACGATTCGCATGCCGCCCGTGACGCGGCCCGGAATTCCCTCGGCGACAGTACGTTCGACAAGCTGTCATCCCCACCGGAAGGCATGACCATCACCCAGGCCGTGTCGTTCGCCCTGGGTGAGCAGCCGTCGCTGCCAGTCCGGGTGGTCAAGGACACCTCGCCGTTGACCAAACGAGAATTCGAGATCGCCCGGCTCGTCGCAGACGGCATGAGCAACCGCGCCGTCGCCGACAAACTCGTCATCTCTCCCCGCACCGTCGACGGGCATGTCGAGCGAATCCTCGCAAAACTCGGCGTCACGTCCCGGACACGGATCGCGACCTGGGTGACGGCTCACAACGGCTGAGCCTCATGCCGAACCACCACAGCGACGACCCGCCAGCGGCGAGCGCACCCAACGAGGCGATGAGCACGACGACGCCGAACGCGGTGGTTGCCGGGTGCGAAGCCGCGGATACCTCCGCACGAGCGTGACGAGCAACCGGAGGGTCGCGCCGTAACTCTCGTGGTCGAACGGTGGGAGTGCTGGGTGGCAGCATCCGGTCGCGACCGCCATGAGCAAGAGGGTGGGGGCGGGACGTCGTGGTTCCGAAGTTTCCGTGTCGAGGCGCCGCTGTGCAACCGGGCCGGGTGGACGCGCCGTTCCCGGAGATCCGCGGGGAACTTCCGTAAGCTTCGCCCGGACCGAGAAGGGTGGGGCGTGGAGACGAATGCACTGTGGAGTCGACGACGATTCCTTACGGGTGTTGCGGCGACCGGCGCGGCACTGACCAGCGTGGCCTGGTCGTTCAGCGGTGAAGCGGCGGCACAGCCTGCGCAGTCGAACCCTTCCGTCCGCGACACGATCAACGGAATCCTGGCGTTCGTCGTCCCTGGAAGCGACCCGTACTCGCAGCACCAGGGTGTGGCGACCGAGTCACCGGGCGGCGTCACACCGGGCACCGCCCAGACGCTCGAGCGCACGTTCGACCTGGCAGTTCCCATCCCGCTTCTCGGAGATCTCGGCATCGACGTCACGGGCTCTGCCGCGATCGCGGCGCTCGTCGATCTCTTCGCGGTCACTGCCGATCCCGCGTCCGTCGCGGGGCCGTTCGCGTCACCGTTCGCGAATCTGTCCTACGACGTCAAAGCGCACGTGTTCGAATTGCTCGACACCGAGCCGCAATTCCCGGGTCGCCCCATCGAGTACGCGGTCAATGCCATCCCCACGCTGGCCGCGTTCGTCGCCTACTCGGAGGTCTCCGCGTTCGATCTCGAACGCCGTGAACTCACCGGACGTCCGGTGGGCTGGGAGCTGTCGGGCTACGAAGGCGTCAGCGACGGGTGGGACGAGTTCCAGGGCTACTACGGTGGCGTCGATCGAGCGGAGGGGTGACGTTGACCGATGTGATCGTGATCGGCGCCGGAGGCGGCGGGCCGGTCGTCGCGAAGGAACTCGCCGCACGGGGTCTCGACGTGCTGGTGATCGAATCCGGGCCACGCTTCGACGACCCCGAGAACCAGTGGACGCACTTCGAGAACGACGCCAACAACCCG
The DNA here is from genome assembly GCF_042729855.1 of Rhodococcus sp. NPDC060090. NCBI lineage: Bacteria > Bacillati > Actinomycetota > Actinomycetes > Mycobacteriales > Nocardiaceae > Rhodococcus > Rhodococcus sp. NPDC060090. The sequence goes on along the minus strand of NZ_JBHWXB010000012.1, from coordinate 175,402 downwards.
ATCACCGGGTTCCTCCGCGAAGGTCCCGGCGACCGGTCGAAAGGGCCGTGGCTGCGCGACCTCCCACAGAATTCGTTCGTGTGGCAGGTCTCCGGTGTGGGCGGCGCGACGCTCCACTACTTCGGCAACTCGCCCCGCGCGATGCCCGGTGTGTTCGAGGGTTACGACGGCGCCGACCGCGACATGTACGACACCGAGCACCTGTTCCCCTTCGGGTACGACGAACTGCGCCGCTACTACGAGTGGGTCGAGGCGACACTGCCCGTGCAGACCGCGCCCATGGGCACGAAGGAGAAAATCTTTCTGCGCGGCGCGGCAGCGATGGGTCTCCCCCACCAGACGTCGCTCGATACCACCGGCCCGGCGCATCGCGCGCAGCAGAACGCGATCCTGCAGCCCGGCGGTACCGCCGGACGCACCCGCGACCCCGCGCTGCTGCATCATCCGCAGGCTCGCGGCTGCACGATGTGCGGGCATTGCTATCAGGGCTGTTCTCTGCCGCTGGGTGCGCCGCGGAATCTCAAGGCCCGAAGATCCACGGACAACTCGTACGTGCCGATGATGCTCACCGCCGACGCGTGGTCACCGCACGGCAGGCCCGTCACTCTCGTGACCGACGCCGCGGTCACGAAGATCCTCGTCCACGAGGTCTCCGGGGAGACGGTGGCGCACGGCGTCCGATTCCTGACGGCGGACGGTGAGGAGCACGAAGCGGAAGCTCCGGTCGTCGTATTGGCTGCGGGAGCAATCGAATCGCCGCGCCTGTGGCTCAACTCGGAACTACCCGACCCACACGAGTGGGTCGGACGCGGCCTGACCGACCACCACATGGATGCGGTGTTCGGCGTATTCGACGAGTACACCGGCGAAACCCGTGGTGCCGGCTCGAATGCGCGTGTCGACCTTCCCGGATACGGTGCGATCGAGCAGGTGGGCATGCCGCCGGCGCTGCTGGCGTACTCGCTGGGCTACAGCGACTCGGGGATCCACGGCTACGGTCGCGCGGGTGGTGTGGTCGATACTGCGGGAGCCGACAGCCTCGGCCGACTGGTCGGTCGCGATCTGCTGAGCACACTCTCCGATGCCGACCGTGTCCTCGGCGCACTCGTGATCACCGACGACGACGTCGAACCCGGCAACCGCGTGAGCGTGCCCGGTCTACTACCTGCCGACGAGCACGGAGTGGTTCCGCGCGTGACGATGCAGCACCGCACGAGGTCCGACCGCACCCGGCGCAACCGGGAGTACTGCACCCGCAAGGCCATCGAGTTGATGCGCGCGGCGGGTGCGAAGTCGGTGCACCGCTGCGACTGGCCGCCGTTGATCCTGCATGCACAGTCGAGCATGAGAATGGGTTCTCGCGAAGAGAACTCCGTGCTGGATGCGTCGGGGGAAGCCCGGTGGGTCAAGCGTCTCTACATCGCCGACAACTCGGCGCTCCCGAACAGCCTGGGCGGCCCCAACCCGACCCTGACGACGCAGGCCCTCGCGACACGCACCGCCGAGAACATCGTCGAGACGTACTTCGGTGGTGAGAGGTGGGTGGGACGCGAGGACCCGGTCTCGTCGATCGACGACCGCGTCACGCATGCGGTGGTGGCGCGAGGGTTGTAGACGCGAAAGCGACTTTCCTCAGGTTGTCCGGGTTTCCGTGGGTCGTGAGTCAACGGAAACCCGCACGACAGGAGGAAACTCTCCTTGATTCGACGCTACCGCCGGGATGCAGCGAACAGCGCGAATCTCCCGTCCGGATCGACCCATTCGTGCCGGACGGTGAATCCCGCCTCGTCGAGCTCCTTCCCGATGCCCGCCAACCGGAACTTCGCGGAGATCTCCGTGCACATCTGTTCCCCCGCAGCGAAGGTCAGTTCCAGATCGAGATCTCGGACGTGCACCGTCATCGCCTCTGTCGCTTCGAGTCGCATCTCGATCCATTCGTTCTCGGCGTCCCACACAGCGCGGTGCACGAACTTGTCGGGATCGAAATCGGCGTCGAGCCGACGGTTCAGCACGCGCAGCACGTTGCGGTCGAATTCGGCTGTCACCCCGGCAGCATCGTCGTACGCCGGGATGAGGACATCGAGGTCGACGACGAGACCGGCACCGAGCACCAGCCATTCGCCGGTGTTCAGGATCGTCCCGAGGTTCGACAGGAATTCGGCGCGCTCGCCGGGCGCGAAGTTGCCGATCGTACCGCCGAGAAACGCGACCATGCGGTGTCCGCCCGCAGGCAGGTGCTCGAGAGAACCGGTGAAATCGCTGACCACGCCGCGCACCGCCAGGTCCGGATACTCGGCAGACAGGCGACGCACCGCCGCGCTCAGTGCCGGCTCGGACACGTCCTGCGGAACATACGTATGGATGTACGGTTCCAGCGCGTCGAGCAGCACCCGGGTCTTCTCCGACGAGCCCGACCCGAGCTCCACCAGCATCTCGGGTTTCGCCGCTTCCGCGATGTCCGCGGCGTGTTTCTGCAGCAACGCGAATTCTGTTCGGGTGGGGTAATACTCGGGTAGCGACGTGATCCTGTCGAACAACTCGCTTCCCCGCTCGTCGTACAGCCACGTCGGCGACAAGCGTTTGGGAGTGGACGTGAGTCCACTGCGCGCATCAGCGCGCAGTGTCTCGTCCAACTCTTCGGGCGTGATGTACACGTCGATGGTCACGTAGCGGACACCTCCAGTGGAGTGACGACGAGCTTGCCGGGTATCGCATGGACGAGGTGCTTGTCGGGGACCTGCTGCCAGCGCTGGTCGTCGTCGAACGGTTCCGAACTCACAATGGCGACATTCTCGTCCACGAGCGTCCACAACGAGTGATACCACGCGGTCGCCCACAACCCGGATCCGTTGCACAGCAACATGTTCAGGCGGGACTCCGGCGACCGCGTGACGACGTCGTGGACGAGCGAGATCAACGCGGGTTCCGGTTCCGCCGAACGCAGTCGCGAGCGCAACAGCATCCACAGCGCAGCAGAATCGGTGGGTGAGTCGAGTTCGAGGAGTTCGGACACCGGGAGATTCTCCGCGAGTTCGACGAGCGAACCCGGCCATCCTCGCACCACCCCGTTGAAACTGAAAGCCCACCGGCCATCCGAAAACGGTGCGCTGGCAGAACGTTCCACCGGCATTCCCACCGTCGCGGAACGGAGCGCGATCATCACGGCTTCGGATCTGATCGTCGGCAGCCCCTCGATGACGAACGGGTCGGCCCAGACCGGTTGCGGCGAGCGGTAACGGCCGAGAACACCGAGGTCCGACCACCAGGCCACCCCGAAGCCGTCTGCGTTGACGGTGCCACCGCCGCGCATGTCGGTCGGTGTCCACGATTGCCGCACGAGCGAATTCGGACCGTCAGTGAGCAGGGACGCCACCGACTCGTCCGGGCCGAGGTACCCCAGGTGTCTACACATCCGGCGCCTCGTCCGACTCCGGCGCATCGTGTGCAAGACGGAAACCGGCGAAGATCTGGCGGCGGATCGGATGATCCCAGTTCCGGAATGTACCGCGACAGGCAACTTGGTCGGTCCCGAAGGAACCACCGCGGAGCACACGGAAGTCGCCGCCGAAGAACACTTCCGAGTACTCCCTGTACGGGAACGCACGAAATCCCGGGTAGGGCTCGAAGCGCGACGACGTCCACTCCCACACGTCACCGATCAACTGATGCACGCCGAGCGGTGATACCCCCGCCGGGTAGGCGCCCACCGCAGCCGGACCGAGGTGGCGCTGGCCGAGATTGGCGTGCTCCGGATCGGGGTCGTCGTCTCCCCACGGGTACCGCCGGCTGCGTCCTGTCTCGGGATCCCACCGTGCGGCCTTCTCCCATTCTGCCTCGCTGGGAAGGCGCGCTCCGGCCCAGCGCGCGAACGCGTCGGCCTCGTGGAAGCACACGTGCACGACGGGTTCGTCCGGATGCACGGGTATCTCACGACCGAAACTGCGCCGCCACCAACGACCCTCGGTGTCGCGACGCCAGAACTGAGGTGCTTCGAGGTCCGCGTCGCAGCGGTGCGCCCACCCCGCGTCGCTCCACAGGTCGCGGCGCCGGTAGCCGCCGTCGTCGATGAATCCGGCGAAGCGCCGGTTGGTCACGGGCACCGTCTCGAGCAGAAAAGCGGGCACATACACCCGGCGCGCGGGTTTCTCGTTGTCGAGCGCCCCCGGGTCGGTCGAGGTGCCCATCTCGAACTCTCCCGCCGGGACCAACACTCGACCATGCTCCGGCGGAGTCGCGGCATGTGGCGCCTCCGGGGCGTCGAGCACGGGAGGACCCACACGCAACTGGTGGGTCGCGAGCATCGTTTCGTCGTGCTGCTGCTCGTGCTGCGCCATCATCGAGAAGACGAAACCGTCGCGAGTGAGCTCGGAGTCGAAGTTGCTGTCTTGCAGAACCTTCCATGACAGTTCGCGCACCTCGTCCGCGTACCGACGCGCCCCGTCGGGATCGAGCAGCGGAAGCTCGGTTCTGCTCGCGCGGGGATGCAGGAACGCATCGTAGAGTTCATCGATCCCCTCGCGCACCGGCCCGCCGCCCGCGACTTCACGCAGCAGCCAGCGTTCCTCCTGATTGGCGATGTGCGCGAGATCCCACACGAGAGGACTCATCAGCGGTGAATGCTGCCGAGTCAGTTCGGTATCTGCGATATCCGTCAGCGCGCATGTCCGAGCACGAGCGCGTTGGAGATCGCGTTCGAGGCGGTCCCGCAGCATCTTCACCGCTCGGCCACCCCCGGCGACTGTCCGCGCATACAACGCGTCGCGGCGGCATCGAGCGCCGCGGTGAATCTCATGTCCGGTGAGGACTCCGCGGCCAACGACAACAACCCCACTGCGGCGGCGCGCAACTCGACGGCAGCCAACCCCTGTCGCGCCGACTCGGCCCACAGCTCACGTACCGGCCGGGCGATCGCCGCCGCCTCCGTCATGACCTCCGAACTCCTCAGCAGCGCTTCGATGGTCGCGATCGGCACCTGCCACAGATCGCCCGGCTGCGCGTCCAGGTACCGGACCTCGAGATGACCGCACGGACGCACGGGCGGAAACAGCGTGGTCAGGTGATAGTCGAGATCGGCGAAAGTCGGCCTGCGACGGAGCTCGTCGTCGAGACCGCCGTCGAGCCACTCCGCGAACGAGGCCCCGGGTGGCGCGTGCCACTCCTGGTCTGCCGATCGGACACACAACAACGGGGCGTCGAGCGCCCACGCCGGATACTTCTGGGGATCGGTCACGATTGCGGTGCGCTCGGGATCGAGCGAGAGCCACGTGCGCATCCGCTGCGACACCCACTCCCCTTCCGGAGCACCTCGCAGCACAGGCGAACACCCGAACGCGGCGATCAGGGCGGGGCCGATCGCGTGGAGCAGCTCCCAGCGACGAGCGAGTTCGGCGTCGTCGACTCCCACGTCGACGCTGACCTGTACCGCGGCCGTGCTGTTCATCATCAGACGCCCGAGGGGGCCGATCCGGTCGAATCGCAATTCCATCGCGGAGTACCGCGGTGTGCGGAGCAGACGGTGCGGCGGCCGGATCTCGTCGGTGGCACTGCCGAGCATCGACACCGCGCGGCGTGCGAGCAACGACCGCAGCATCTTCGCATCGGCACCCAGACGATCCACCGTCTGCCGCGCCGACGTGCAGGGCACGCTCGCCAACTCCACCTGTCCGCCCGGTTCCAGACTGACCGAACTCCCCGACGGCAGCGGGCGAGCCGAGGACGACGGCGCGACGGCCTTCGGAGCGTGAGGTCCGAGTGCTTCGACGATCGACGTGAGTTCCGGCCTGGAAGCCGTTCCGTCGGCACGTGAAGTCAGCCATTCGAGCTCCGCGCCGATCAGCCGCGGCGGGCCGAATCGGAAGCTCACCCGCCGTACGTACTCCTCTGCGGAGGCGCGCGGACCGAGTTCCCTGTCGGCGCGCGGCATCGCCGCATCCATCGCCATCACCACTCGATCCACCCTCCTCTGTCGGTGGGCCCGGTCACTGAGCGAGCCTAACGCGCGTATCGGCGCAACGCCCGTAGAACGCTCCGGCGCCGCATCGACCACACTAGATTCGGCAGGAGATCGTGACGACAGGAGAGGGAGGCCCACTTCCATGCTCGACGTGCAGCAGGCCCGCCGCGACACTCCCGGGTGTTTCGAACGGGTGTTCCTCGACAGTGCGGGGTCGTCGCTTCCACCGGCCCCGGTCGTGGATACCGTCGTCGCTCACCTACGACGCGAGGCCGAGATCGGCGGATACGCTGCCGCCAACGAACGCCTCGACGACCTCGCCGGGGTCAAAACCTCCCTCGGACGGCTGTTCGGAGTCGACGCCTCATCCGTTGCGTTGTCCGACAGCGCATCGCGGGCATGGACGTCGTTCTTCTACGCGGTGCCGCTCGAACCGGGCGACCGCATTCTGCTGTCGCAGGCCGAATACGCCGCCAACGCGGTCGCGGCGCTGCAACGCGCCCGCGCCACCGGCGCGCGAGTCGAGGTGGTCCCCTCCGACGACACAGGACGCATCGACATCGAGGCATTGCACGATCTGCTCGACGAACGCGTCAAGCTCGTCTCGGTGGTGCATGCACCGACGAACGGCGGTCTCGTCAATCCGGTCCGCGAGGTATCCGACGCCGCACACGCCGTGGGGGCGCTGGTGCTACTCGATGCGTGCCAATCGGTGGGACAGTTGCCCGTGAGCGTGCCCGAACTGGACGTCGATGCCCTCTCCGGCACCGGTCGCAAATGGTTGCGCGGCCCTCGGGGTACCGGGTTCCTCCACGTGCGTCCCCGGTTGATCGCCGACCTCGAGCCTGCGGCGATCGATCTGCACAGTGCGACGTGGACGTCCCCCGACACGTACGAGCTCGCTCCCGACGCGTCGCGTTTCGAGATGTGGGAGGCCGACGTCGCGGCCCGGCTGGGTCTGGGCGCCGCCGTCGACTATCTGCTCGATCTCGGAGTCGACGCCGTGGTGGAGGCCATCGCCTACCGAGCCGAGCACACCCGCGACGGGCTCGGACGGATCCCGGGTGTCACCGTGCACGATCGTGGTGCCCCACTCGACGGGCACGATCGTGGTGCCCCACTCGACGGGCACGATCGTGGTGCCCCACTCGACGGGCACGATCGTGGTGCCCCACTCAGCGGGATCGTGTCGTTCACCGTCGACGGCATGGAGCCGACGGCCGTGCGCGACGCGCTGGCCGCACAGTCGATCACCGTGACCGTCAGCTCACGCAGCTCCACACTCCTCGACATGTCGCAGCGGAAACTCGAAGCGGTGGTGCGTGCCTCACCGCACTATTTCGTCTCCCCCGCCGATGTCGATCGCTTCCTCGTCGCGGTGCGCACGCTCGCACAGTGAGGCCCGTTCGCATTGCGCATTCGGATCCGGTAAAGTATGTCGAGTTGTCTCGGCGAGGGTGAACCGTGAAATCGTCGGTTTACCGTGATCGACGCGGCCGCGGCTCCTCAGAGCGTGGAAATCGCTCCTACTGCCGTGCGTGTCCGGTCCCGCATTCGCCGAGAAGACCGACCCCGTGAGAGTTCACTAGCGTAGGAGCCGTTGCATCATGTCCAACGAGAACCGTCTCGTAGCCGCTGTCCGCACCGAGTTCGGTAAGGGCGCCGCCCGCCGTACCCGTCGTGCCGGCCAGGTCCCCGCCGTCCTGTACGGCCACGGCACCGACCCCAAGCACCTGTCGCTGGGCGCCCTCGAGTTCGCAGCAGTCCTGCGTAACCACGGCACCAACGCCGTCCTGACCCTCGACGTCGAGGGCACCGAGCAGCTCGCGCTCACCAAGTCGGTCACCATGCACCCGATCCGCCGCAACATCGAGCATGCCGACCTGCTCGTCGTGAAGAAGGGCGAGAAGGTCACCGTCGAGGTCCCCGTCGTCCTCACGGGCATCGCCGGCTCCGGCGCGCTCGTCGTCACCGAGGCCAACACCATCAAGATCGAGGCCGACGCCTTCAACATCCCCGAGGAGATCTCGGTGTCGATCGAGGGCGCTCCCGTCGGTACCCAGATCCTCGCGGGTGGTGTCGAGCTTCCCGCAGGCGCGACCCTGCAGGACGATCCCGAACTGCTGCTCGTGAACATCGTCGAGGCCGCTGCACAGGCGAACGCCGACGATGCAGCTACGACCGAGGAAGCAGAAGAAGAGGCCTGAGCCTCTCTCCTGCTACCTGAACCTTTCGGGCTCAGTGAAATCTTTCGTGCGGCGCGTCATCCTTCGGGGTGGCGCGCCGTACGCGCATTCTGCCGAGCAGAACGCCGAGCAGAACGCAGCCACACACAGTTCGAGGAAGGACCTGCACGTGAGCGAGGACACCGCGCTCGTCGTGGGCCTGGGAAACCCCGGTCCCAAGTACGAGACCACCCGGCACAACATCGGCTTCATGGTTGCCGACGTGCTGGCCGACCGGGTCGGCGGGAAGTTCGGCGCACACAAGAAGAGCAACGCCGAGATCGTGCAGGCCCGCCTCGACGGACGGCAGGTGATCGTCGCGAAGCCCCGCACCTACATGAACGTGTCGGGTGGCCCGGTCGCAGGTCTGGCGAAGTTCTTCTCGGTCTCGCCCGCGAACATCATCGTGATCCACGACGAACTCGACCTCGACTACGGCACGATCCGTCTCAAGCAGGGTGGCGGCGAGAACGGGCACAACGGTCTGCGGTCCACGTCATCGGCGCTGGGCACGAAGGAATACCTTCGGGTGCGCATGGGGATCGGCAGGCCTCCCGGTCGTCAGGATCCGGCGGACTTCGTGCTGAAGCCGTTCTCCTCCGCCGAGCGCAAAGACCTCGGGGTGCTCTGCGAGGAAGGTGCCGACGCCGTCGAACTGCTCCTGAAGCTCGGTCTCGAAGGCGCTCAGAACCGGATCCACTGACCTCCGTCACCTCGGTGGAATTCTGACCGGTGGACGAACACCGATCCACCGAAGATCCGCATCAGCGGAGCAGTGATGCCGACGTTCCGCGCCGCAGCTTGCCCGACGACGTCTTCGGGATGTGGCCCGGCCCGAGCACCGCAACCGTGCGCGGACGTGCACCCACCTCCGCACACACCGCGTGCACGACGTCGTGCTCGATGCGGCGCACTTCGTCGAGATCGTCGATGAGGTTGGTCTCCACCGCCACAGCGAACGACTCCCGCTTGTCTCCCGCGTCCAGCCGGATCGCGACGGCATTGCCCGGTCGCACGCCCGCCACACCGCACGCGACGCGCTCGATATCGGTGGGATAGATGTTGCGTCCGCCCATGATGATGACGTCCTTGACCCGGCCGCACACGACGACGAGTCCTTCTTCGGTGAAGTAGCCGACGTCGCCGGTGTCGAGCCAGCCGTCGCTGTCCTGTGCGGGTACCAGCCCGTCGACCGTGACGTATCCGTGCGTGACGGCCTTGCCTCGCAGCTGGATGACCCCGACCCCGCGGGTGGGAAGTTCCTGCCCGTCGCGACCCACGACCCGGCCTTCGAGGCCGGAGACGAGGTGCCCGAGTGTCGGTAGACGGCGGGCGTTCGAATGGGCCGACGGCACGGCCATCCCTCCCGACTCGAGCAGATCCGGATCGACGACGTCGAGCACCTGCCCGTGACCGGGATCGGGTACCGACACCGCCAACGTCGTCTCCGCCATCCCGTAGACGGGGGCCAGCGCCATGGGGTCGAGCCCGAAACGGGTTCCCGCCTCCGCGAGCGCATCCATGGTGTCGGGGTCGACGGGTTCTGCGCCGTTCCACATCCACTTGACCGACGACAGGTCCACCGCACCGTCCTCGGCCTGCGCCAGCTTGCGCGCCAGCAACGAGTACGCGAAATTCGGTGCAGCCGTCACAGTTCCGCGATACTTCGTGATGAGATCCGCCCACAACATCGGTGCCCGAAGGAAGTCGAGCGGAGTCACCGATACGACCTCCCCGCCCATCTGCATCGGGACGCTGAGGAAACCGACCATGCCCATGTCGTGGAAGAGCGGCAGCCAGCTGATCATGACGTCGTCGTCGAGCGAGAACTTGATGCGTTCGAACATCGCGTAGCCGTTGACGTAGAAGTTCTCGTGCGTGATCTGTACGGCCTTCGGCGATCCTGTGGATCCGGAGGTCAGCTGCTGCAGCACAATGTCGGATTCCGCGGTCTCGACCGGGTCGATCGCCCTACCCGCGCGCAGATGCTCGACGGTGACGACCTCGATCTCCCGCTCACGCAGCAGTGGCTCTGCAATGTCGAACGGCGCGCCGAGCACCACGATCCGCGCCCCGATCATGTGCAACACGGTCTCGGTGTCGCGCGTCCACCTGTCGAGATCGGTGCGCGGGGTCGGCTGGTGCAGCATCGTGATGCTTCCGCCGCGCATCCATACGCCCTGGCAGATCGGGGCGATGTCGGCCGGGAACCCAGCGAGGATCGCGACTGCATCGCCCGGTCCGATCCCGTCCGCGGCCAGGCAACCCGCCATGCAGCGCGCCTGCTCGTGGATCTGCATCCAGGTCTGCCTGCGCGGCGAGTCCGGCTCGCCGGTGATCAACCCTCGTGTACTCGTGCGCCCCGTCGCGTACATCTCATCAGTGAATCTGCTCACGAAACACTCCTCGCTCCGATGCGGCCGGGCTCTTCCGTGCCGAAATCCCGGCCCTACGAATCAGAGTGGCCCGGAATCGGGCAACCGGAAGCCTCCCCGGAGAAACGTGATCGAATGTGAGGGAAAACGACACCGAATCGCCTAGTAACATGGAGAAGTTGCCTGCGATAGAACACCGACCAAAAAGTTTCGAGAGGTTTCCGCGTTGAGTACCCCGCCCGCCTCCGCCAGCGAATCCACCAACGCCGCGAAGCCCGCTTCGTCGAACGCAGTCCGTTCCGAGGCGCTGCGACGGCGCACGTTCGCCGTCATCTCCCATCCGGACGCCGGTAAGTCCACTCTCACCGAGGCCCTCGCACTGCACGCGAAGGTCATCTCCGAGGCAGGCGCCGTGCACGGCAAGGCGGGCCGCAAGTCCACCGTGTCCGACTGGATGGAGATGGAGAAGGCCCGCGGTATCTCCGTCAGCTCCACCGCGTTGCAGTTCAACTACGCGTCGTCCGAGGCCCCGGAGACGGAAGACGGTGTCACCGCTGTCGACACAGTCAACGTCATCAATCTCGTCGACACGCCCGGTCACTCCGACTTCTCGGAGGACACCTACCGGGTACTCACCGCGGTCGACGCGGCAGTGATGCTCATCGACGCCGCAAAGGGCCTCGAACCGCAGACGTTGAAGCTGTTCCAGGTGTGCCGCCACCGCGGTATCCCGGTGATCACGGTGATCAACAAATGGGACCGGCCCGGTCAGACGCCTCTCGAGCTGCTCGACGAGATCGAGGAGCGCATCGGTCTCACCCCCACGCCGCTGTTCTGGCCGGTGGGTATCGCGGGCGATTTCCGTGGTCTCCTGCGACGCGGCCAGGACGATCATGCGGGCGAAGCCGTCGAATACATCAAGTTCACGCGCACCGCGGGTGGCGCGAAGATCGCCCCCGAGGAGCATCTGTCCCCCGAGGTCGCGCTCGAACGCGAGGGCGACACCTGGGTCGAGGCCGCCGAGGAATCGGAGCTGCTGTCGGCGAGCGGGCAGGATCACGACCAGGAGCTGTTCCTGGCGGGCCAGACGTCGCCGGTGATCTTCGCGTCCGCCATGCTCAACTTCGGTGTCCGGCAGATCCTCGACACTCTCGTCGCACTTGCGCCGCCGCCGCGGAGCCGCCTCGCGATCGACGACACGCCCCGCGAAGTCGACGACCCGTTCAGCGCCGTGGTGTTCAAAGTCCAGGCCGGGATGGACACCGCCCACCGCGACCGGCTCGCCTTCATGCGCGTCGTATCGGGTGTGTTCGAGCGCGGCATGGTCGTCACCCACGCCCAGACCGGCAAGCCGTTCGCGACGAAGTACGCCCTCACCGTCTTCGGACGCGAACGCACCACGGTCGAGAACGCCTACCCCGGCGATGTGGTCGGGCTGGTCAACGCCACCGCCCTGGCACCCGGCCATACGTTGTACGTCGACAAGAAGGTCGAGTTCCCGCCCATTCCGTCGTTCGCGCCCGAGCACTTCGCGATCCTGCGGGCCGAGAGCGCCTCGAAGTACAAGCAGTTCCGCAAGGCCGTCGACCAGCTCGATTCCGAAGGCGTCGTGCAGATCCTCCGCAACGACATCCGTGGCGATGCGTCGCCGGTGATGGCGGCGGTCGGGCCCATGCAGTTCGAGGTGGTCGCGGCGCGGATGAAGGCCGAGTACAACGTCGACCCGAAGATCGAGCCGCTCGGGTATGCGCTGGCGCGCCGCACCGACGCGGGGTCGACCGTGGAACTCAACCGTCAGCGTGGCGTCGAGGTGTTCGAGCGGTCCGACGGTGTGCTGCTCGCGCTCGTCAGTGACAAGTGGCGGCTGCAGTACATCCAGAAGGAACTCCCCGATCTCACTCTCGAGCCCCTGGTCGCCGCGACGGATTGACCCGCCGACGGCAGATACCGGACATACGGGGTGACGCGGACACCCTTCGGCTGGTATTTTGCTGCCGTCGAGCACGCACGCTCGGGTGATTTCAGGAGCTTGTCAATGAACGACGATGCATCGTCCGTGCCGTCGGAAGAACTGCCGAAGAGCGGGGAGACCGAGACCAGCACCAACGAGACCCGACAGTCCGGGTCCGGTGGCCGGTCGAAGGGTCCGAAGAGGTCGGGCACCTTCGTATACCCGCTGCCGAGCACACCGCTCCCGAGTAGTACACCGATGACTGTGCTCACCGTGGAAGACCCCTCGGGTGTGCACGCGATCGACCGCAACCCGGCCGGCGGGGTGGCCGCCGGAACCACGAACGAAGGGACGTCCTCGGTGACGAGCACCAGCACCAACGGCAGCACGACCAGCACCAACGGCTCGACGACCGATACCTCGGGTACGGTCGGCACCACCTCGGCGAACACGCTCGGCACCGCCTCGGCGTCCGGCGTGCCCTCACGCCGCAACTCGATGGGTGTCGCGTCGGTGCGGATCGCTGCGCGTCTGGCCCACGGCGAGCTCGGTTCGCGGTCATCCCACGGAATCGACCCGACCATCGACAACGACGAACTGCTCCAGCTCCTCGGTGAGTACCTCGTGGCCGGTGGTCTCGAGAAGCCCGAGATCCACGCGAAGCTCGGTGGTCAGTCGATCGTGGTCGACCTGCAGTCACCGCATCGCTTCACTCGCTGAGCCACTCGGGACGCCGACCCCGCTCAGGCGAACAGTGCGGCGATGGTCGCCGGGTCGATCTCCTCGACCTGCGATGGCGACCATCGCGGTGAGCGGTCCTTGTCGACGAGCACGGCGCGCACGCCTTCTGCGAAGTCGGGTTCCGCGCTGATCCGCACGGCCACCTCGAGTTCGCGAGCGAGGCATTCGTCGAGGGTGCTCTCGGCACCGCGCCGCATCAGGTCGACGGTGGCGCACACGCTGGTCGGCGACAGTGCGCGCACCGCCGCGCGCGTCCGATCGGCCCACTCGGCATCGATTTCGGAGTCGGCATTCGTGAGCCGGTTCAGCATGTCGTCGATCGTGCCGTCTCCGAACACGGTCTCGATGTCGGCGAAGCGCTGTTCGAGTTCGGATTCCGGTGCAGGCACGACGAATTCGTCGAGCGCATCCTGCCAGTGACCCGCGCGGATGCGCTCGGCAAGGTCGTCGACGCGGTCGCTGGGAACGAAATGGGTGGCGAGGCCCACCGCCAGAGCATCACCGGCTCCGATGCGAGTTCCCGTCACCGCCAGGTACATCCCGACCGCGTCGCACCGCACAGCGGTGCCGCGCAGGCGGGGAAGGAAGTGGCTCGACCCGACATCGGGGATGAACCCGATCGCGGTCTCGGGCATCGCGAACGACGCCTTCTCCGTCACGACCCGCACGGCACCGTGCACCGAGATCCCGAGTCCACCGCCCAGGGTGACGCCGTCGAGGACCGCGAGATACGGCTTCGGGTAGGTGGCCACGAGTTCGTCGAGCCGATATTCGGCCGCGAAGGACGCGCGCACCGTGTCGAAGTCGCCTGCCAACACCGCGTCGCGGGCGGGTTTGATGTCTCCACCCGCGCAGAAAGCCCGGTCGGAGAGGCTCGTGACGAGCACCGCCGTCACGGCGGGGTCGTCACGCCACTGCAACAGTGCAGCGTGCATGTCTCGGATCATCGACCCCTCGAGCGCGTTGAGCGCTTCGGGCCGGTCGAGTTGCACCTCGCCGACCCCGTTGGCGACGTGTGTGCGGATGAACGACTCTTTCACGGGCCGGAGCCTACCGGTCGTGCGCGACTCGAGCGTGAGGTGCGCGCGCGGGTCGGTGGAATTCTACGGTTCGCCGGTCGCTGGGTCGCCGGTGATCGGGCCGACGAGCATCCACCGATGCCCGAACGGGTCGATCAACGTGGCGTTGCGGTGACCGTGGTTCTCCGAGATCCACCGTTCGACCCGACCTCCGGCAGCACGGGCGCGTTCGAGGACGGTGTCGGTGTCGGCGACCGGAAGCATCAGGCTCACCGATGTGGCTCCCCCGGCCGGTGCGGTCATGCCCATCTCCGGGAACTCTTCCGCGAGGTACACCATGCCCGTCGGGAAGCCGAGTTCGGCGTGGCCGAGCCTGCCGTCGTCCATGAAGATCGGCTCGCCCTGCAGAGTCGCACCGAATGCGCTTGTGTACCAGTCGATTGCGTCGCGCCCCCGCGCCACCGTGAGATACGGGATCGCGCCGGCGGGAGGAAACACCGTGTCGGGAGTCGCCATGGACATCTCTCCTTTCGGACGTCACATCACTGTGGTGCAGTTCAGGACGCGCGTGGTTCAGGACGCGCTGGTGGCTGTTGAAGCAGCGTCCATCGGTTACTGCTCAACCGGAACGACGGCATATCTGCGAGGGAGACGACCGTCTCCCAGTTGCGTTCGTATCCGGTGTGCGTGATCCGCCAGGCGCCGTCGTCGCAGCGGACGTACCGGTCGTGGTAGTACGCCGATCCGCGCAGGATCATGCCGTCTTCCGGAACGATCACGGTATCGGCGAGCAGCCAGGTGCCCGTTGCGCTTCGGCCGCTCTCCTCGATCCGGATCTCGGGGTGACTGCAGTGATGTTCTGTGACCATATGGAGTCCGAGCGTGTTCTCGAGGAAGTTGATGAAGACGTCTCGAGATTCGAAACTGAGATGCTCTCCGTACACGGCTGTCGCCTCGGGAACGAGGGTGTCGGAGAGTTCTGCCCAGTTCTTCGTATCGAGAGTTCTCGCGTAGCGATACTTGACCTGCGCAATCTGCTCCATCGCCTCCAGATCCATCGCTGATCTCCTGTCACCGTGTACCTGTTTGCCAGGCTAGCCCGGATGACGGTCGGGCGACGCCCGATTCGAAGACCCGCCGATCAGCTCGATTGCAGTTCGGTCACGGACCGGTTCCGGCGTTTCGGATCGAACCCGCGGGCGGCATTTTGCAGCGCCGCGAGAACCACATCGACGACGAGGTCCGCGTAGGCGTCGTCGTCGCCCGGCGCGGGCTCGGCCAACCCGAACAGTGCGTGACTGAGGACCGCGCCGGTCACGATCTCGAGCAGCAACGTGACCGAGGTGCCCGCGTCGAGTTCGCTGCGCTCGACCGCCCGATGCACAATGGTGCGCGCTGCGAGGACCCGGCTGCGGTTGAGTGTCTCGGTCAAGCGGGCGAGCAGTTCGGGGTTGACCCGCGAGTCGAGTGCCACGCGCAAGCTGACCAGACCTGACGGTGTGCGATACCCGTGCAGGAGTTGTCGTGCCAGCTCGATGAGGTCGGAGCGGAGCGCGCCGGTGTCGATCGGTTCGGGCAGTGGGCTGCGGGCCTCGAGGGCCTGGACGAGGAGGTCGTCCTTGGTGTCCCACCTCCGGTACAGCGCCGCGCGGCCGACACGTGCCCGGCGCCCTACCGCGTCGAGAGTGAAGCCGCGCCAGCTGGTCTCGGCGTAGACCTCGAGCACGGCATCGAAGACCCGGTCCTCGAGGTCGGCGTCGCGGGGTCGGCCGCGACGCCGGGGAGCAGGTCCATCGGTCACGTCACGAGTGTGCCAGACCGCACCCATATATACAGACTGAATCAGTCCGTATTACGCTCCGGGGTGCCACTCCCCGACCATCCGGAGGCAGCCATGACAGATCCGGCACGGACACCCGTCGTCATCGGTGTCGGCGACCTGCGATCCGGACGCGCCGGCTCGCCCGCCGATCCACGAGAACCACTCGACCTCATCGTCGAGGCAACACGCGCCGCGCTGGCCGACACCGGTGCAGCCGACGAACTGACCGCCCGCATCGATACCGTCCGCGCGGTGAAGACGGCGAGCTGGTCGTACGACGACCTGCCCGGACTGCTCGCCGAACGCATCGGTGCCACACCCGAGCACACGTCGACGACCCCAATCGGCGGCCACTGGCCGGCAGCCCTGCTCGACCGCATCGCGCACGACATCGCGGCCGGAACCAGCTCCGTCGCGCTGCTCGTCGGCGGCGAGACGCAGGCCTCGGTCACCAACGCTCTCAAGGCCGGGACCGACCCGACCGCACTCGGCTGGGTCACCGCTCCCGGCGGTCCCCCAGCGTTCGATCCGGACGATCTGGGCAGCGCCGCGATGCAGCACGCCGCGATGGTAGTCCCCACTCGCGTGTATCCGCTGTTCGAGAACCGGTTCAGCCACCGGCTCGGACACTCCCGCGAGAAGTCGATCGAGTGGTCCGCGCAGCTCTACGGCGCCTTCTCCGCGATCGCGGCAGACAACCCCGCCTCGTGGAATCCGGACCTGCGCACCGCCGAGGACATCCGCACCGTCGGACCGAAGAACCGCGCGGTGACCGATCCGTACCCCCTGCTGATGAATGCGATGCCGTTCGTCGACCAGGCAGCGGCCGTCGTCGTCACCTCACTTGCGACCGCACGTGAACTCGGCGTCGCCGACGATCACGTGCTCTACGTGTGGGGCGGCGCGGGCGCGACCGAACCGGCAGACATTCTCGCCCGTGCTGATTTCGGCCACTCCGCCGCGCTCGCCGACGCCCTCCGGCGCACCCTCGACCGCGCCGACCTCCGCGCAACCGACTTCGACGTCATCGATGCCTACAGCTGCTTCCCGGTGGTACCCAAGCTGCTCGTCGAGCATCTCGGCCTCCCGCGCGACACCGTCCCGTCGGTCACCGGTGGCCACTCGTTCTTCGGTGGCCCGCTCAACAGTTACACACTGCATTCGATCGTCGCGGTCGCGCGTCGCCTACGCACCGACGGCGAGCTCGCGCTGGTACACGGCAACGGCGGATACCTCACCTACCAGCATGTCGTGGTGCTCGGATGCGCACCGCACACCGACGGGTACATCGGCGATCCGGAACCGGTACTGATGCCCGCGTCGGCACCGGAGGCCGCAGTCGACTATTCAGGTGAGGTCGAGATCATCACGGCCACCGCGGAATTCGGCCGCGATGGCACCCCTTCGGTCGGCTTCCTCATCGGTGCGACCCCGGATGGGCGACGCGTGTCGGGTCATACCGACTCGGGCGGCGCACAGATTCTCGCCGGTGGTGCCGACATCATCGGCACCAGCGTGCACGTCGTCGACCGCGGTGGCAGTCTGACCCTCACCTCGACGACCGCCGCGGGCAGTCATCACCGCCCGGAGGGCGAGACCCACCGCTGAACCCGAGGGCGCACGACATCGAGATCCGATACCGCGACGGTCCATGCCGTGCAGTTCTGCGTCGGCGACGTCATCGGATCGACGAGGTAAGGCCACGGCCGCAGGAACAGCGGACTGCAGTCGCACGAGATGTCCGGCCGTTTGCTGTGATCGATCGACCACGATCCGCCCTCCGAGCGCGGAACCCTCGGGCCCTTGTCCGGCCCGGACCTGATGGCCGACGATGTCACGGTCGATCTGGCCGACTACGCCGGTCAGGTGGTGGTGATCAATCTGTGGGGCCAGTGGTGCGCACCGTGCCGCAGCGAAACCGACGACCTCGGCCGGGCGTTCGACGCCACCCGCGACCTGGGGGTGCAGTTTCTCGGCATCAACGTCCGTGACCCCCAACGCGATAAGGCGCAGGACTTCGTCATCGACAACCAGGTCACCTACCCGTCGATCTATGACCCGCCGATGCGCACGCTGACCGCCCTCGGCGGCAATTTCCCCACAAGTGTCATCCCGTCCACACTCGTGCTCGATCGGCAGCATCGGGTGGCCGCGGTGTTCCTACGGGCGCTGCTGACCGAAGACCTGCAACCGGTCATCGAACGAGTAGCGGCCGAACCAGGGGCGGTCGAACAATGATCGTGCTTGCTCAAGGAATCGGTGCGAGTTTTCAGGACGCGGCCGCGTCCGGGCCGTTGCTGTTGGCGGTGGGCGCGTGCGTGTTGGCCGGGTTGATCTCGTTCGCTTCCCCGTGCGTGGTGCCCCTGGTGCCGGGTTATCTGTCGTATCTGGCCGGGATCTCCGGCGCTGACGCCCCGGCGCTGACCGCCGAAGAGCGGACCACCTCCACCACCACTACCGGTGTGCGTACCGCGGGACGGTGGCGGGTCACCGGCGCCGCCGGTCTGTTCGTCGCGGGGTTCACCGTGGTGTTCGTGCTGGCCACCGCCTCGGTGTTCGGGGTGATCGGGGCGTTGCGGATCAACCAGGAGTTGCTCCAACGCGTCGGCGGGGTGGTCACCATCGTGATGGGGCTGGTGTTCATCGGGCTGGTTCCGGCGCTGCAGAAAGACACCCGGTTCGCGCCCCGGCGCATTTCCTCGCTCGCCGGGGCTCCCGTGCTCGGCGGAGTGTTCGCCCTCGGGTGGACACCGTGCCTGGGCCCGACGCTGGCCGGGGTGCTGTCCGTGGCCGCCGGCACCGAGGGCACCACCGCGGCCCGCGGAGTGCTGTTGATCGTCGCGTACTGCCTGGGACTGGGCCTGCCGTTCGTGGCCATGGCGTTCGGGTCGGCCTCGGCCCTGCGCGGTGTCGGATGGCTACGTCGCCATTCGCGCCACATTCAGATCGTCGGCGGCGTGATGCTCATCGCCGTCGGGATCGCCTTGACCACGGGAGTGTGGGAGATGTTCATCGCCTGGATCCGGGACGAGTTCGTCACCGACGTGGTGCTGCCGATATGACCGTCACCGACCCCGACCTGCCGCCGGCCCCGCCGCTTTCGCGGCCGTCCCCGGGGCGGCGCGCCCTCGCCGAAGTCCGGAACCTGTGGCGTCAGCTCACCTCGATGCGCACCGCGCTGGTGCTGCTGTTCCTGCTCGCGGTCGCCGCCATTCCTGGGGCGCTGCTGCCCCAGCGCAACCTCAACGCCGGCAAGGTCGACGAGTACATCGCCGACCGCCCGGTTCTCGGCCCGATCCTGGATCGGCTCGAGATGTTCGACGTGTTCGCCAGCTTCTGGTTCACCGCTATCTACGTGCTGCTGATGATCTCGCTCATCGGATGTCTGCTGCCGCGGCTGCGCGAACACCTGCGGGCCGTGCGCAGCGAGCCGGTGCCCGTGCCTCGAAATCTGGTCCGGCTGCCGCATCACCATCAGGGTGAGGTGAATACCCCGATCGACGAAACCGCCGAGCAGGTACAGACCGTGTTGCGGCGGTGGCGCACCATCACACGCACCGGACCTGACGGACAGCAGTCGATCTCGGCGGAAAAAGGGTATCTGCGCGAGGTCGGGAACCTGGTCTTCCACTTCTCCCTGGTGGGGGTGCTGGTGGCCGTGGCCACCGGGCGGTTGTTCGGGTATGAGGGGTCGGTGATCGTCATCGCCGACGGCGGGCCGGGATTGTGCAACACTTCCCCGGCGGTGTACGACTCGTTCCGTCCCGGTACCGCCACCGACGGCACCGGCCTGGATCCGTTCTGCCTCAAGGTCGAAGACTTTTCCGCCGACTACCTCGACAACGGCCAAGCGGAAATGTTCACCTCGAACATTTCCTACCAGCGCGGCGCGGACATCGGCACCGACCGGTGGCACCCGTACCGGCTGCGAGTCAACGAGCCGCTGCGCCTCGGAAACGAACGGGTCTATCTCACCGGCCACGGGTATGCCCCCCCGGTTCACCGTGATCTTCCCCGACGGACAGTCGCGCACCGAAACGTTGCAGTTCGCGCCCGAGGACGCCACCACGTTCCTCAGCAGCGGGGCTATGCGTTTCGATCCTCCCGGCGGTACCTATCCGGATCCGGATGAGCGGCGCCGCAACCAGATCGCGCTCGAGGGGCTGTTCGCCCCCACCGCAGCATTCGACGGAACACTGCTGACCTCGGCGTTTCCCGACATGCTCGATCCGGCCGTGGCCATCGACATCTACAAGGGTGACACCGGTCTGGACACCGGCATTCCGCAGTCGATCTTCACACTGAACTCCGAGATGATCAATCAGGGCCGGTTGGTCAAACAGGCGCGGGTCAACCTGCGGCCCGGCGAGTCCACCACCTTGGCCGATGGCACCGCGGTGCGGTTCGACGGCGCCGAGGAATTCGCCTACCTGCAGGTGTCTCACGATCCCGCTCAGAACTGGGTGCTGGTCTTCGCGATCACCATGATGGGCGGGCTGTTGGCCTCGCTGGTGATCAAGCGCCGCCGGATCTGGGTGCGGCTGCGCCCCGCGGGCGGCGGCACCGCCGTCGAGCTCGGGGGGTTGGCCCGCACCGACCAGGCTGGGTGGGGATCGGAGTTCACCGACCTGTGCCAGCGTCTGCTGCCCGAGACCCCCTCTGCTGCGAAAGAAGGCCGATAGAGCCATGCCGATCGACGAGACCCTCGCTCGCTACTCCGATCTGAGCTTCGAAACTGCCTTTGTCGTCTATCTGCTGGCGCTGGTGCTGTTCGTCGCCGAGTTCGCGGCGGTGCGGGTACGCCGCACCGCACCGGAACTGGTACCTGTGGCCGCTGCTGCTGCCGGTTCGGCCGACGAGCCCGGACGGGTCGTCGAGCCACCCCGACGGGAGGTATCGGACCGGCTCGGCCGCATGGGTGTCAGCGTGCTCACAGTCGCCCTGGTCCTGCACGTCGGTTCGATGGTGCTGCGCGGGCTGGCCACCTCCCGTTTCCCGTGGGGCAACATGTACGAGTTCGTCACCGTCACCTGCGCGATCGGGGTGCTCGCCGGGTTGATCGTGTTGCGCCGCCCGGCGCTGCGGGTGCTGTGGGCTTTCGCGCTGATCCCGGTGCTGCTCCTGCTGTTCGTTGCCGGCACCGTGCTCTATGCCGATGCCGCCCCGGTGGTGCCCGCGCTGCAGTCGTTCTGGCTGCCGATCCACGTCTCGGTGGTCTCGGTCTCGAGCGGTGTATTCCTCGTCTCCGGGGTGGCCAGCACGTTGTTCCTGCTGGCGTTGAAGGCCGAACAACGCCCCCAGACGCGGCTGGCCCGACTCGTGCAGCGCCTCCCGGACGCCCGCGCCCTCGACCGCCTGGCCTACCGCACGACGATCTTCGCGTTTCCGTTGTTCGGGGCCGGGGTCATTCTCGGCGCGATCTGGGCCGAAGCGGCCTGGGGTCGGTTCTGGGGCTGGGACCCGAAAGAAACCGTCTCGTTCATCGCCTGGGTGGTCTACGCGGCCTACCTGCACGCCCGCGCCACCGCCGGCTGGCGTGAGACCCGAGCGGCCTGGATCAACATCGCCGGCTTCGTCGCCACGCTGTTCAACCTGTTCGTCATCAACATGGTCGTCTCCGGGCTGCACTCCTACGCGGGCCTGAACTGACCTCTGTCCGCCGCATCGGGCGGAGCTTCGGACTGCTGCGCGCGGGGGCCGTGCACCGTCTCTCGAGAAAGGGTCCGCCGATGACCGTCGCGACCGGGGTCGTCGACATTCCCGCTGCGGTGCTGCGGCGCCGTGGCTCCTGGCCCGGGGTGCTGTGGCGGTGCGCGGCGGCGATCGTGGCGGGGCTGGGGCTCTATGCGAGCTTTCCGCCCCGCACGTCCTGGTGGTTGGCGCCGATCGCGATCGCGGTGCTCACCGCAGCGGTGGCGCACCGCTCCGCCAAGGGCGGATTCGGCTACGGATATCTCGCCGGCCTGGGTTTTTTCCTGCCGTTGCTGCCGTGGGTCGGGGTGTACGTCGGGGCGATGCCGTGGCTGGCGCTGGCCGCCGCCCAGGCGGTGGCCGTCGGCGCGTTCGGGGCGCTGGCCGCGGTGTTGAGCCGCCGCCCGGCCGCACCGCTGACGATCGCCGGTGCCTGGGTGGTCACCGAGGCGGTGCGGGCGCGGATACCGTTCGGGGGCTTTCCCTGGGGGCGGCTCGCATTCGGGCAGGCCGAGGGGCCATTGCTGCCGCTGGCTTCGCTCGCCGGAGCACCGGGGGTGAGCTTTGTCGTGGCCCTGATCGGGACCGCCGTCGTCGCGGGCGTGGGCCGGGTACGGGCCGGACGCGGCCGCGGCGCCCTGGGGTGTGGGCTGCTGGCCGCGGCGCCGTTGGCGCTTGCTCCGTTCGCCGCGGATCTTCAGATCTCGACCGTGGCCGGGCCGACGGTCACCGTGGCCGCGGTGCAGGGCAACGTGCCGCGGATGGGGTTCGATTTCAATGCTCAGCGCCGGGCGGTGCTCGACAACCACGTGGCAGCCACCGAGCAACTCGCCGCCGAGGTGGCTGCCGGACGGTATCCGCGCCCGCAGTTGGTGGTGTGGCCGGAGAACTCCTCGGACATCGACCCGCTGCGACACCGCGATGCCCGCACCGCACTCGACCGGGCGGCCGCGGCGATCGGAGTGCCCATCCTCGTCGGTGCGGTGCTCGGCAACGGCGATGGCACCAGCAGCAACAGCGCGCTGGTGTGGGATCCGGACACCGGTCCCGGCCAGCAGCATCGCAAACGTCATCTGGTGCCCTTCGGTGAATATCTGCCGCTGCGTCCGGTGATCGAACAGCTCGTACCGGCGGCAACGCAGGTCGGCAACTTCGTTCCCGGCACCGGTACCGGCCGGGTCGACCTCAACGGGGTGCCGATTGCGGTCGCGACCTGCTACGAAGTCGCCTTCGACGACGCTGTGACCGAGTCGGTCCGCGCGGGTGCCCAGTTGATCACCGTGCCCACCAACAACGCCACTTTCGGGCGCACCGAGATGACCTACCAGCAACTGGCGATGTCGCGGGTGCGCGCCGTCGAGCACGGCCGCTCGGTGGTCGTCGCGGCCACCAGCGGGGTCAGTGCGCTGATCACCCCCGACGGGCAGGTCACCGAGCAGAGCGCGATGTTCACCGCCGACGTACTCGTCGGAGAGCTCCCGTTGAGCACCGGGTCGACCTTGGCTACTCGGCTGGGTTCGTGGCCGGAAGCGGTGTTCGCTGTGGTGGTCGTTGCTGCCCTGCTGGGCCGTCGTCGCCAGCGCACCACTCCCTGATGAAGTACTAAGAAACGTAGTTTTTAGCGCCGTCTTCGTATATCGTTTCGTTATCTTCAGTGTCCGGCCTCGTGAAGGGATCGGGCAAACCTGCACGTCAAGGAGTACTTCAGTGGGACGACACCGCCTCTCCACACCCCCCAGGACCGAATATCATTGTGATGAAAATGAGACATTCCGGTCGGGGTATCCGGTTCGTGGCGGCCGCCACCGGGCCCAGCCCGCCCGCGCGACGCACACCACCGCCTGGGCGTCCGCGGTCGCGACCGGGGCGTTTTTGGCGGTGGGCTCGCAGCTCGCTGCCCCGGCCGCAGCCGGCGCACACCCGGTCGAGGAGAGCAGCGATATGTACGCCGCCCCGCCCGCGACAGCGCCCCTCGCGGCAGCCGAGACCGTACTGCCCGGGGTCGGCGCCGCCATCGAACAGATCGCCGCCACACACCGCCTGCACCCCGCGCCGGACCACACTGCCCATGACCCGTGGCAGGCCGCCCCGGATCTTGCGGGTCCGGAAAGCACCCCGACTGTCGATACCGCTGCGACGTCCCCTCCGGCCGGGGACCACGTCCACGCGCCCGCCCCGGACCCGGCGGCCTCGTGGAACTGGACGCCCCCGAGCGTCTCGTCGTGGGTGCCGCAGCCCTTGGCGGTCGCGCCGGTGTCGGGTACCGTGACCTCGGCCTTCGGGCCGCGGTGGGGTGCCACCCACTCCGGGCTCGACATCGCCAACAGCATCGGCACACCGGTCTATGCCGCGGCCGCCGGCACGGTGATCGATTCCGGCCCCGCCTCCGGATTCGGCCTGTGGGTCCAGATCCGACACGACGACGGCTCGACGAGCACCTACGGGCATATCAACGAAACCCTGGTTGCGGCCGGCCAGCAGGTCCAAGCCGGCGAGCAGATCGCCACCGTCGGTAACCGCGGCGAGTCCACCGGGCCTCATCTGCACTTCGAAACCACCGATCCGGACGGCACGAAGGTCGATCCGATCCAGTGGCTGTCCGCGCGAGGTGTCGCCCAGACAGACTTGTCGCGCACCTGACCCACCGCCCACAGCACGATCGTTCTGGTGATGCCGAGTCGTCGTCCCGTCCAGGGGCGGGCTCGGCATCACGCGTGGATGCACTGCTCGCCCAGATTCGGGCGACGCCGGAGCGCGGCTACACCACCGCCTCCGCCGCATTCTGGGGATCCCGGTAGTAACGGCACACAACAACCGATATGACGTAGTCCCTGGTCTGGTTTTGATTCGCCGAGTCGAGCTGTGAGCCGGGCGTTCAGTGGTTGGCGGCCGATGTCGTCAGTCGGCATGTCGGAGGTTGGGATTTGTGGCGACGCGGCATTCGCGGATGCACAGTTGGAACGTCTGCGGAATTTCCTGACGGTCAGCCGTACGGAGCTGTTCCCGTTTTACTCTGATCCCGACTGAGCTGGCGTTCCTCGTGTTGCTCTAGACCGGTCGATGATCTGAAGGATCCGGTTGCGCCTGCACCAGGGCGCGCAGCGCCGGTTCGAGGATTCTCTCGAGGTCGCCTCGGTCGGCTTGGGCCATCGCTGGGACTTTCAGCAGGTACCGCGCGATGGTGACCCCCAGTGTGCAGGCGTTCAATACCGCTGCCCGCAATTCGGCGTCGGTGCCGCCGATGGTCGCGGCGACGGTCGCTTGAGCCGGCGCCATGACCTGATCGCGCAAAATCTTCCCAGCCAGGGGGTGAGTCAGGCAGCTGCGCAGCAGCGCCTCGGAGCCCTCTCGCCGTGAAGGGTCCTCGAATCCCGAGAACAGGTGCGCCGCCGCCGCTTCGGGTAGGTCAGCGGCCGGCGCCTCGACCAAGCTGTGCAGGTCGACGCTGGCATGAGCTGCTGCACTGAACAGCTGCTCTTTGTTGCCGAATAGCTGCATCACCAGTGCTGGGTCGATCCCGGCGTCGGCGGCGACGGCCCTGATCGTGGTGCGTTCGAAGCCATGCTCGGCGAACTGTCTGCGGGCCGCCGACAGGACCGCTGCCTCGGTTCGCTTGCGGCGTTCTGCCCGCGAAACCTGCCCCTGATCTGCCTCCACCATGCCGCTCACTCTACGCGCGTTGACCGACTGCGGCGTTCGCTCTACGCTCGTTGAGTAAACGATCGGGAGGGGCAATACATGACCAACGAGGCGAGCGCGGCCCCGCCACAGCCGCACCGAACAGCGCCGGCCCGAAAGCATGGGCGCTGGGCGCTCGCGGTGCTGGCGGGCAGCCAACTACTGATCGTGATCGACGCGACGATCGTGAACGTGGCGTTGTCGGCCATTCGCGACGACTTGGGCTTTCCACTCCAGGACCTTCAGTGGGTGATCACCGCCTACACCCTCGCCTTCGGTGGGCTGTTGCTGCTCGGCGGGCGCCTGGCCGACCGGTTCGGGCGGCGCCGGATGTTCGTCACCGGAGCACTGACCGTCGCCGGTGCCTCACTACTGGGCGGCTGGGCCGATACGGCTGCGCTACTGGTAGCAGCACGGGCGGTACAAGGTATCGGTGCGGCCCTGATGGCACCAGCAGCGCTGGCGTTGCTGCTGATGGTCTTCCCCGTGGGCCGGGCCCGGGCAGTGGCCCTGGGAGTGTGGGCCGGTGTCACCGCTGGCGGCACCGCGCTGGGCCTGATCCTGGGCGGCCTACTGACCCAGATGCTGTCGTGGCCTTGGGTGTTCTGGATCAACGTCCCTGTCGCGATCGCAGCCGCTGGGCTGGCAATTGTCGTCTTGCCGACCGGGGAGGGCGGCCGGGTCGGCAGGATCGATATGGCAGGGGCCCTGACCGCGACCGGCGGCCTGATGGCCCTGGTCTACGGCCTGGTCCGAACCACCGACGCGGGATGGGCCTCGACCGACACACTGGTTGCGCTGGGAGCGGCGCTCTTACTGCTGACCGCATTCGGGTTGTTACAAGCCCGCCACGACGATCCGCTGGTGCCGTTGCGCCTGTTGCGGAACCGCACTGTGCTGGGGGCGGATGTGGTCGGCTTGATCTTCGGCGTCGCGATCTACGCCTTGTTCTACTTCCTCAGCATTTTCCTGGCCACTGTTCTCGGGTACAGCCCGGTGAAGGTCGGGCTGGCGTTTCTACCGATGACGGTCGCCCTCGCGATCGCGGCACGGCTGGCTGGAGGGCCGTTCGCTTCGGCCCGAGCTCACAAACTCGTTGCCGTCGGATCGCTGCTGGTTGCCGCCGGTGTCGGACTATTGATGCGCATCGGGCCGGACGCCGGTTACCTAGGCACTGTGCTGCCAGGGGTGGTGCTGGCCGGGCTCGGCCTGGGCTTGGCCTTTGTACCGCTGACCACGGCCGCTGTGTCGGGCGCGGATCCTGATGATGGTGGGGTCGCTTCGGCGCTGTTCAATGCCGGCCAGCAACTCGGCGGCGCTATCGGACTCGCGGTGCTCACCACGGCCAGCGCCACCAGAACCACCCATCTGGCCGCCGACGGGGAAGCCACACCCGCGGCCATCACAGCCGGGTGGAGCCTCGGGTTCGGCATCGCCGCCGGGCTCGCCCTTGCCGGGGCGGTGATCGCCGCCGTCACCCTCAGGCCATCAGCAAGCCCCACGGATCACCGATGAAGGTGCCCAGCGGTGACCGTTCCGCCGGCCGACCCGTCCGGGCTCGCGGGCGGGCAGCGATAGGCGGGACGAGTCGCTCCTCGGCCCCTGGCCCTCTTCGCGCCTGAGTCGAAGTAGTCGACTCGCCCAGCACGGCGGCCCGCTCACTGCCTCGACGCAGTGAGCGGGCCGCCTGACCGGGAGATTGGCCGGTGGCCGGGTCACCGGCGAGCGCGCACCTCACCGCTGGCCGCCGAATCGGTGCCCGTTTCCCTCTCCGGCTGCACCGCGGCCGGAACCTCCTGCGTTGGTGGGCGCAGCCGCCCGGAGCGATCCAGGACGAGCAGCGCGGCCACACAGATGGCGCCGACACCGGCAAGCGCCACCCAGATCAGCGAGCCCAGTCCCGCGCCGGTGAGAAACCCGAACACCGCCCCGGTGCCGAAGTTGCCCACCAGGATCCCGATGCCGACGATCGTGTTGTAGAACCCGTAGTGAGTGGCCACCAACCGGCCGCCGGCGAGGGCGACGACGGTGTCCATCTCGAACGGGAACACCGCCGCAGTGCCCACGGCCAGCAGGGCTGCCGTGAGGATCAATGCGCCCGCCGCGACCGCGCCGCCCAGCGCCTCCGGGCTGGGGACCAGCACCAACGGCACGAACGCGGACGCCATGATGAGCATGCCGATCACCAGACTGCGTCCCGACCCCCACCGGCGAGCGAACCAGGAGGTGATCCGCAACTGCCCGACGATCGCGACGATCCCGGAGACCACGAACAGGGAGGTCACCAGTGCGGTGTCGGAGCGGCCGTCTCCGACGATCCGCGCCGCTTGCAGCGGCAACGCCAGATACACCTGGAACGAGAGCACATAGGACCCGATCATCGCGACCGCGAACAGCACGAATGGGCGGTTCGCGGCGACGACCCGCCAATCGTCGAGCACGGAGGTCTTGTCGGCGACCGGGGCAGCGCGGTGGGCCGGCAGCGCCCAGATCTGCACCACGGTCAACACGGCGAACACCGCGGCCGCCGCCAGCGCGGTGACCCGGAAGTCGAAGGTGGTCAGGGCGAGCCCGACCAGCGGACCCAGCAGAATCCCGGCCTGGTAGAAGACGTTGAACACCGCGAACGCCTCCACCCGTCGCGCACCGGCATCGGCAGCGAGGTAGGCGCGCACCGCCGGATTGAACAGCGCCCCGGCAAATCCGGTGGCCACCGAGGCGATCAGGATCGCCGGAAGGGACTCGACGGCGGCGAGCAGTCCGAACCCGGCCACCCGCAGCAGGCATCCGGCCACGATCAACGGCTTGTATCCGAGCCGATCGGCGAGGGTGCCGCCGACCAGGAACATGCCCTGCTGGGAGAAGTTGCGCATCCCCAGCACCAGCCCGACCACCCACGCCGCCAACCCGAGCGGCCCGGCGAGGTATCCCGCCAGGTACGGCATCAGCATGTAGAAACCGATGTTGATGGAGAACTGGTTGACCATCAACACCTGTGCGGGCCGGTCGAAGCTGCGGAACTGCGTCACCAGGGCGGTCATGACGCGCCGTCGGTGGGATCGATGACGGTGGCGCACCGGGTCCACGACGACACGACGTGCTCGGTCGGATGGTCGATGGTTGCCGGTGCGGTGGGCGGGTTGGCATCGAGCAGGCCGTGCTCGGCGCAGTAGTCATCGTTGTAGATGGTGTCGAAATAGCGTTGCGGGCCGTCCGGGAAGATCGCCGCCACCCGGGTTTCCGGGGCGCTGGTCCGGGCGATCCACCCGGCTGCCAACGCGACGGCCCCGACACTCCATCCGCCGCTGGCGTGGTGGGTGGCCGCCAGGGTGCGGCAGGACCAGACTGCCTCGTGCGGGGCCACCCAGTGCACCTCGTCGAAGGCCGGGTAGTCGATGTTGTCGGGGTAGATGCTCGATCCGAGTCCGCGCATGAGCCGGGTGTGGGCGGGTTGCCCGAAGATCGTCGAGCCGATGGTGTCGACCCCGACCAGTTTCAACTCCGGGCAGAACCGGCGCAGCACCCGGGCCACCCCGGCGGAGTGTCCGCCGGTGCCCACCGAACAGACCAGCACGTCCACGCGGCCGAGCTGGGCGGCCAGTTCCAGGGCAAGGGTCTCATAAGCGTCGACGTTGTCCGGATTGGTGTATTGATCGGGGCACCAAGAGCCGGGGTGCACGCCGAGCAGTTCGGCGACCTTGTCCCGACGCGCCTGCTGCCAACCGCCGGTCGGATGCGGATCGGTGACCAGTTCGACAGTGGCGCCGTAGGCGGCGAGCATCCGGTGCACGATCGGCTCGAGTCCGGGGTCGGTGACCAGGGTGACCGGATGGTGATGAGTGATCCCGGCCAGGGCCAAACCCAGGCCGAGGGTGCCGCTGGTGGATTCGATGATCATCGCCCCGGGCGCGAGGTCACCGCGGGCTTTGGCGCGTTCGACCATGTGCAGGGCGGGCCGGTCTTTCATTCCGCCCGGGTTACTGCCTTCGAGCTTGGCCCAGAAACCGCGGCCGGTGCCGGCGAACGGTTCCCCGATCCACAGGACGGGAGTGTTGCCGACCATGGTGGCCGGTTGCGGGCAGCGGTGGGCGGTGGTCAGCAGGTGTGCAGACGTCGGTGCAGCGGCTGTGGAGTGAACAGCACTAGTCATATGAGGTGTAATCCCTGTATCGGACTGCGCCGGGCGCAGTTGTGTCGGTGACGGGCAGCGCGAAGCGGGCCACCAGGGGAAGCTCCCGGAGGTGGCCTGCGAGCTGCTGATCAGCACCGATTGATACAGAGTGCGGTGAGAATGGTGCGCCCGGATCGGGCGGGGGGTATCGGCTCCGGTGGGGCCCGGGCGGGCGGCGCCGCAGGGACGAGAATCCCCACCATGATCAGCGCAACGAGAGCGATCACAGCGGCAGTACTCGACAGGCGCAGCGGAGTGTCCGACCGGGACGTGGCGACGACGGTGTGCCCCTCGTGGGCCTGATGCTCTTTTTCCTCGATGTGTGCGTGCCCGGGGGCCTGTTCCTGCGCCGCGACCGCCGTCGACGTGGTCACCACGTGCACGTCTGTGTCGTGGCCATGGATGAGGAAGAGACCGCATTGGGCGATCGTGTGCACGAGCAGATACAACACAGCAGCGGCCGCGATGACCGTCCGCACCCGAGGGGTGCGTATCGCAACTGCGCTCACAACTCCCCGACTGTAGCAGCGGAAAACAGGCCGACCGGTTGGCTTGTGCGCAGCTCACGGCGACGCCCGGAGAACGACACTGCTGTCGTCAGAGGCGTCGTCCACCCGGCCGAGGCACGCACGGTCAGCACCACCGGCTCAGGCGCACACAACGGCGGCCGTGGCGCTGACCCCGAGCATGACAGTGAACACAGGACCGAACATCGAGACCGTGGCCACGGCCGTGTTGGACAGTCGGGGCCAGCGGGTGCGGCCGGCGGTGCGCAGAGCCCACAGGCGCAGCGACATGTCGTTGCTCAATCCCAGGGTTCCGGCCGGCCGGGGCAGTGACGAGTCTGACACCGCCGTCAACGCCGAGTGGACCGTGGCGGCGCTGGTGACCCGGGCCGCATACTGATCAGCGGTCAGTTCGATCAGTATCTTGACGGCAGTCGGCGCCGCGACGAACAGCGGCACACGCGGAAACACCTCGGCGAGAATGGCGCACACACTGACCATGCGATGGTGCTGGCCGCGCAGATGAGCCCGTTCATGGGCAAGCACGGCCTCACGTTCGCCGACGCTCAGGCACGCCGCCAATCCGTCGGTGGCCACCACGATTCCGGGACGACCACCGACGCTGTAGGCCATCGGCACAGGATGATCGAGCCACATCACACCGTCACCCCGCGACCGGGCCACGATCGCCAGCACCTCGCGGTGATACGCCCGCACCCGGGACTGTTCGCGCGTGTGCCGACGTCCCACCACGGTTGCCCGCATCGCTACGGCGGCCAGGGCGAGAACTCCGAAACTGCGCCCGCCTCGATGATCCACGGTGCTGCAGCGTGCGAAATCACCGACCAACACCGCGCCAGTGTCTCGACAGCCGATTCGGCGGGCGCATGATCGGGCCACAGCAGCACAACCACCGCAGAGACACCGAAGAACACCGCTCCGCCGATGCTGCCGAGCCATGCCGAGAGCACCGTTGCCGGGGCCATCGACGTGTCGGTGAGCCGCCGCAACAGAAGCGGCGCTGCCAGCGCGATCGATACGGCACCGATCAGGAGCACCATCGCCAGGATCATCGATCCGGGCTTCCTTCGGCGCGTCCCCGACGCAGCGCATCGAATTCCGGGTCGGTCACCGTCTTGGCGAAATGCAGCAGCACAGCACCCGGGTCTGCGCTGCTGTCGAGCAACGCCCGCAAGGCTTGCGAGGTGGCTTCCTCGCGGCTCCGCGACGGGGAGTAGAAGTAGGCACGACTACGTTTTTCCCGGAGCACCCACCCTTTTTCGTGCAGGTGTGTCACCACGGTCAGGATGGTGGTGTAGGCGAACTGTTTGCGGTCGCTGAGGCGTTCGACGAGGTCATGCACCGACAAGGGCTCCTCCGTGGACCACAACTCGTTCATAACTTCGGCCTCGAGGCCGCCCAATCCCTGCATGGCTCCCCACGTAGACATCGCCGACTATCCGTCCGTCGAGCGCGCATCCCGCACGCTCAGGACTCCACCCGGAATTCAACCATGCCGGAGGCGATGACTCGAGATCCTCGAACTGCCACGTAGGCGATGGGCGTGCACGACGCCATCGGCGTACTGGGCCGGTGCCACTCGCAGATCGGTGCACCCCGACACGAAAAACTATGTCAGACCGTTTTTGGTGGATCGCCGGGGGTATGCGACCGGGACACGGAGTCGACCTCCCGTCGACCCATACTGTTCCTGGAAGGACGAACAGATGAGCACTGTATCGACCATGCTCGAGACCCACCCGAACGATCCGCGTGGGATCGATCCCGCACACCTGACCGCCTGTATCGAGGCGTGTGTCGAATGCGCCCAGACCTGCACCGCGTGTGCCGATGCGTGTCTGAGTGAAGATAAGGTGGCCGACCTGGTCACGTGCATCCGCACCGACCTCGACTGTGCCGACATCTGCGAGGCCACCGGGCGGGTGCTGTCGCGACGCACCGGCTTCGACGCCGCCCTGACACGCTCGATTCTGGAAACCTGCGCGGCCGCGTGCAAGGCCTGCGGTGACGAATGCGCGCGCCACGCCTCTGATCATGCGCATTGCCGCACCTGCGCCGAGATGTGTCGCCGGTGCGAGCAGGCCTGCCGGGAGCTGATCGGCTCACTCGGGTGACCACCCGGGTGCGGTGAGAGCACCCGATGGGCCGCGAAAGAGGACGTGCGCCCGCTCGATTCCCGGCCGGGGCGCCTCCCGCGGGTCGGGGCGGGAGCAGTCGGTGCTGCTGTGGACCTCATCGGTCTAGTCGTCCCGGTCCGGAGTTGCTGCCGCCGGAGAGGGCGGTGCCGCGGCCTTGGCGAGGGTGGTGTCGTCGGACGCGGGCGTCGAGTGGGTCGATGCGAGGTCGTCGGCCGATTCGCGTCCTTTACGGGCGAGCAGGACGTAGGCCACCGCGAGGACGAACACCACTGCGGAGGTGATCGAGTTGATACGGATGCCAGCGATCTCGGTGGCCGGATCCGACCGCATCAGCTCGACCACGAACCGCCCGGCACAGTATCCGGCGACATAGAGTGCGAACAGTCGGCCGTGGCCGATGCGGAAGCGCCGGTCCACGACCACGAGCACCAGCACAATGAGCAGGTTCCACAGCACCTCGTACAGAAATGTCGGATGCACAACCGCGACAACTTGCCCGGTGGAGACGCCGTCGATCAGGTCCGGACCGGTCAGACCTGTGTCGGTGCGACGCTGGTAGATCTCGAGGCCCCACGGCACCGTGGTCTCCCGGCCGTACAGTTCCTGATTGAACCAGTTGCCGAGGCGGCCGATGGCCTGGGCCAGCAGGATCGGTGGTGCGAGCGCGTCCCCGAAGGCGGGCAGGGGAATACCGCGCCGGCGGCAGCCGACCCAGGCGCCGACACCGCCAAGGGCGACCGCACCCCAGATACCGAGCCCGCCCTCCCAGATCTTCAGAGCGTCGAGAGGGTCGGCGCCCTGACCAAAGTAGGTCTGCCAATCGGTGGCGACGTGATAGAGCCGGCCGCCGATCAGCCCGAACGGCACCGCCCACACGGCGATGTCGAGGACGGTGCCGCGCTGGCCACCGCGGGCGATCCAGCGGCGTTCCCCCCAGAAGATCGCCACCGCGATGCCGATAATGATGCACAGTGCGTACGCGCGCACTGCGATCGGACCGGCGAACCACACTCCCTGCGCAGGGCTGGGTAAAGACGCCAGGACAGTGGTGGCGGAGGAGGAGGCGACAGTGAAGGTCACGAGGTGACGGTAGAAGGTCATCGTCGTCGTTCGGTGTTCGCTTGATGAAGGTTTGCTCAAGAACGGCGGTGACCACCCTTCGCGTCTGCCCCGTGCACAGGCACGGGGCAGGAGCTCATCGGATGTGACCGTGCCGAGGGGGCTCGGGCCGTCACGCGTCTGCAGGCGGCGGCGACGTGAGGGCAGGCGCGTGGCGTGGCGGCGACAGAACCGGCAGGACTCGACTCGCCGTCAACCGCCGAATCGAGGTGAACGAGTCCTGCGGCCTGCTTCCCCTACAAATAGGGGAAAGCCCTCTCCGTCTCATCCTACGGCGCATAGCGGGGCGTGAAACCGCGTGATGCACCTGCAGTTCAGAGCCTGATGATCGGCAGATCGAGGGTGAAGCGAGCTCCATGTCCCGGCCCGTCGCTGTCGGCCCGGATACGACCATGGTGGGCTTCGACGAGGGCGCGGGTGATGGTCAACCCGATGCCACTGCCGCCATGCCTGCGGTCGCGGGCGGTGTCGGCCCGGTAGAAGCGGTCGAAGACATGGTCGAGGTGATCAGCGGCGATGCCCTCGCCGGTATCGGCCACCGTGATCTCCACCCGATCATTGTTCGCCCGTCTGCTGGTCACGGTGACCGTGCCGCCGGCCGGGGTGTGGCGCAGGGCATTGTCGAGCAGGTTACCCAGGACTTGGCCGAGCCGATCGGGATCGACAATCACGACCACGGAGTCGTCGAGACGGCTGTGCAATTCGACGCCTTTGCTCTCGTACCGTTCACGCACCGCATCGACCGCGGTGGTGACGAGGGTGCCGGTGGTGGTCGGCACCGGCCGGATACGGGTGAGGTGTTCTTCGGCGCGCGAGACCGCGGTGATGTCCTGGGCGAGACGCCCCAGCCGGTGGGTGGCGCCGCGCAACACCTGCCGGGTGTCGTCGTCGAGGGTGCGGACACCGTCGTCGAGGGCTTCGAGATAGGAGTCGAGGGTCGCAATCGGGGTGCGCATCTCATGGCCGAGATCGGCGAGCATCCGGCGGCGGGTGGCCTCGGTGGCGTCGAGGCGGCGGGCGAGTTCGTTGACGGTGACGGCGAGTTCGTCGAATTCGCGGCCGAGACCGGGGCTGGGTACGCGGGTGTCGTAGTGGCCGCCGGCGATCCGGGCGGTCGAGGTGGTCACCGCCGTCAGCGAGCGTTGGACCCGACGAGTGATGTACCAGCTCACCGCCAACGCCAGCAGCACCGCGATCCCCACCGCCAGGCCCCACGCCAAGACGATCGCCCAGGCAAACGCTTCTTCGACGTGGGCGGCCTGGCTGGAGTTGTGGTCGATGCCGGCCTGGCCGAGGTGATCGTGGAAGATGCCCGGCGCGAGGGCGGAGGCGACGAGCCAGGCGCTGGCGGCGCAGCCGACCACCACCACGGTCAACGCGAGGAACAGTCGGGTGCCGAAACTCGACCCGGTCAGGGCCCGCCGCATCGACGGCCTCGATGGGCGGGTCTGGGGATTCATGCTCCGGTGCCCATCCGGTAGCCGACGCCGCGCACGGTGCGCACGTAGCGGCCGCGGGTCGCGTCGTCGCCGAGTTTGCGGCGCAGATGACCGATGTGCACGTCGACCAGGTGTTCGTCGCCGGTCCAGCTCGGGCCCCACACCGTCTCGATCAGCTGGGCACGGGTGAGCACCACGCCGGGATCGCGCGCCAGCGCGGCAAGGACGTCGAATTCGGTGCGGGTCAACGCCACCGGCATCCCGGCGACGGTGACCTCGCGGCCGTCGACATCGAGGGTCAGGTCACCGACACGGTGAATCAGATCAGCGGTGGTGGTGGTGTCGGCCGGCCTCGGTGCGGCGATGCCGGTGCGGGGGCGGCGCAGCATGGCCTGGATTCGGGCCATCAGCTCGCGGGGGCTGAACGGTTTGCTCATGTAGTCATCCGCGCCGACCGACAGCCCGATGAGGGTGTCGATCTCTTCGGTGCGGGCGGTGAGCATCACGACGTACGCGTCGGAGAAGGTGCGTAGTTGCCGGCACACCTCGACCCCATCGAGTCCTGGCAGGCCGAGATCGAGGACCACCACGTCGGGGTCGACCTGCCGGGCGAGGGTGACGGCGTCGGCGCCGTCACTGGTGATCGCGGTCTCGAACCCGTCGCGTTCGAGATACGAGCCGATCAGGTTCGCCAACGGTGCCTCGTCCTCGACGACCATCGCCCGCAACCCCGTCGGTGGCCGCGGCGGCGCCGGGTCGCCGGCCGGGGTGGGCTGCGAGTGAGAGGAGTCCATGGCGTCCATCATCACCAGCCATTCCTGGTGTCGACGCTGCGGCGGGGCTTCTTGAGCAAATCTTCATACGACCTCCACAGGAATCGGGGGGTACACGCGCCAGGCTGAAGACACGAACTTTGGGAAAGGAGGCGACCATGATGGGCTGGGCAGGTGAGCTGACCTGGACCGGATGGATCGTCATGGCCGTGTGCATGTTCGCGTTCTGGGCGGTGGTGATCTATCTGGTGGCCATGATGTTCCGCACCGACCGCGCCAACGGACCGGGCCGCACCACTGAGGAGGCCGATCCACTGCGACTGCTCGAGGCACGGTTCGCGCGCGGCGACATCGACTCCGACGAATTCGTGGCTCGCCGACAGGTGCTGACACAGACCACCGGCACGCCCGAATTCAGGCAGGCGCAGGGCCGTGGCTAGCGTGACCCGCCGGGCTTTCGTGCTCGGCTCGTTGCTCGCCGGCACCGGAGTCCTGGCGGCCTGCTCCGGATCGGGCTCGCCAACCGGCGCCCCCGTGCAGCCCTCGTCGACTCTGGTGCGCCGCGCCGAGCAGGCGCGCCGCAGCCCGGGCGGCCAGCAGGTGGTCTCGGCCCGGTTGACGCCGCGCCCGGTCCAGGTGGACCTCGGCGGACGTGTCGTGTCGACCTGGGGGTACGACCAGAGTCTGCCCGGGCCGTTGCTCCGCGCCCGCGCCGGGGATCTGCTGCGGGTCGAGGTCGACAACCAACTGCCGGCGCAGACGAGCGTGCACTGGCACGGGCTGGCGTTGAGCAACGACATGGACGGGGTGCCCGGGCTGACCCAGGACCCCATCGCGGCCGGGGGCCGGTTCGCCTACGAGTTCACCGTCCCCGATCCGGGCACCTACTTCTATCATTCGCATTCCGGGCTGCAGCTCGATCGCGGCCTGTACGGGCCCCTGGTCATCGACGACCCGAACGAGCCCGGCAACTACGACCACGAATGGATCGTGGTGCTCGACGACTGGCTCGACGGCACCGGCCGCACCCCCGACGACGTGGCCCGCGACCTCGGCATCGGCGCCGCCACCGGTGACAGTGGCGACGGCGGGATGGGCGGGATGGACCACGGCGCCATGGACATGGATGGCATGGACATGGGTGAGGAGACCATGCTCTCCCCGCTGCTCGGCGGCGCCGGGGACGTGAGCTACCCGCACTTTCTGGTCGGCGGCCGGGTCCCGGACGACCCGATCGTGTTCACCGCGACACCCGGACAGCGGGCACGGATCCGGTTCATCAACGCCGGCGCCGACACCGCGTTCCGCGTCGCCCTCGGTGGGCACCGGATAACCGTCACCCACACCGACGGCTTCCCCGTCGTGCCGCAGGACACCGACGCGCTGCTGAT
Source organism: Rhodococcus sp. NPDC060090 (assembly GCF_042729855.1). Classification (NCBI taxonomy): domain Bacteria; kingdom Bacillati; phylum Actinomycetota; class Actinomycetes; order Mycobacteriales; family Nocardiaceae; genus Rhodococcus; species Rhodococcus sp. NPDC060090. Next base: position 138,389 of record NZ_JBHWXB010000012.1, on the reverse strand, counting down.
CGGGATGGGCGAACGCGTCGATGTGCTCGTCACCCTCGGCGACGGCGTCTTCCCCCTGTTCGCACAGGCCGAAGGCAAGACCGGGCACGGGCAGGCCCTGGTGCGCACCGCCACCGGCGCGCTGCCCGCCCAGCCTCGCCCCGGCGAGCTGGACCGGCAGGTGCTGCTCGGCACCGACCTCGCGCCCCGGGACTATGTGCGCCTGCCCGAGAAGGAGCACGATGTGTATCACAGCGTGGACATGGGCGGGACCATGTCGCCGTACCGGTGGACCCTTAATGGCCGCGCCCACCCCGACATCCCGCCCCTGAACGTCAACGAAGGGCAGCGGGTGCGCATGCGGATGCGGAACATGTCGGACATGTTCCATCCGATGCACCTGCACGGACACACCTTCGCGCTCACCGACACCGGCCTGCGCAAGGACACCGTCACGATCGGGCCGATGCGCACCGTGGAGATCGAATTCGACACCGACAATCCCGGCCAGTGGGCGCTGCACTGCCACAACGCGTATCACCAGGAAGCCGGGATGATGACCACCGTGTCCTACCTGGCCTGATCCCAGCACGCCGACCGGCCGTGCCCGGGCTCCGTGCCACGGCGGTCTGTGACCGTTCGAGAAAGGAACATATCCCATGAACAAGAAGACTCTCGCCGTCGGCGCGATGGCGCTCGCGGTGGTGTTCGCCGCGGCGGCATGCAGCGATACCGGCGGCGATACCGGCACCACTGCCACCTCGCCCGCCACGACCTCGGCCACCACCACCGCCGCCGACGACGAGGCCGCGGCGCACAACGACGCCGACGTGATGTTCGCGCAGATGATGCTGCCGCACCACACCCAGGCCATCGAGATGAGCGACATGCTCCTCGCCAAAGAGGACATTCCCGCGGACGTGACCGCCCTGGCCGAACAGATCAAGGCCGCTCAAGGCCCGGAGATCGCGCAGCTCGAATCCTGGCTCGAGCAGTGGGGCGAGCCCACCGCGATGCCCGAGACCGGCAACAACGACATGCCCGGCATGGACATGGACGAGGGCATGGACGGTATGGAGGGAATGCAGATGGAAGGGATGATGAGCGAGGAGGACATGCAGGCGCTGTCCGAGGCGCAGGGCGTCGACGCCGCTCGCCTGTTCCTCGAGCAGATGATCGCCCACCACGAAGGCGCAGTCGACATGGCGCAGACCGAGATCGAGGACGGACAGTTCCCCGACGCGGTAGAGATGGCCCGCACCATTGTCGAGACTCAGCAGCAGGAGATCGAGACCATGCGTGAGCTGCTGACCACCCTGTAACCGGGCGCCGCCCGGTTTCCTCTCGGCCCTGCCATCTCAAGGAGGCTTTCGATGTCGCACCCGCAGCACGGACACCCCCACCCGGACCCGGCGCCCGCCGGACACGATCACGGCGCCGATGTCCAGAGCCCGCCACCCGACGAGCATGATGCGCACGCCGGGCACCTCGCCCACGTCGGGCCGAGCGAGCACACCGGGCACGGGGGCCACGATCGGCACGCCGGGCACGGGGCACACGGGGAGATGTTCCGCCGCCGGTTCTGGGTGTCACTGGTGCTGGCGATACCGGTGGTGTTCTTCAGCCACATGGTCGCCGACCTGCTCGGCTACACCATGCCGGACTTCCCCGGCGCCATGTGGATCGCCCCGGTACTGGGCACGGTGATCTTCGTCTACGGCGGCACCCCGTTCCTCACCGGAGGCTGGGCCGAACTCAAATCCCGACGTCCCGGGATGATGCTGCTGATCGCCATGGCGATCACCGTCGCGTTCCTCGCCTCCTGGGTCACCACCTTGGGTCTCGGCGGGTTCGACCTGGACTTCTGGTGGGAACTCGCGCTGCTGATCGTGATCATGCTGCTCGGGCACTGGCTCGAAATGCGGGCCCTCGGCTCGGCGTCGGGCGCCCTCGACGCGCTCGCGGCGATGCTGCCGGACACCGCAGAGAAAATCACCGATAACGGCACCACCGATGTTCCTTTGTCGGAACTGGTGCTCGGGGATCGGGTGCTGGTACGCGCCGGGGCGCGGGTGCCCGCCGACGGCACCGTCACCGACGGCCGCGCCGAGGTCGACGAATCGATGATCACCGGCGAATCCAAGGCGGTCACCCGGCAGGTAGGCGACACCGTGGTCGCCGGCACCGTCGCGACCGACAGCGCCCTGCGGGTGCAGATCACCGCCGTCGGCGAGAACACCGCCCTGGCCGGCATCCAACGGATGGTCGCCGACGCCCAGGCCTCCTCGTCCCGCGCCCAGGCACTGGCGGACAAAGCCGCCGCGTTCCTGTTCTACTTCGCCACCCTCGCCGGCATCCTCACCTTCACGATCTGGACACTGCTCGTCGGCAACGTCGACGAAGCGGTGGTCCGCACCGTCACCGTGCTCGTCATCGCCTGCCCCCACGCCCTCGGGTTGGCGATCCCGCTGGTGATCGCGATCTCCACCGAACGCGCCGCCAGATCCGGGGTGCTGGTCAAAGACCGGCTCGCACTCGAACGCATGCGCACCGTCGACGTGGTCCTGTTCGACAAGACCGGCACCCTGACCCAGGGCCGGCACCAGGTCACCGGCGTCGCCGCCGCCCACGAGGTCACCGACGAGCATCTGCTGGCGCTGGCCGCGGCGGTCGAATCCGACAGCGAGCACCCCGTGGCGCGGGCCATCGTCGCCGCCGCCGACGACCGGGTCCCGGCCGCAGAGCGGATTACCGCCACCGACTTCCGCTCGCTGCCCGGCCGCGGGGTACGCGCGCTCGTCGACGGCACCGAGGTGACTGTCGGCGGCCCGGCGATGCTGGCCGATCTGCGGTTGTCGGTGCCCACCGACGTCACCGCCGTGACCCAGCAGTGGGTAGCGCGCGGGGCGTCGGTGCTGCACGTCGCCGAAGGGGACCGCGTCCTTGGGGCCATCGCGCTCGAAGACGCCGTCCGCGAGGAATCCCGTCAGGCCATCGACGCCCTGCACGCCCGCGGGGTGAAGGTCGCGATGATCACCGGCGATGCCCGGCAGGTCGCCGATGCGGTGGCCGCCGATCTCGGGATCGACGAGGTGTTCGCCGAGGTGCTACCCGAGCACAAGGACGCCAAGGTCACCGAACTGCAGACTCGCGGGCACACGGTGGCGATGGTCGGCGACGGTGTCAACGACGCCCCCGCGTTGGCTCGCGCCGATGTGGGTGTCGCGATCGGTGCCGGCACCGATGTGGCGATCGAATCCGCCGGGGTCGTCCTGGCGGCGAACGATCCGCGGGCGGTGCTGTCGATCATCGCACTCTCGCATGCCAGTTACCGCAAGATGTGGCAGAACCTGGTGTGGGCGACCGGCTACAACCTCATCGCCGTTCCACTTGCCGCCGGGGTGCTGGCGTTCGCCGGGGTCGCGATCTCCCCGGCGGTCGCCGCGATCCTGATGTCGGTCTCGACCATCGTCGTGGCGCTCAACGCCCAGCTGTTGCGGCGCCTCGACCTCGACCCCACCCACCTGGCTCGGACCTGAGCCGCCGCCCGATCGATCCGAAACGAGTTTCTGCTTCTCATGTCGAGTTTTCTCCTGCGCCGGTGGGCGCGTGTCCTGGTGCCTGTTGCTGCTGTGGTTGTGCTCGCCGGTTGTGCGACCGGCGAACAATCCACAACCCCAGCGGATGCGGATTCGCCCACCCCGGCATCGGAAGTGCCTGGCACAGCGTTGGAACCGGCCCTCGACCATCTGCACGGTCTGCACCTGGATGCGGACGGTGTGATACTGGCTGGCACCCACACCGGCCTCGTCGAGATCGCCGACAGCGGGCGCACCAGCCTCGTCGGCGTCTCCGACGACGACTTCATGGGACTGACCGGGGAACCGGGCACCGACCGTCTCTTCGCGTCCGGGCATCCGGGGCCGTCGAGTTCGGCGCCGAATCCGTTGGGGCTGATCGACAGCGCCGATGGCGGCCGCACCTGGATACCGAAATCCTTGACCGGCGAGGTGGACTTTCACGCTCTTGCTACAGACGGTGAGTTGCTGGTCGGATTCGATGGCGTCACCGGATTGCTGGTCTCCACCGACGGCGGCAGCAGCTGGACCCCGGGTGCCCCGGTGGCCGCGGCCGCGCTCGCCGTCACCGACGGCGGGGTGTGGGCGACCACCACCGCCGGACTCCAGCACAGCACCGACGCCGGACTCACCTTCACCGTGGTGCCCGACGCCCCGCGGCTGGCGTTGCTGTCCGCCGCGCAGGACGGCTCATTATGGGGTATCGACACCACCGGCACCGCGTGGCGTAGCCGCACCGGACAGGCCTGGGAGTCACGCGCGGTGGTGGGGCCGGTCGAAGCGGTGCTCGCCGTGGATTTCGACACCGCCTACGCCGCGACCGCCGAGATGCTCTACCCGCTGAACTGACCCGATGAGCACTGGGCTGACCCGATGAGCACTGGTCCGGGTCTTGTTGCGGGAATGGTGGCCCAGTGTGCGCAGCAGCGTCACCGACGACAATCGCCGCTCCCGGATCGAGAGGACAGTGCGCACCAGGTTCGGCCGGTGGGTCTCGAGCAGCGCCCAGTCGAGGACGTTGTCGTCGAACAGCGAATCGATGTGCGGAGAGCGGGCACTCGCCTCGGGTCGGTTGACGTTCAGGTCGTGCCAGTTGCGGATGCGGGCAGCAGATCGAACCCCACCAGAGCGCCTCGGCCGAACACCGGCAGCGACATCGCCTGGAGCGACGCAGTGGGCCTCGGTCGGTGGCAGCCCCTGCCAGCGTCCGGTGTGGAGATTCTGCACCTCAAATGTGTCCTGCGCACGTGATCGGCTCCGACCCGACCTGTGTCCTTCCGATACGGAGTCCGGTCAGCTGTTCTGTTCCCAGCGCGCCCCACATGCCGGCGCGTACCGCATTCTCTTCAGGAGAGTTTCGTGACCCCCTCTGGCAACTTCGGTCCCCGCGTCAGCAGGCGAACATTCCTCACCGCCACCTCGGTGGGCATCGGCGGTCTGGCGCTGACCGCGTGCAGCAAGACACCATCGACGACGCCCGGCACCACAGCAGCGAGCGTCGAGCAGAGCGCGATTCTCGCTGCCGAGGCGAAACGCCCTCACACCGGCCGTACCGTCACCGCCAACCTCACCGCGCAACTGACTGAACTCGACCTCGGCGGACCAACAGTGCGTTCCTACGCCTACGGCGCCACGGTGCCGGGACAGGTGATCCGCGCCGGTGTCGGTGACGAGCTGGCCGTCACGGTCGACAACAAGATGCCTGATCCCACATCGGTGCACTGGCATGGCATCGCTCTGCGCAACGACATGGACGGCGCCGCCCCCGCAAGCCCCGACATCGCGCCGGGCGAGTCCTTCACCTACCGGTTCTCGGTGCCGCACTCGGGCACCTTCTGGGCCCACCCACACGTCGGTGGGCAAACGGACTACGGGCTGTATGCGCCGGTGATCGTCGACGACCCCAACGAACCCTTGTCGTACGACGCGGAATGGATCGTGGTCCTCGATGACTGGACCGATGGTGTCGGTCGCAGCCCTCAACAGATTCTCGACGAACTCCGCCAAGGCGGGATGGGATCGATGGATCACGGCTCCATGCCCGGGATGAGCATGCCAGGTATGTCCAGCATGCCGGGCATGTCGGGCATGGCTCAGCCGCCCACCAGCGGCTTGTCCGATGGGACGAGCGACAACCTTCTCGGCGGTGACGCCGGGGATGTCACCTACCCGCTCTACCTGATCAACGGCCGCGTCCCGGAGTCTGCTTCTTCGTTCACCGCCAAGCCGGGCCAGCGGATTCGGATTCGTCTCATCAACACCGGCGCCGACACCGCGTTCCGGGTTGCGCTCGCCGGGCACCGCATGACCGTCACCCACACCGACGGCTTCCCCGTGGTCCCCACCGAGGTCGATGCACTGTTGGTCGGAATGTCCGAACGCTACGACGTCATCGTCACGGCCGCAGACGGTGTCTTTCCGCTCGTCGCCGCGGCAGAGGGTAAGAACGCGCAGACCCGCGCCCTGCTCCGGACAGGCGCCGGCGCCGTGCCGGATCCCGGTATGCGGCCCACCGAACTCGCCGGGCAGGTCGGCACCGTGCACTCGTTCTCGGCCACCGGAGACGTGATGCTTCCCCAGGGACCGCCGGATGTGAACCTGACGGCCGATCTCGGTGGCGACATGATGAGCTATCAGTGGACGATCAACGGCCGGATGTTCGACCAGATGGAGCCACTGACCATCCGGGAAGGCCAGCATGCCCGATTGACGTTCACCAACATGTCGATGATGTGGCATCCGATGCACCTGCACGGGCACACGTTCCAGGTCATCCGCGCCGATGGCACCCCAGGACCGCGTAAGGACACCGTGATCGTCCTGCCGATGCAGAAGATCGAAGTCAACCTCGTCGCCGACAATCCCGGTTACTGGATGCTGCACTGCCACAACGGCTACCACCAAGACGCGGGCATGATGACCAGGCTCGACTACCGGAGCTGAGTGCCGTGCGGGGGTGCGTCACCGGCACCGGGCACCGGTGATGCACCCCGCCGGGCGCGTTCTTCTCGGTAACCCGGCCGGTTCGGTAACCCGGCCGGTGCGGACCCGATGTCCAACGCCGGATGTAGAGGGTCTGATGGTGTCGTAGAGCATCCGCCACGGGTGTGTGGCCGTGCTCGCGGGGCACCACGCCAGCCAAGACGGACTGCAGGGCCTTGCCCTGATCTCCGGAACTCCCGACGTCGCTGCAACTCCTCGCTCCCGAATACCCGCGTCGCCACGAACCCCAGCCTCCCGAAACGCCGACCACCCTCATCGGCAGCCACGCCAAGCGCCCACCATCCCGATCCGCAGCCCGAACCGAGAAATCACCGCCGACCAGGCACTACGCGAACCTCGTTGTTTTTGCGCCATTACTCCCGGGACCCCTCTCCGATGCGTCAGGCGACGATCGACAGCAGCTGCGGTCCCGCGCTGCGTTGACACAACGGGTACGGGTACAGCTACACAGCGAGACATCCGTAGCGGCATCCAGTATCCAGCGCGTCGGGCCATCGATACCGCTGCATCGTCCTGACTTCGCGCGGACAAGGCGTTGCTCTCCCCACCTCCCAGTCATGCGAGGGCAACGACACGCCTGCACGGCAGGCGGCTGCCTGGCCATTTACATACCCTAGGGGGGTATGGTACACATGGTTGTGGCCCCGATCAGGGGGCCACCACGACACGGATTCCGTGTCCCTGCCCCGATCGAGAAGAGGTATCGACATGAGCACCACCACCATCACCGTGACCGGCATGACCTGCGGACACTGCGCGTCGTCGGTACGCGAGGAAATCGGCCGGATCCCCCAGGTGACCGGCGTGAACGTCGATGTAGCCAGCGGCCGGGTCGAGATCGACGCGACCGCCGAGATCGACCGCGCCGCGATTGCCACCGCGGTCGACGAAGCCGGTTATCAGCTCGCCGACTGACCGACCCGCCTGGAGCAACCCCACCTATCGGACCCGGACAGGAGATTCTCACGATGAAAACATCGACGAAGGTTGCCGGATTCACCGTCGGCCTGGCCGCGGTCTTCGCCCTCGGCCTCGGGGCCGGCGCCGTTCTCGGCCCCGAGGCCACCCCACCAGCGGCCACCCATAGCACCGATACCGCACCCGGTACCGACGCGGCCACCGATCCGGTTCCCGCCGGGCACGGACACTGACCACCGCAGCTCGAGAGGAGTACCAGTGAATCCCGTCACGCATCCCGCCGACGGCCGGATCGAACTCGACATAGGTGGCATGACCTGCGCGTCCTGCGCCAACCGGATCGAGAAGAAGCTCAACAAGATGGACGGCGTCACGGCCTCGGTGAACTATGCCACCGAGAAGGCGCGCGTCGACTACGTCGGTGCAGTGGCGGCCGGGGATCTCGTGGCCACCGTCGAACAAGCCGGCTACACCGCCACACTCCCCGCGCCCCCCGCAACCTCCGGATCCGAGCCCACCGCCGAGGCCGTTGCGCAACCCGATCCGACCGCCGCCCTCCGGCAGCGACTACTGGTCTCGCTCGTCCTCAGCGTTCCGGTGATCGCCATGGCCATGATCCCGGCGTTGCAGTTCCCGAACTGGCAGTGGCTCTCGCTCACCCTCGCCGCCCCGGTGGTCGTGTGGGGAGCGTGGCCGTTCCACAAGGCCGCTTACACCAACCTCCGGCACGGCGCCGCCACCATGGACACACTGGTCTCCATCGGCACCCTCGCCGCTCTCGGCTGGTCGATCTACGCGCTGTTCTGGGGCACCGCCGGCGTCACGGGCATGACGCATCCCTTCGAACTCACCATCGCCCGCACCGACGGCACCGGCAACATCTATCTCGAGGCCGCGGCCGGGGTCACCACCTTCATCCTTGCCGGCCGGTACTTCGAGGCCCGCGCCAAACGCCGCGCCGGCGCCGCACTGCGCGCCTTGCTCGAACTCGGCGCCAAGGAGGTCTCGGTGCTCCGGGGCGGAGTCGAGCAACGAATCCCGGTCGACCGGTTGACCGTCGGAGATGAGTTCGTCGTCCGCCCCGGCGAGAAGATCGCCACCGACGGCATCGTCGTCGAAGGCTCCTCCGCAGTGGACGCCTCGATGATCACCGGCGAATCCGTCCCGGTGGAAGTCGGGCCGGACGACCAGGTCGTCGGTGCCACCGTCAACGTGGGCGGACGAATCATCGTGCGCGCCAACCGCGTCGGATCCGATACCCAACTCGCGCAGATGGCCCGGCTCGTCGAGGACGCCCAAACCGGCAAGGCCCAGGCCCAGCGACTGGCCGACAGGATCTCCGGTGTCTTCGTCCCGATCGTGATCGCCCTGGCGGTGGCCACCCTCGGGTTCTGGCTCGGCACCGGCGGCTCGGTCGCCGCCGCATTCACCGCCGCCGTCGCCGTGCTGATCATCGCCTGCCCCTGCGCCCTCGGCCTGGCAACCCCGACCGCGTTGATGGTCGGCACCGGTCGCGGCGCCCAGCTCGGCATCCTGATCAAGGGTCCCGAGGTACTCGAGTCGACCCGCCGCGTCGACACCGTCGTACTCGACAAGACCGGCACCATCACCACCGGCAAGATGACCCTGCTCGACGTGATCACCGCCGAGGGCGAGGACACCGCCGAGGTACTTCGCCTCGCCGGAGCATTGGAAGACTCCTCCGAACACCCCATCGCACAGGCCATCGCCAAGGACGCCCGCGACAAGGTGGGCGACCTGCCGGCAGTGGAACAGTTCACCAACCTCGAGGGACTCGGGGTACAGGGCACAGTGGACGGTCACGCGGTACTCGTCGGCCGCACCCGACTGCTCGCCGACTACGCGCAACACCTGCCCGGTGACCTCGCCGACGCCATGCAGAGCGCCGAAGCCGACGGCAAGACCGCCGTCGCAGTCGGCTGGGACGGCGTGGCCCGCGCGGTACTGGTGGTCGCGGACGCCGTCAAACCGACCTCCGCCGAAGCAATCACCCAGCTACGTGATCTCGGGCTGACACCGATCATGCTGACCGGCGACAACGCCGCTGCAGCCCGGACCATCGCGGGTCAGGTCGGAATCGACGAGGTCATCGCCGAGGTTCTGCCGGCGGACAAGGTGGACGTCGTCAAGCGTCTCCAGGATCAGGGCAAGGTCGTCGCCATGGTCGGTGACGGGGTCAACGACGCCGCCGCCCTCGCCCAGGCCGATCTCGGGCTCGCGATGGGCACCGGCACCGATGTCGCGATCGAGGCCAGCGATCTGACTCTCGTCCGCGGCGACCTGCGGGCGGCAGTCGATGCGATCCGTCTGTCCCGTCGTACCCTCGGCACGATCAAGGGAAACTTGTTCTGGGCCTTCGCCTACAACGTCGCCGCACTGCCACTGGCGGCGATGGGTCTGCTCAACCCGATGATCGCGGGGGCCGCGATGGCCTTCTCGTCGGTGTTCGTGGTCAGCAACAGCCTGCGGCTGCGCCGATTCCGTTCCACTGCACGCTAACCGGACCGGAGGCGACCGACGGATGAGGACAGGGTGGGTGGCGCGGCCGCGCCACCCACCTGCCTCGCTCTGCACCACACGACCAGGAAGAACAAATCATGTCGACAGTGACCACCGCTCTGATACGGATCGTCCGCCATCCCGCCGCCCGGGCGGCGGCCCGGTGTGCAGCCGGATGCGCCGCGGCCGCGGTCGGCCGCCGCATGGAGGCCTCGCACCCGAACCGCCCGCATACCCCCGGCGGGCATACTCGACAATGCTCGACCTGACAGCCGGATTCCAGGAGGACACCATGGCCACCCCCACCCCCGCGGCCACGCCACCCGAGGTTCCCGCGACCGACTGCCATGAGCACGCCGGACACGGATACATCACCGCCAAGGACGACTACCTCAAGCGACTCAAGCGCATCGAGGGCCAGGCCCGCGGACTACAGCGGATGGTCGACGACGAGAAGTACTGCATCGACATCCTCACGCAGGTCTCGGCGATGACCAAGGCCCTGCAGGCCGTCGCGATGGGGCTGCTCGAAGACCACATCAGTCACTGCGTCGTCGACGCCGCCGTCGCCGGCGGGCCGGAAGCGGACGCGAAGATCAAGGAAGCCACCGACGCCATTGCCCGGCTGGTCCGCTCCTGATCGAGACGCAGGCGTAGCTCTCACCCTGCCGCCACCTGCCCGATCACAGTAGCTCCCCTGTGATCGGCCACCGATCGGAGGAGCGGCCGAGACCTCCCTGCCGTGGCAGCATGTGAGGCGCACCTCTACCAAAATTAGAAGGCAGGCGTTATATTATGGGTGGTTCGCCTGGCCACCAGGGATCACACAGGAGTGCAGAAGCGGAGGTCGGTCGGTCCATGGAGTGCGAAGTTGTACTCCTCGACGACGTGGAGCAGTGGTACCTCTCCCTGGTCGAATCCGGCGACGACGACGCGACTGCGGTGACCGCCGCCATCGACTACTTGGAACGTGAAGGGCCGACACTGGGTCGGCCGGTGGTGGACAAGGTCAAAGGTTCCCGTGTCCACAACATGAAAAGCTGCGCCCCAGCGGAACCTCCATCCGGATCCTGTTCGTGTTCGATCCCCAGCGGCAGGCGGTCCTGCTGGTCGCGGGAGACAAGGCCGGCGAATGGACGCGGTGGTACACCGACAACATCCCCATAGCCGAAGACCGCTACGAATCGTGGCTCGAAGAGCAAGAACACTAAGAAATCAGGAGGTGTGGAACATGGCTCGACATTGGCGCGAGGTGCGGGCGGAGGTCGCCGAGCGGCTCGATGAGCAGGCCGTCAGCAATGCCGGCAAGACGATGCAGGAAGAGGTCCGGGCCCACCGACTGGTGGAGATCCGTCGCGAACAAGGATGGACTCGCCAGGACGCGGTGGCCGAGGTGATGGGGATCTCCCAGTCCCGGGTCTCCCAGATCGAGCGAGGCGACCTCCGGCACACCCAGCTCGGAACACTGGAGTCCTATGTGGAAGCCCTCGGTGGTCACCTGCGCGTCGTCGCCGACTTCGGCGACCGCTCCTTGACCTTGGGTTGAGGACTGGTACCTGGCCCAAGCGCCTCCGCACCCGGCGCTGCTGCATGCGGGGATCGATTTCGGCTATCGCGCCGCTACCCTGCTCCCACGGAGCCGGGTGTCGGTGACAGTCAATCCCACTCCGACCTTCCACGGTGTCGAGCATGGGTCCCACGAGGAGCGGATTGCGGCCACGAGGGCCGGCTGGATGGAGCGCTCCGTCCCGACGATCTCGCGTTCGTCGCCTGTGTGCTGGTAACGCAGAATGGGGCGGACCCCACCCGGGCATACCTTCTCGGGGTCACCATGCCGGGAATCGAGCGCGCCGCCGCGACTCAGGCCGACACACTGGGCACCGCCCGGTTCCGCAGTGCTCTGCGGTGCCCGTATGCGGTCACCCCGCGCGGCTTGTACACCGCCAGCACCAGCGCAACGAGCACCACGATCAACGCGGCGGTGGCATGCACCAGATGGGTCGGGTCCTGCAGGGCGGCCCGGTCGGCCTCGGACCAGGTCGGCTGCGCCGCGACGGTCGCGGCGTACTCGATCGAGCGCGTGTAGAGCACCAGGACGACAGTGGCGACCAGGTTCAGCACCAGCTTGAACAGCACCCAGTAGTGGCGGAGCAATCCCCACGCGGTGCCGAGCGAGCAGATCAACCCGGTGCCCAGTGAGACCACCGCAAACGGCAGCAGCACCGCGTCGGCGAGCATCGCCATCACCTGATAGCCCCCTCGGACCTGTTCCGGATCGGCGCCGATCAACGTGGCCGCGGCCACCACGAGATAGGTGATGACGGCGCCGAGCCACCCTCCCGAGGCACCAATGTGCACGGCTCGCGCGAGGGTGCGCGCCCGTGGCGACAGCGTCACTGCGGGACGGGTCCGGTCCGTGCGTCCGGTGAGAACTCGACGCCGTCAGCGCTGATCATCGGGTGCGCCGCCGCGGCAGGAGCGGACAGATGTCGGCCCGGACCGTGGTTGCCGCCACCGAACAGCATCACGGCAACGACCAGCACGAGGAGAACGCCGACGACGGCGGCGACCATCTTCACCCAACGCGGCATGCGGTGCTCCGGGCCGCCGACGGCGCGGCGCGGTGGCGGGGAGGTGGGATCGGTCATCGGCGGGCTCCCTCATACGCAAGACAACTTTTGCGATACACACTGTCACATAAGGCGTCGGCGTGTCGATAGGGCGCCGCTGCGTACACTTCGGGGGTGCCGAAGCTATGGAACGAGACGATCGCCTCGCATCGCCATGCCGTGCGGGAGGCGACCATGGATGCGGCCGCGGCAGTGGTTGCCGAGTCCGGGCTCGCCGCAGTGACGATGTCGAAGCTCGCCGAACGCACCGGAATCGGCCGGGCCACGCTGTACAAGTACTTCGCCGACGCCGACGCCGTCCTGGCCGCCTGGCACGAACGTCAGATCGCCCACCATCTGCACCATCTCGCCGAGGTCCGCGACCGTGCCGCCGGTCCCGGCGCCCGGCTCGCGGCAGTGCTCGAGGCATACGCGCAGATCCTCGCCCACCATCACAGCGGGGCGATGGCGGCCGGGCTGCACCGTGGTGAGCACGTGGTGCGCGCTCAGCAACGCCTGCACGAGTTCGTCCGTGACCTGCTCACCGACGCAGCGGAAGCGGGGAAGGTCCGCGACGATGCCACCGCCGACGAGCTGACCCGGTACGTGCTGCACGCGGTCTCGGCGGCCGAAGGGCTCGACTCTTCCGCTGCCGTGCACCGGCTCGTCGCGATCATCCTGACCGGGCTGGGGCCGCAGCGCTGACCGCGCTCTCCGCACTGCCGACCGAGGGCCGAATGCGGTCTCAGGGTCGGTCGGCGTGCGCGAGAAACAGCAGAATCGCCACGACCCGCCGCGGTGACGCCAAGGTCGGCGAGTATTTGTCGGTCCGCTGACCGACACGTCGATGCCGTCGAGGATGACGCGCATGCCGCGGTGGCCGAGGTCGATCCGGGATGCCTCCACGACACCCCACAGGGGTATCGCATTGATCGACGCTTTCTTATATCGCCGTATCCGGATATTATCGTCATATGACGATTGATAGTACGGAGGGGTGCCTCGCCGCGGCGGGCACCGGCTCGAACCTCGACGCGGCGGTGGCGCTGTTCCACAGCCTCTCCGACGGCACCCGACTGGCGATCGTGCGCAGCCTGGCCAACAGGGAGTCCCGAGTAGCGGACCTGGTCGGCGAGCTGGGGTTGGCACAGTCGACGGTCTCGGCCCACGTGGCGTGCCTGCGGGACTGCGGGCTGGTGCAGGGCCGCCCCGAGGGCCGGCAGGTGTTCTACTCGCTGACCCGACCGGAACTGCTCGATCTACTCGCCTCGGCCGAAACCCTCTTGGCCGCGACAGGCAACGCCGTCGCGTTGTGCCCGAACTACGGCACCGACACCGGAGAAAAGCCATGAGTGACGCGTGCGGGTGCGGCCCCGACGAACCCCGCGTCGAGGGCGAGGACGACCACGAGCCCGACAAGTGGTGGCAGGTCACCGAGATCCGGGCCGCTGCCGCCGCGGGTGTCCTGCTGATTGCGGCCCTGATCGTCCACGTCACCGGTGGGCCCGACGCTCTCGGGACGGGCTTCGAGGCGGTGGCGCTGATCGTCGCCGGCTACACCTTCGTCCCCTCCACCCTCACACGTCTGGCCCGCGGCAGGATCGGGGTCGGGACCCTGATGACGATCGCCGCCGTCGGCGCCGTGCTGCTCGGCGAGGTCGGCGAAGCCGCGATGCTCGCGTTCCTGTTCGCCATCAGTGAGGGCCTCGAAGAATACGCGGTCACCCGCACCCGACGCGGCCTGCGTGCCCTGCTCAATCTGGTGCCGGACACCGCCACCGTCCTGCGCGGCGGCCGCGAACAGACCGTCGCCCCAGCGGATTTGAGGCTCGGGGAGATCATGATCGTCAAACCCGGGGAGCGGCTCGCCACGGACGGCACCATCCGCACCGGGCGCACCGCCCTGGATACCTCCGCGATCACCGGGGAATCGGTCCCGGTCGAGGCCGGACCGGGCTCCGAGGTGTTCGCCGGGTCGATCAACGGCACCGGTGTTCTCGAGGTCGAGGTCACCGCTGGCGCACAGGACAACTCGCTGGCCAAGATCGTGAAAATCGTGGAGGCCGAGCAGTCCCGCAAGGGCGAGGCCCAGCGCCTGGCCGACAAGATCGCCAAGCCCCTGGTTCCCGGGGTTATGGTCGCCGCGGCACTGATCGCCGCGATCGGCAGCATATTCGGCGATCCGCTGGTGTGGATCGAACGCGCCCTCGTCGTGCTGGTCGCCGCCTCCCCGTGTGCGCTGGCCATCGCGATCCCGGTGACCGTGGTCGCCGCGATCGGCGCCGCTTCCAAACTCGGCGCCCTGGTCAAGGGCGGCGCAGCACTCGAAGCATTGGGCCGGATCCGCACCGTCGCGTTGGACAAGACCGGCACCCTGACCCGCAACCGCCCCGAGGTCATCGACGTCGCCACCACCGGCGACGCCACCCGCGCCGACGTCCTGAATGTCGCCGCCGCGCTCGAGGCACGCAGCGAACATCCCCTCGCTGCAGCGATCCTCGCCGCCGTCGACGACTACACCCCCGCCGAGGACGTCGACGCGCTCCCCGGTGCCGGACTGACCGGACACCTCGGCGGCATCCCCGCCCGTCTGGGCCGGCCCGGGTGGATCGATCCCGGCCCCCTCGCCGCCGATATCGAGCGGATGCAGCACGCCGGAGCCACTGCGGTGCTCATCGAACACGACGGCACCCTGATCGGGGCGATCGCGGTGCGCGACGAACTGCGTCCCGAAGCCCGCGAGGTCGTCGCGGGGCTACGCCGCGACGGTTACACCGTGGCGATGCTCACCGGCGACAACGAGCGCACCGCACGAGCGTTGGCAGCCGACGTCGGTATCGACGAGGTGCACGCCGATCTGCGTCCGGAGGACAAGGCCCGCATCATCGACAGCCTCCGCGGTACGCAGCCGACGGCGATGGTCGGTGACGGCGTCAACGACGCGCCTGCCCTGGCCACCGCCGACCTGGGGATCGCGATGGGCGCGATGGGCACCGACGTGGCCATCGAAACCGCCGACGTCGCCCTGATGGGTGAGGACCTGCGGCACCTGCCCCAAGCCCTGCAGCATGCCCGCCGATCACGAACGATCATGTTGCAGAACGTCGGCCTCTCGCTCGCGATCATCACCGTCCTGATGCCCCTGGCTCTGTTCGGGGTGCTCGGGTTGGCCGCCGTTGTCCTGGTTCACGAGGTCGCCGAGATCGTGGTGATCGCCAACGGGGTCCGCGCCGGCCGTGCCCGCGCCCTCGCCGACTCGTCGCCGGGCACACCCGCACCGGTCCCGGCGCCTACGGCCAGCGCATGACCGGCACACCGATCTCGAGAGCGCGACGGTCGCGGCGCCTGCTGATCATTGTCGCCGCCGGGTTGCTCGCGGTCGCGTTGCTCGTCGACCCCATCGCCCGGCAGGTCCTGACCGGGGGCCGCAGCATCGACCTCGAAGTACTGCAACTACGGCTGATCTACAACACCGGGGTGGCGTTCAGCATGGGGGATCACGTGCCGAGCCCGGTGTTGCTCACAGTGACCGGACTGATCACCACCGCGATCGCGGTATATGCCTGGCGGACCGCCCCTGCCAGTAGTTGGCTCGCCGTTGTGGGGCTCGCCGCGCTTTTCGCTGGCGCCGCCGCCAACGTCATCGACCGCACCCTCGACGGGAAGGTCACCGACTACCTGCACACCGGCTGGTTCCCCACCTTCAACCTCGCCGACACCTTCCTCACGTGCGGTGTCGCCCTGCTGCTCGTGTCCTTGTTCGTCGACGCTCGCACTGAAGCCAAGGAGTCCGCGCGATGACCGAGATGCCCACCGCCCTCCGCGCCGCCTACACCGCCGAGATGACAGCTGCCCGCGCCACGTCCGTGGACACCGAGCGGTGGGCGCACCTCGAGCGCGCGCACATCCTGTCCCAGCCCTATCCGTGGCCGCACACCCGCAACCACATCGCCATGCTCGGCCTTGCTCTGCGCCAACGTGACCGCCGTGAGGCCCTCGGCCAGGTGGTGCGAATCATCGTCGCCGCTCCCGGATCCGCGCTGGGCCGCTATCCCGAGGGCAACACCGGCCGTACCCGCGCCGGGCTCATGACGCCGATGCCCATCCCTGAGGACCTGGCGCAGACCATCGCCCGTGCCATCTGAATATGCTGCGCTGCACCACCGCCGGCCCTCCACGGAGAGCGGCGGATCCAGTGGTCCCGGCACGCTGAAAAGGCGTGCTCGGTGAGGAGTTCGGAATGCCCGCGAGAGCGCCATACGCGTCACGACCTGGGGTTTTGCGACTAATTTTGGGCAGACTTCTCCCCCAGAAGTTTTGGGTGCGTTTTCGCTACTTGCTCTGCTTGCGCTGCGCCTTGGCAAGTCGGACGGCGCGTTCATTCGCTTTGTCCGACACCAGGGGCAGTACCCACACCAGGCCGCGGCCGAGTGCAAGGAGCAGAGCGGGAGCGAACAGATGTTCCGCGACAGTTGCGAGCATCGACGCCACCTCCGCTTCTGGGGTGGTGCCCAGAGAGTCCTGGGCATTGACCGCAGCGGAGGTTTCCGCTGCGGAGTTCGGGGGCGCCGTCGGCGACGCCGAGAAATCCGGTGCTCCGTTCGCCAAAGCGAAGTCGGGTGCCGGACACGCTGGGTGTTACGGGAGTTCCTGCGGGGTCAGCTGCGGTCGATGTGCTTCTGGGCTGTGTCGAGCACATCTCCGACTGCGAAAAGATGGCCGCGGTGTCGTCCTGCCGGTGTGAGGTGCCCGCGCGTCACCCAGCTACGAATAGTGGAGGGGGCGACGTCGAGGAGTCGGGCGGCTTCGGCAGTAGTGATCAACCGGTTGTGGTACTTCTTCGGCAGGTACAGCACCGGACCCGACAGAGGGGGCCTATTTGTCCTGCTGCGGGTCAGGTGCTTGACCTGCCAAAGTTCGTCTCGGTCGTACAGCGCCGCTCGCCCACGACTGCCGATTCTCTGTAGGTATCCGCGCGAGGCCCACTTGCGGATGGTGGCCGGTCGTATCCTCAGGGCCTCCGCTGCTTCTTCGACAGTGAGGAGTTGCGGAAGTGCATCAGCGGACGTCAAGCGACGCGGTCGGGGCAGGGCGGGCGCAGTCGCAGATGGCTGCGGCTCCGTGATTGGGTCCAGAGTCGTGAGCGGGCGCCCAAGCGTCCGGGTGAAGGAGTCCCTCACCTGCTGGGCGAGAGATGCGTCCAGCATCGACGATGCCGACTTCACGAATTCGCCTCGTGCCTTGAGCCGATGAAGTAGTTCCTTGCTCGGAACGTCGAGTTCTTTGGCTAGTTCGTGTACTCGGATACCTGTCACGAGTGCATCCTCACCTGGCGAGAAGAGCCGTGTCGGCTCGAATGAGCCCGGTAGAAGTGTGACACTGCGTCAGGTGACGGAGAGTGCGATCTGAACACTGACGGCTTCTTCGCTGATCAGGGCATAAAAATACCCCAGGTGACCCTGGGGTGATTTGATTTTGGGCGCACGAGTACGACCACTTGAGATTGTGCGGAAAAACGCGACGGTTGTCAACCGACGCACGGAAGACCACCGAGGTGGTGTGATCGCCACGTCGGAAACACGTCCCCACCACAGTCCACACGGTCGAGGTGTGCACGTTCTTGTTGTACGAGAGAGGAACGCTCACTCGGCCAATGCGGCTACTGCACTGGTGACAGCTCCACCTGCGAGACGGTGAGCGATTCCAAAGCGGCGATCCCGACAGGCTCGGCAGTGGCCAGCGCGATCACCGCGTACCGATCCGCGAGTTCGTCCCGGACCGTGTCGATCTGCTCGAATTCGGTGACCGCTCGCAACCGCAGCAGCGGCGCGGTGGGCGCCGCCGCGGCCAGGGAATTGTTGACCACCCACGCCCACGGTGCGATACCGGCGCGCCGCAAATCATCCTGCAAACCGGCCGCCTCGAGCACCGGGGTGGTCTCGGCAAGAGTGACCAGCACAATCTTGGTCTGCGCCGGGTCCTGCAGCCGCATCAGCGGTGTGATGAAGCGCCCGCCATCGCCCATCTGCCGGGCGATCTCCCGGTGATACGAACCGGTCGCGTCGAGCAACAGCAGGGTATGCCCGGTGGGGGCGGTATCGACGACGACGAACTTGCGGCGTGATTCGTGAATCACCTTCGAAAAGGCCTGGAACACCGCGACCTCCTCGGTGCACGGGGAGAGCAGGTCCTCGGCGAGAGTGGCGCGGCCGGCCTCATCGAGTCCGGCGCCCTTGGTAGCCAGCACCTGGTCGCGGTAGGTCTCGCTCGCTTCATGCGGGTCGATGCGGGACACCTCGAGGTGGTCGAGTTCCCCGGCGAGAGTCTCGGTCAGATGCGCGGCGGGGTCGGTGGTGGTCAGATGCACATCGTGGCCACGGCAGGCCAGGGCCACCGCGATCGCGGCGGCAACAGTGGTTTTGCCGACCCCGCCTTTGCCCATGCACATCACCAGTCCGGGCCCGTCGGCCTCGATCGCATCGACCAGATCCGCTAACGGGGCGTCGGCGACCGCGGCAAGCCCCGGATCGGTCCCGGTGGTCATTGCCGTGGTGGTGGTGTCGAACAGGGTGCTCAAAGCGTCGAGGCCGACCATGTTGACCGGCTTGAGTTCCACCAGATCGGTGGGCAGCGCGGCGATCGCGGCGCCGCGACCCGCCAGTGCGGCCTGTTCATGCTGGTACACGGCGGTAGCCAGCGGGTCGGTGTCCTCAGCCGGGGCAGGCAGTACGCCGTTGATGACCACATGCTGTCTGGTCATGCCGATCGCGGCGAGTTCGTCGTGGGTGCGGGCGATCTCGGCCAGGGCGACGCGGTTTGCGCGAGCGACCAGCACCAGGCGGGTACGTTCAGGATCCGATAAGGCCTCGACCGCGCCGGCGTACATGGCTTTCTGCTTGTCGAGCCCGGCGAGCGGTCCGAGACAGGACGCGTCGCCTTTGCCGTGGTCGAGGAATTCGGTCCAGTTGCCGGGTAGTTGCAGCAGTCGGATGGTGTGGCCGGTGGGGGCGGTGTCGAACAGCACGTGATCGAACCCGGCGACCTGGTCGTCGGGATCGGTGAGCAGCGAGGTGAATTCGTCGAACGACGCGACTTCGGTGGTGCACGAGCCGGACAGCTGTTCGGTGATCGAGGCGATTTCCGCATCCGGTAGCAGTCCGCGGACGGGGCCGACGATGCGTTCGCGGTAGGCGGCGGCGGCCTGCTCGGGGTCGATCTCGAGCGCGGAGAGTCCCGGCACCGCGGGGACCTCGGTGATCGTGTTGCCGATGCTCAGACCGAAGACCTGCCCGACGTTCGACGCGGGGTCGGTCGAGACGAGCAGCACTTTCTTGCCGGCCCGGACGAGGCGCAGCGCCGATGCGCTCGCGATGGAGGTCTTGCCGACTCCGCCTTTGCCGGTGAAGAACACGAACCGGGGCGGGTCGGTCAGGAACGTCGGGTCGGCGGCAGTCATGAAAGCGGGGTACTCCTCGTCGGACGGGTGTCGGCGGGCAGGGTGCGGGGTTGGGTGGTCAGCAGCAGGTGGACTCGCCCGGGGTGCAGCAGGAGTCGTTGTCGTCGGCGAGCCCGAGCATGGTCACGCCGGACGGCGGCGCGGCGGGCACCTCGAGGCCGGCCCAGGTGGCGAGCTCGGTGCGGGTCGGGTAGCGCCCGGTAGCCACGGTGACGTCGTCGACGAGCACGAGCGGCAGCCCGTCGGATCCGGCGAGTTCGAGGAATTTCTTGACCGTGTCGTTGTGGGCGAACGCGAGCGGGTCGTTGGCCAGGTTGTGGCGGGTGATGGCGGCGCCCTGCTCGGTCAGCGCGGCCATGTCGGCGGTGAAGGCGACCAGGTTCTGGTCGAGGTCCTCGCCGCACACGCCGGTGTTGCAGCACAGGGCCGGTTCGAAGACTGCGATGGTGCTCATGCTGGTGATGCTCCTCAATAATCTGTGCGAACTTGCCGTAATGAACTTGCCGTAGTGGAAAGCGGGCGATGCCGCTGGTGACGGGCGTTATCGGGCGTCGGTGGCGGCGAGCAGTCGGGCGGCGAGCTCGCCGACCCGGGTGGCGATGTCGTCGCGGACCAGGCGCATGCGCTCGATGCCGTCGATGCCGCGTTCGGACGGCTCATCGGTGTCCCAGTTTTCGACGACCGCCCCGGCGGGCGCATCGACGTGGGCTTCGCCGCCGAGGGTGACCACTAGGTCGACTTCGGTGAGGAGTTGCGGATCGATCGGCTTGGGATACTCACCTGCGGTGGGGGCGTCGACCTCGCCGAGGACCTGCATCGACAGTGCGTTCAGCGACGATCCGGGCGTGGTGCCGGCGGAATGGACAGCGATCCGGTCGCCTGTGGTCTTACGCATGAGGGCGGCAGCCATCTGGGATTTTCCGCCGTTCTTCACGCACACGAACAGCACCGAAGCAGTGGGCACGAGAGTGGTCCTTCCCGAGGTTCTCGGATTGACTACTGGATTGATGACAGTCAATATAAACGCATGTCGAATCAGTTGTCGAGTGAGGCCGAGCCGTGCTGCCCGCCGCTCGCCCGTGAGCCCCTGACCTCGGATTGGGCCACCGACCTGGCCCGCATGTTCAAGGCCCTCGGTGATCCGGTGCGTCTGCGCATGCTCAGCATGATCGCCAGCCATCAGGGTGGGGAGAGCTGTGTGTGCGACATCAGCCCCGCGTTCGACCTGTCGCAACCGACCATCTCGCACCACCTCAAGGTGTTGCGCGAAGCCGGACTGCTCGACTGCGAGCGCCGGGGCACCTGGGTGTACTACCGGCTGCTCCCTGCAGCGCTGGAACAACTGTCCGCGGTGCTCGCCACCGAATCCGGGGTCCTGCCCGGATCGGCCTGCACCTGCGCCCCGACCGAACCTCTTCAGGAGACCGCCTCGTGACCACCGCCACCGACAACCGGTCCGTCGCCGGCAAGATGTCGGTCCTCGACCGGTTCCTGGCCGTGTGGATCGGCATCGCCATGGTCGCCGGCCTGCTGCTCGGCCGACTGATCCCCGGGCTCGGCGACGCGTTGAGCGTCATCGAGATCGACAACATCTCTCTGCCGATCGCGCTCGGTCTGTTGATCATGATGTACCCGGTGCTCGCGAAGGTGCGCTACGACCGCCTCGACACCGTCACCGGCGATCGCAAGCTGTTGATCTCCTCGCTGATCCTCAACTGGGTGCTCGGCCCGGCATTGATGTTCGCCCTCGCCTGGCTGCTGCTCCCGGATCTGCCCGAGTATCGCACCGGACTGATCATCGTCGGCCTGGCTCGCTGCATCGCGATGGTCATCATCTGGAACGACCTCGCGTGCGGCGACCGTGAAGCCGCCGCCGTACTGGTCGCGATCAACTCGGTTTTTCAGGTGATCATGTTCGCGGTGCTCGGCTGGTTCTATCTGTCGGTCCTGCCCGGCTGGCTCGGGCTCGAACAGACCACCCTCGATGTCTCGCCGTGGCAGATCGCCAAGTCGGTGCTGATCTTCCTCGGTATCCCCCTCGTCGCCGGTTTCTTGACCCGCCACTTCGGCGAAAAAGCCAAGGGCCGCGAGTGGTACGAGGACACGTTCCTGCCGAAGATCGGCCCGTGGGCGCTCTACGGGCTGTTGTTCACGATCGTGATCCTGTTCGCCCTGCAGGGCGAGCAGATCACCTCGCAGCCCTGGGACGTGGTGCGGATCGCTCTGCCGCTGCTCGCGTACTTCATCCTCATGTGGGGTGGCGGGTTCCTGTTCGGGGCGGCGGTCGGGCTCGGTTACGAGCGCACCACCACACTGGCGTTCACCGCCGCCGGAAACAACTTCGAGCTCGCGATCGCCGTCGCGATCGGCACCTTCGGTGTCACCTCCGGCCAGGCTTTGGCGGGGGTGGTCGGTCCGCTCATCGAGGTGCCCGTCCTGGTTGCTCTCATCTACGTCTCGCTCGCACTGCGGAAACGCTTCACCCGCTCGCCCGCCCCCGCTGTGTCGTAAGGACCGACCACCTCAGGAGTCGATGATGTCCCAGCACGCTGCCCAGCCGGAACTACTGATGCCTCAGGCGGTGCTGCACCGCGCTGCCGAACATCTCGCGGAGAAGTACGCCGGGATGTTTTCCCCTCAAACGGTCGAGCGGATGGTGTTCGAGTCGTATGCGGCGCTGCGCCGCACCGCGAAGATCCACACGCATCTGCCCTCGCTGGCCACCCGCTTCGCGGGCGAACGTCTCACTGCTCTGGCGCAGGCCGAAGGGGCCGTGCCGAAGGATGTGCCGGAGGTGCTGTTCGTGTGCGTGCAGAACAGTGGCCGTTCGCAGATGGCCGCGGCATTGCTGGCTCATCACGGCGGTGGGCGGGTGCACGTGCGCTCCGCCGGATCGGCCCCTGCCTCGTCGATCCATCCCGTTGTCGTCGAGGTGATGGCCGAGGTCGGGCTCGATCTCGGCGCCGAATACCCCAAACCGCTCACTGACGATGTGGTGGCGGCCGCGGACGTGGTGGTCACCATGGGGTGCGGTGATGCGTGCGCGGTGTATCCGGGTAAGCGCTACCTCGACTGGTCGTTGATCGATCCGGACGACGAGTCACTCGAGACGGTGCGGGCGATCCGCGACGACATCGACACCCGAGTGCGGGCTTTGCTGGCCGAATTCGACACCGTCTCTGCCTGAATCACCGTCTCAGCCCGAATCCCTCTTTCGAAAGGACGTTGCACTTCCATGACCGCAGATTCCTCCACCGACCGCACACCCTCGGTGTTGTTCGTGTGTGTGCACAACGCCGGCCGTTCCCAGATGGCCGCGGGGTTCCTCACCGCGCTGGCCGGCGACCGGGTCGAGGTTCGCTCCGCTGGCTCCGCCCCCGCAGATGCGGTGAATCCCGCCGCTGTCGCGGCGATGGCCGAGGTGGGTATCGACATCTCCGCGCAGAACCCGAAGATCCTCACCGTCGATGCGGTGCAGGCCTCCGATGTGGTGATCACTATGGGGTGCGGCGACACCTGCCCGGTGTTCCCGGGCAAGTCCTATCGCGATTGGGTGCTCGAGGATCCGGCCGGGCAAGGAGTGGAGGCGGTGCGTCCGATCCGCGACGAGATCAAAGTCAAGGTCGAGGCGCTGATCGCCGAGCTCGTTCCCGACGTCGCCCGCGCCTGAGTGTCCTGGCACTCTCGATGACCTGATCATCGCCCGGTTCGATGCTTCCCGGGAGCCCTTCGGCGGCGCACCGCTCACACGGTCGACGCCGGATCTCTACTGGTCTTCGGCCTGCCGCAACGCGAGGATCAGATCGGCGGTACTCGGGGCGCCCCCGAGTCCGGTGGCGGTGCGGTAGACGCGGCAGGTCAACCCGACGCCCTCGGGTGGAGCGAACGGGTCGATCCCGTCGATGCGGATGGTCGGGGAGCCTGGGAATGCTGCGCGGTCGGCGGCCTCCGGGGTCTCGATACGGCGCAGCCGGATCGGGGTACCGGCGTTGCCGGTCGCGGCCAGGGCCTCGGCGAGGCGGTCTCGGGCCGGCTCCCAGTTCGGGCAGCCGTCGAAGTACAGCAGTTCGATGTCCATCTCCACCCGCGTCGCTGTCACTCGTTCTCGGCGGCGGGAACGGCCTCGGAGCGGCGTTCGAGCAGCACCGTGTCGCGCCAGATGCCGGCGAGCCGGCCGATGCGTTCGCGCACCCCCACGGTGCGGAAACCCGCCGAATGATGCAGCGCCAGGCTGGCCCGGTTCTCCGGGAAGATCGAGGTCTGCAGCGTCCACAATCCGCCCTGATCGGCGGCGATGACCTGAGTGCGCAACAGCGCCTTGCCGACGCCGCGCCCGCGCATCCCGTCGCCGACATACACCGAATTTTCGGCCACCCCCCGATAGCACTCGCGGCTCGACACCGAGCTCAAGGCTGCCCAGCCCACCACCTGTCCGTCGATCTCGGCGACCCAACGATGCTCGGGCAACCACTGGCTCTCGAGATGGTCGCGGCTGGGGACCTCGGTGGTGAACGTCGCGGCGCCGGTGGCGATGCCGTCGGCGTAGATGCGGCGCACCGCCTCCCAGTCACCGCCTGCGAGTGGGCGCACCGTGACGTCCGCGGGGACGTCCTCGGGACAGCACGGGCGGGCAGCGAGCACCCCCATGACCGCATCGGCGGCACTCGGCAGGCCGCTGCAGCAACTCGGGTTGACCCGCACCACGGTGCTGGTGCCCTGTTTGCCGGTGGTGACGAAGCCGACATCGGCGAGTTTGCGGACGTGATGGGAGATGGTGGGCTGGCCGATCCCAAGCCTATCGGCGAGCTCGCCGACGGTAATGCCCGACGGATGGGCGGCGACATGGTGCAGCAGCCGCACCCGGGTCGGTTCGGCCAGGCAGGCGAACCATCCGGCGTAGGTGGCCGCGTCCTGCGGGCTCAGGGCGTCGAGGTCCACCTCCGCGCCGGGGGGCGCCGTGAGCGGTAGGCCGAGTGCTGTCATACCCCCACTATATCGATCGGCATCGATGGTTGCATACATCGACGACCATCGATACTCTGACAGCAGCTTAGATCGATACCCATCGATGAAAGGATCTGTCATGAGCGAGTTGCCCGTCGTCGTCATCGGAGCCGGACCGATCGGCCTGGCCGCCGCCGCCCACCTACGCGAACGCGGCCTCGAACCGCTGGTACTCGAACGCGGCGACGCCGCCGGAGCCGCCATCGCACAATGGCACAGCGTCCGCACCTTCTCCCGCTGGGCCGAACTGATCGACCCCGCCGCCCGCCGCCTCCTCGACACCACCGGCTGGACCGCCCCCGACGACGACGCCTACCCCACCGGCCAGGACTGGACCGCCCGGTACCTGACCCCACTGGCGGATGCCCTCGGCGACGCAGTCCGCCTCGATCACGAGGTCGTCGGCATCGCCCGCCGCGGCCGCGACCGCATCGTCGACGCCGGCCGCGACACCGAACCACTATCGGTGCACATCCGCCACCGCGACGGCACCGAAACCCGCCTGCTCGCCCGCGCCGTCCTCGACGCCTCCGGCACCTGGAGTACCCCCAACCCGCTCGGCGGCGAAGGCCTGCCCGCTCTCGGGGAACGCGCCGCGGCCGAGAAGATCACCTACCGCGTGCCCGACCTGGGTGACGATGCGGTGCGCACCCGCTACGCCGGCCGGCGCACCGTCATCGCCGGCAGCGGCCACTCGGCACTCAACGCCATCGTGGCGCTGGCCGAGCTCGCCCGCACCGCCCCCGGCACCCGCCTGACCTGGGCGGTCCGCCGCGGCGAGATCGGCGCCGCGTTCGGCGGCGGCCAGGACGACCAACTGCCCGCCCGCGGCGCCCTCGGACTGCGCGCCAAGAAAGCCGTCGACGACGGGCTGCTCACCGTGGTCACCGGGTTCCGCACCGCCACCGTCGAACCCGCCACCGACGGTCAGGTCGTCATGGTGTCCGATACCGGCGCCCGCATCGAGGCAGTCGACGAGATCATCGCCTCCACCGGCTTCCGGCCGGACCTGTCGTGGCTCTCGGAAATCCGTCTCGACCTCGACCCGGTGCTGCAGGCCCCGACCGCACTCGCCCCGCTGATCGACCCGAACGTGCACTCCTGTGGCACCGTCTACCCGCACGGGGCCGCCGAGCTCACCCACCCCGAACCCGGCTTCTATGTGGTCGGGATGAAGAGCTACGGGCGGGCCCCGACGTTCCTGGCGATGACCGGCTACGAGCAGGTCCGCAGCATCGCCGCCGCCCTGGCCGGCGACCACGATGCCGCCGCCCGCGTCGAGCTGACCCTGCCCGAGACCGGGGTGTGCGGCGGCGCCGGAGTGTTCGACGACCCGGCCGCCGACACCGCCACCGAGGCCGCGGTCGGTGGGTGCTGCGGTGCGCCCGAGCCGCAGTTGGTCACCCTCTCCCGCACCGGCGGATAACGCCGGTGACCGACACGTCGACCCGCCCGCAGCCCGGCGCTCTCACCGGCGCCGGGTTGCGGCGGGTGCTGGCGGTGCTGTGCCTGACCGAGATCACCAGCTGGGGCATCCTGTACTACGCGTTCCCGGTCCTGTCGGTCTCGATCTCTGCCGAGACCGGCTGGTCGCCCACGTCGATCACCGCGGCGTTCTCGCTCGGGCAGCTCGCCACCGCGCTCGCGGGTATCCCGGTCGGGCGCATCCTCGACCGGGTCGGACCGCGCACGATCATGACCGCCGGCTCGGTCCTCGCGGTCCCCGCGCTGGTCCTGATCGCGCTCGCCCCCACGCTGTCGGTGTTCTACGCCGGGTGGCTGCTGGCCGGCACCGCGATGGGCGCGGTGCTCTACCCACCGGCGTTCGCAGCGCTGACCCGCTGGTACGGCGAACGCTCCGTCCACGCCCTGATGATCCTGACCCTCGCCGCGGGGTTGGCCAGCACCATCTTCGCCCCGTTGACCTCGGTCGTGGATCAGCAGTCGGACTGGCGCACCACCTACCTGATTCTCGCGGCGATCCTCGCCGCGATCACCATCCCCGGGCACTGGTGGGGACTGCGCGGATCCTGGCCTACCGCGACCCTGCCGGCGAACGGCGCGGCCCTCGGTCACCGGGAGATCGCCCGCAGCCCCGCGTTCCTCGCACTGGTGGCCGCGTTGGCTCTCGGTGCGTTCACCGCCTTCGCCGGGGTCTTCAACCTGGTGCCGTTGCTGCTCGAACAGGGCTTCACCCCGTCGGTGGCGGCGTGGACGCTCGGGCTCGGCGGCGCCGGACAGGTGCTCGGTCGTCTCGGCTACCTGACCCTGGTGGCCCGCACCAGCGTCCGCAGCCGCATCGTGGTGATCCTGGCCGGCACCGCGGCAACCACCGCACTGCTCGGGGTGGTGACCACGGCCGCTGCGTTGATCGGCGCGGCGATCGGCGCGGGACTGGTGCGCGGATTGTTCACCTTGATCCAGGCCACCGCCATCACCGACCGGTGG
This sequence comes from Rhodococcus sp. NPDC060090, assembly GCF_042729855.1. Taxonomy (NCBI): domain Bacteria; kingdom Bacillati; phylum Actinomycetota; class Actinomycetes; order Mycobacteriales; family Nocardiaceae; genus Rhodococcus; species Rhodococcus sp. NPDC060090. The sequence continues at coordinate 110,874 of NZ_JBHWXB010000012.1, read as the reverse complement.
GGCTCGACCCACTACGGCCGGCTCGGGGGGCTGATGTCCGCCCCGATCGTGGTGGTGATGGCGTTGGCGCCGTGGGCGGGAACCGCCCTGGCGTCGGCGACCGGCAGCTACGCCACCGCTTACCTCGTCCTCGCAGTCGTTGCCGTGATCGCCGCGCTCCTCGCGGTCGCGTCCGTGCCGCGCCTGACCACCACCGACACCCTCGAAGGAAAACCATGACCGACTATGACGCTCTCGTCGTCGGCGGTGGCCAGTCCGGCCTCGCCGCCGCCCACGCCCTGTCTGCTCGAGGCCTGCGCACCGGACTGCTCGAAGCCGGCGACGAGCCGGTCGGGGCGTGGCCGCACTACTACGACAGCCTGACCCTGTTCTCCCCGGCGAAATACAGCGCCCTACCGGGCGTGGCGTTTCCCGGCGATCCGGACCGCTATCCGCGGCGCGACGAGGTGATCGACTATCTGCGCCGCTACGCCGCCGGACTCGACGTCGACATCGTGACCGGTTCCCGCGTCGAGACCGTCACCTGCGAGCGGGGCGTCTACACCGCCCACACCGCCGCTGGCGATAGTGTCACCGCGCCGATCCTGATCGCGGCCACCGGCTACTTCGGGTCCCCGAATATCCCACCACTGCCGGGTCTGGACACCTTCGGCGGCACGGTGCTGCACACCAGCGACTACCGCGAGCCTGCTGCGCTGGCCGGTCAGAACATCATCGTGGTCGGTGCCGGTAACTCCGCAGTGCAGATCGCCACCGAACTCGCCGAGGTCGCTACTGTGACTCTGGCCAGTCGCCGACCGCCGAAGTTCCTGCCGCAGCGCCCGTTCGGCCGTGATGTGCATTATTGGTTGACGGTCACCGGATTCGATCGCGCTCCTCTCGGGCCACTGCTGCGCACCCCGCCGACCCAGCAGGTTCTCGACACCGGCCGTTACCGCCGCGCCCTGGCGAGCGGCAACCCGCAGCCGCGGCCGTTGTTCACCGGTCTCGACGGCGACCGTGTCACCTGGCCCGACGGCACCACCACCACCGCTGACACGGTGCTGTTGGGCACCGGTTATCGCCCGCACCTGCCCTATTTGACGGGTCTCGGCGCCCTCGACGAGACGGGCCGGCCCCGGCGCCGGCAGGGCCTCTCCACCACTCCCCCGGGGCTGGGGTATGTCGGTCTCGAATGGCAGCGCAGTCTGTCGTCGGCGTCGTTGCGCGGTGTCGGTCGCGACGCGGGCCGGGTCGCCGATCGGGTGGTCGCCGCCCGGTCCCGACGCGCATTGCCCACCGGTCCCTGACCGGCGCTGCCCCTCGGGGACCGGTCCGACCGGCCGGTGCCCGAGACGACAGCGAGAGGCTCTGATCCCTGCCTGCTGTGCGAGGGTGGCATCATGAGAGGCACACTGCCCGTCCCTCTGGGGGCGGGTTTACCTCTTCTCTCGCGTTTCGTGGCCGGTGCGGTGCGGGGGGGCGGCGTGTCTCCCACATGGTGGTATCGCCCCGGTTATCGTTCAGGCGAACCTGCATCGTCGGACGAGGCCCGTCCGACACGACCGCGGGAGCGGCGCTGATGGACATGGACGAACAACTGCACCAGCTGGCGTGGCAACTCCAGCGCAACGGACATGACTGGAGTGAGGTCGCCGCCGAACTCGGCTGCGACGAAATCGTCGCCCGAGCGATGGCCGACCGGTATCTCGCCGACACCGAGTCTCGAGCACAGAAGGACCAGTTCTCGCTGTTCGATCTCTGAGTTTGTTCAAGCACTTCTCGAGATGCTGCCGCTACGCCAACCGTCCGGCGCTCGCGGCGCCGCGAGCCGCCCATCCGCTCGTGTGCGCCCTCGGCCCGACTGCAGACCGGCTTCGGCGAGAAGACCGGGTCGTGGCATCGTTTAGCTTCCTGATCATCGAACACCGAGGGAGCTGGACGAGCTGATGCACGCGTTCGCCGACGAGTCGCGCCGCGGCGACTATCTGGTCTGTGCGGTCACCATCGCGCCGTCGGACCTGGACTCGGCCCGCAAGACGCTCAAGTCGCTGCGCGCTCCGCGATCGGCGCGGATCCACATGTCCCATGACAGTCGTCGCGCGTCCCAGATCATTCGTGGAGTGGTGGCGCTGGACCTGCAGGCACATCTGTATGTTGTCGACCTCGGCGGCCGGTCCGAACGCCACGCCCGCGACCGGGCTTTGGCGGCGATGGCCACCGACCTCGACACCCTCCACGTCCGCCAGCTCTGGCTCGAATCCTGCGATCAGGACCGTCGCGATCGCGAAGTGATCCGAACAGCGTTGGCCACCTCACCGGGATCCGGCTTCGCGTATCGGCATACCTCCCCTACCAGCGAACCGATGCTGTGGGTGCCCGACGTGCTCGCCTGGGCATGGGGCAAAGGTGGACACCACCGTAAAGCTGTCGCCGACACACTCGAGGTCCACACCGTGTCGTGATCCGGGTGTTGTGATCCGGCTTCTGAATGCGCAAAACCCGGGCGACTCACCGTCCAGTGAGCTCCCGGGTCCACTTCCCACGAACGCTGTGCCGTGGGCACTGTCTAGTATCCACTGAGATAGTAGATAGATCAACCGCCGCCCTCGACGAGCGGAAAGGTATGAAAGCGCCCTGCCGCGGGGGGGGTTCGGCAGGGCACCTCGACTGGGGAATTCGGGCTCCCACTACAGCGAGATTGCTGCGGCAAGAACCACGCTCTCAGCCGGGTTGTCGGCCTGACAATATCCGATCGTTACCTATCGAGAGCCGGCGCGCTCTGAACTGCTGGTTCGCCGACGGCGGAGCGGAACGCACGCGAAGGAGTGCACTCTGCGACGTGCTATTCCGGAATCAGGTCTTCTTCCCGCATCGGAAACCGATACCCGGCCGGGATTCCATCGACCGACTCGAGGACACACCGGCCCTCATCGTCCACGTCGACAATCGAGAACACCGACGCACCGGCCGGACGGATGCGAACACGATCCCCACGCTTCACTGCAACCTCACGCACTCTCGGTAAGGGATGTTTCCCCACGTTGGGCGACCGAAGTTGAATCGCTGAGCATGAGTGGACTCTCCCTTCGTTTCGGCGGGCCACCCACCCAGGAAATCGCGGCAGCTGCGACGCTTCCCGAGCACCCGTGTCCGGGGCTCCGCCGCAGCTACCGCAGGACCACGATATCGAATGTGTGTGCGAAAATGAAACGATGGCGCTCCACCGGGAACCGGCCCCTGATGCCTGCCCGAACGGCCATGAGCTCGGACCGAACTTGATCTTGGTGGGGTGGGTCCCCTGTACGTGCGCGACCTCGACGACCTCGGCGGGAAGTCACGGACACCGGACCTTCCAGTGCAGACGGTGCTCGGCCACCATCTACCGGCCACCACATGTCGGCCCGGCATGGCAGGGAGTCCAGTGGCCACGAGATGACGACCACGGCCAGGTCGAGGCCTAGAAACCGGTCCTTGTGGCGGACGCTCCCAGCTCTCCGGCGGCCGTCGCCCACTCCGTGTGGCTCGGTCCTGTGGTTACTGTCGGCGCGTGAACCTCGAAGACAGCATCGTCGCAGCCGCAGCGGAAGCCATGAGCGACAACGAACTTGTTGCAGCCGTCGCGGTCCTGCACGCTCACGAACGAGAACTGCTCATCGCCGACGACGTCGAGGGCGCATTCCGCGTCATGCGAGACAAGTTTGTTCTGCTGGCCATTCACAACGAGCGCCAACAGTGACCCGATGAACACCAAAAGTTCTGGATTCCTTATTTTTCCGTTCAGTTCGGTATCCGATCACGTTGGACTCATCCGTCCTGTGCACCTCAGGAAGTGAACGAGGCCGTGCCGACCGGATAGATCCGCACCGCGGGCACAGGCCGCGGTGTAGCCCACGAACCGCACGGCCCTGCTCGGTCTCGAACGGTCCTCTCCCAGCCCTACCAGCTTGTCGATCGCATACTGTTCGGCGGCGCGACGGGTGGGCTGTACACATTCACCGAAGAACCCCCGTAGGGATGTGTTGGAAGCCGGCCTCATGCGGGATCTGCGCGTCGAGCGTCATAGACGATCAGGTGTCCTTGATCTGGTCGGTCGACCACTGCTCCGACTGGGTGCGCCAACTGTGGGGAGGCTACGACTCGGCGGCCGCCACGCGGGCGCGGTAGCTGTGTCCGGCTGCTCGGATACGTGCAGCGAGATCTTCAGACGGGGCACTCATGGTTCCGACCAGGTCCGTGAGTTCAGGGTTGGTCGGATGCAGCGTCCGCTGTGCAGCGAGTCGCTCGATGCTCTCTTCGAGGCCGGGCCTGTCGACGGGGTACTCCTTCTCCGTCGCCCAGGTCAGGACAGTCACGGTCACCGGCGTGGTGACGCCGAGTTCTACGGCTGCGATGCGTGCCTGTTCAGTCCAGGCAGCGATGTACGCGGCGCGATCTTCTTCTTCCAGATCGTCGATGGCTACGACTTCGTCGTCGAGCGCCTCGTCCTCGCTGCTGCCTTCCGCATGGCCGGCACGGTCCCGGTCGATTTCGTCGCGGTCCTCGGTGTACACGTCGTCGAGGCCGGAGGCGAGCCAGTAGTCGTCGATATTGAGCAACAGTTCGATAGGATCGGTGCGCCGGAACGGGAGTTCGTCCTCCGGTGCGGTTCCTTCGACGAGCCGGGCGACGAGGTCCGCTTCCCAGGATGTGGGCCGGCCGAGAAGCAGCTGCTCGAGTGAGCCGACGTTGGCGGCGACTGTGGTGACGATGTCGGCCATCGCATCGGCGAAGTCCACTGGGGAACCGCCGGGGTGGGTACTGCGTGCGATCGCAGTCAGGGCGGTGATCGCCGCGGACCTGGTCTGTGGGTCGATACCGTTGGTGGACTGGCGGGGCACCGGCTGCGTGCTGGTGGGGGTCGTGTTCATCCGGGATTCCTTCTTTTTGCCGGTGGTGACGGCGCGCAGCGCTTCCGTTAGCGAGGCTCCGGGATGCTGCTGTTGGTATGCGCGGGCGGCTTTCTTCCGGGCGGAGTTTTTGGTCATGCGCGTGTGCTCCGTTCACGTAGCAGGGCGACGTCCCACATCCATCGCCGCTGGTCGTGACGGGTGAGTTGGTGTTGCAGATCCGGGGGACCTTGTCCTCGATCGCCACCGCCGTGATGATGTGGGCACCTGTCGGGTGGCGTCGGAGTCAAGCCGTGCAACGCGGCTCTGATTCGTAGCTAACCACAGCGGCCCGACATGTTCTGGGCGATCGCGGTGTCACGGTGGGGGCGGCGCAACCATGTTCGTGGTGTGGAGGTCCGTGCTGCGGAGCCGCTGCTTCTGGGTTGTGTCCTCCGAGCAACTCCGGTGTGAGCTGGTGCGTCGTCTGGCAATAGGCTGGGGGTTCGAACTGGGCGGTTGCTGCGCCCCGGTCCGAACCTTTCTCAGATGGTGAACAGACCGACCAGTTGCCAGATGGTTCGGGCGGTCTCGCGGGGACATTCGAGGCTGATCGGCCAGTCCCCTTCTGCGGTCAGGGCGGGGCCGGTGAGCACCTGGACGTACATCCCGTCGATGCCGCCCGGGCGACGAAGGTCAGGCGCTCGACTCCGGCGTCCCGCACCAAGGTTCCGTCCTCTTCGAGGGTGACGGACTCGGCGACCCAGCCTCGTTGAGGTTCCTGGTAATGAGGCCTTCCACGTCGGCTGGCCAGCAGGAGTTCGATCGTCCTGGGTGGGATTCAGATGTCGGGACTTGCACTGGTCACAGAGGCGCGGATACTTTCGGCTTCGGCGCGGATGTCAGCAGCCGTCCGCAGAGGTCCGCTCCTGGGCGGTCCGCTGCGGTAGCAATGGAACACGGTGGTGATTCCGTATTGCTCGTAAGCCTGTTTGAGTTCTTTGGCTGCGGCGAGGAGGTCTTTCTTGGCCTCGTCGTCGAGAGCCTGCCAGGCGGCGGTGACTTCCTCGGAATAGCGGGCGTCAGCCTCGGACCAGGCCGCCCCGGCGGCTGCGGGATCCGACTTGTTCCGGTTGAGGCGGCGGCGCGGTCGGAAGCGTTCGAGCATCGTCGATCCTTTCGGTCGGGTCAGAGTTCGTGGCCGAAGTGTCGTTCTTGGGCCGGACCGTGGTGGTCGTGGGTTGACGGCGGTCGCCCGTCTGGTTGGACGGGTCGGTGCAGTTGCGTCGGTGCGGCCGAGGGTGATTGGGACTCGACCGAGGCCGCGCGTTCGTTCCGAATGCCGGTGTCGCGGTGCAGTGTTTCCTGGTGTTGTTCGAGTTCGTCCTGACCTGACCAGTTGTTGTGGGTGGTGATCTGGTCGTGCTCGGGTTCGGGGCTGAAGTCTGCAGGGGTCCATCGCTCCGGCCCGTCTGGAGCAAGGTTGGGGGCGGTGACCGGCGCGAGTAGGTCGTCCTGGTCGAGAGTGCCCTCCTGGAGTTTGGGGCTGCGGTATTCGGCCAACTCCTCCCAGTGCCGCTCATACCGGAGGTTCGGGTCGAGATCTCCGGGGCCGGGGACGACGGTCGGGAGTTCGGTGGTGACGGCGCGCTCGAGTTCGGCGGCGAACGCTTCGCGGCCGACGGTCCGCATGGCGTCTTCGAGTGCGAGGTCCGGGTCGGCGTCATCGGGTGGGTTGTCGTGGAAGTTCGCGGCGTGGGTGGCGGCGCGGAGTGCTTCGGGGTCGATCACGCGCCAGTCGATCGTGCGGTCGGGGATGCGGTGGGCGAGCTGGTCTGCGACGAGCAGTACGGCGACGGATTGGATGCCTTCGGTTTCTTCCTGGATGGCGGCGATGTGGCGGCCGAGCTGGCGCGGGTCGGCGATCGTCTGTGCGTCGGCCGCCGGGATCTTCGGTTCGGTGTAGGCGGCGGTGTCGCTGATGATCGGCATGAAGTCGGTGTGCAGTTCACGGTGCACGACGCTGGCGTGCAGTTCGCTTCCGTCGCCGAGGATCTCGCGGTGGGCGAGGTAGTCGGCGGTTCGCAGCGCCAGCTCCCAGGTGACGAGCTCGTGCAGGCGGGCGGGGTCGCGTTCGTCGAATGCGTTGACCACGGCTCCGGTGTCGTAACGCATGGTGGTCTTGCCTGCGAGTGGGTCGAACAGGTCCTTGTAGCGGTCGTTCGGCTCGGGTAGGCCGGCGGCGGCGCGTTCTGCGGCGAAGGTGGAGGTGCCCTCGAGGATGCGGTGCACGGCGGCGGCGTGGGCGTCGCCGTAGTTGGTTCGTTCTGCGAGGGTCAATCCGAGGCGCACCAGGGCGTGCGCGTTGTCGAGCTGGACTCCGCGTAGTGGTCGTTCTCTCATCCGGGGTACCTCTCTGAAAGTCTCTGGTGCGGTGTAGGGGCCACTGCGGTCGCGGTCGTAGTCCCGCATGATCGCCAGATGGCTGGTCAGGGACAGAACAGGGCGGCCGGGCTCGGGTGGGGTCGGTGTGTACCCGTCCGCAGGCACGACGGCCGGGGCAAGTACATCGGCGAGCAGTCGGGGGTCTCCGCTTTCGGCGGTGACGTAACGGGATGCGGATAGAGCGGCCAAGTCGATACGCGCAGTGTCGATTTCCCATCCGGCGTTTTCTGCGATGCGTCGAAACAGCTCGTACTGCGATCGTGAATTTCCGTCGGCGAAGGGGTGGATCTCTGTCATCCGCGCCCAGTAGTCGGCCAGTCGGGTGACGAAGGGACCCTGGTCGAGTCCGGCAAGGTTGTTCTCGGCGGCGAGGTCGGCGAACAGGTCGTTGACGTCGGCGGCGGTGTCCTCGGGGCTCGAGTGGGTGATCGGCAGGTTTCCCTGGCTGGTGGGCACGGTCTTGTATTGACCAGCCCACGAGTACAGTCCGTCGAATCCTCGACGGTGTATCTCCCGCAGGAAGTCTCCGGTGAACTCTTCCGGGGACGGGACGGTGGCGAACTGCCATATCGCCTGGGTGAACAGTTGCTTCTCGACTTCGGCGAGTTCTTGCGCGTCGGTGATGCCGAGCAGGTTGACTCGCGTGTCCGTTCCGGGGATGTAGCCCTCGACCGAGGGTGATGCTGTGGTCACTCCTCGCCTCGGTCTGTGCGGCGGTAGGCGTTGAGGATGTCCTCGCGGGTCTGGCCGGCCTCGAGTCGGTCGATGATCGTGCGGGGATCTTCGCCTCCGAAGTCCCCTGCCATTGCGCAGGCGGCGCGGACATGTTGTGCGACGGTCTCTCGCGCTGCGTCCTCACCGAATGGCTCGAGCCGTTCTCGGAGTGAAGGTCGAGGGTGGGTGTCGTCGGTGCTGCCGGTCATGGTGGCCTCCTGTGGTGGTCGGACGGTCGGGTCGTGAGGCAGGCTCGGCTCCGGAGTCCCCTCCCCCTCCCCTATGTCTACTCGGCGGTTCCGACGGTCGGTGCGGCGCCGATGCGGGCTCGAACGCGGTCGAGTCGGCGGGTTGCGGCGCGTTGCGCGTAGCCGATGGTGAGCAGGTGCTCGAACAACTCGTGCTCGGGCAGGGTTTCGGCGGCGGAGGTGATGACGGCTCCGGCGGTGCGGAAGCTGCGGCGGTAGGCGGCGCTGACAATGGCGTGGGCGTAGTAGAGGGCTGCGGTGGGGTCGGCTCCTGCTGTGGTGGCGGTGGTCAGTGCGTAGGCGAGGCGACGTCCATGGTGTCCGGCGAGTTTTCCGTGGCGCTCGAGGTGGGTCAGGACCATGGCGGGGTCGGGCTGGCCGGTGGGCGCAGCGGCGAGGGTGGCGTGGGCTGCGGGGCGGCTGTCGATGGTGATGGTCACTTCGCTACCGGCGGGCGCAGCGTAGACGAGCGCGAGCGTGCGCGCTGCTTCTGCGGCGGCGGATGCCGCGGCAGCATGTGAGAACGCGCAGCCGGAGTCGGAATGTGTGAAGGCGGGCGCGGTCAGTGCGGCGGTCCAGACGATCATGTCGGTACTCCTTCTGCGGAACAGGGTTTTGCCAGGTCTCGATCCATTGTCGTCCAAATATCATCCTTTATGAAGCCTTTCAGGTGCGTATTTATCTATTTTCAGGTGTTTTTTTGATTATCTTTTGATGATTTAGGATTCGTGCGGTGGTGCGGAAGGGGCCGCAGGCCGGGGCTCGACGCCCCGGTCGGCGGCTACCGCCCGAGCCGGGTCCCGGCGGGCAGCATGGAGCGGCCCGCCGGGACGGTGGTTACTGCTCGTCGGTCAACGGCTCGAGTCCAGCGGCGCGTCGTTCGATGTCGGACAGCGCGTAGCCCTGGTCGGCGACGGCGCGCAGGTAGAACTGCGCGAAGTCGGCGGGCGTGCGCCAGTGGTCGGCGTTGACCTGGGATTCAAGGGCGATCAGGATTCGCGCGCGGAGCAGGACCAGAGCGCGGGCGTCGGGCGCGGTGGCGAGCTTGGCGAGGGCGCCCGCGGCGGGAATCATCTGTTCGGTCAGTGCGCGGGCGTGGTACGCGGAGGGGATCTGCGGCCACTTCACCAGTGCCGTGGCCACGAATGCGGCCGTGCCCTTGGGGGCCGTCTTACGGGTGCTCTGCTGGGCGAGCCAGGTCCGGCGGACTTCGGTCGCAGCGCGCCATGCTCGGTTGTTCTCGATCACCTCGCGGCGCTGGGCGGCGCGGGTCTCGGCGTCGACTTCACCAGCGGCGGGGATAGCGCTGCGGTTGCCCCAGTAGGTGCGCCACGGGGAGTCTCCGCAGCGGATGACATGCCAGTAGCGGATGGTTTCCTCGGTCTCGGTGACCTGTTCGCGGGGGATCATCCATTCTTCGCGCTGATCCTCGGCGGGTAGCTCGTCGACGAGATCGTCCGCGTCGACCTCCTCGCCGGTCTCGCGGTGGTAGCAGGCGCTCCGGCTGTCGACGTAGAGACCGAGGTGTCCTGCGGCAGCGACTTCTTCGATCGTGGGTGTGTTGCCGTCGACATCGGTGACACGCTCGATCGTCGCGCTGTTGGCCTCGTCGATCCATTCGTGCATCGATCCCATTGCGACGGCGTCGATGCCGGTCTCGGCGAGGACTGCGGCGGCGCGGGCGAGGGCTTCGGTGCGTTCGGTCCGGCGCAGGCGTTCGGCGGCGAGTGCGTGGTCGAGTCGCCTGCTTCGGATGGCCCATTCGATGCGGCCGACAGCGGCGGGGTCGTCGCTGAACTCGGCGATGGCTGCGGCCTGCTCGATGGTCAGCTCTCCACGCTGTACGGCATCGCGCTGTTCGGTGCCCCGCAGGGTCAGCGCGGCGTCGACCTCTGCGCGGCGGGCCTTGGTGCGGCGGGTGATCTTCGCGGAGTCGAGTCCGTGGTCTGCCAGGGTCTCGAACAATGCCAGGCGCTCGCTGGTGGTGATGGCGGCGCGGTGTTCGTTCTCGCTCCATTGGGTCACCAGTCGGTCGACTGTGGCCTCGGTGCCGTCCTGTTCGTCGCCGACGATCATGGCAGGGATCTGGGCCAGTCCGGCGTCGAGGGCGGCGGCGGTGCGGCGATGTCCGGTGAGTACGCGCAGCGCTCCGGTGGCGGTGCGGCAGACGGTGATGGGGGTCAGGACCCCTTGTTCGGCGATGGATTCGCGGAAGTCGTCGGTCAGGTGCAGGTCGTGGCGGATGTTGGCGTCGGTAAGCAGGGCGGCGGGGTTGATGGTGCCGAACTGCGGGACCGTTCCGTTCTTGTTCATGTCACCAAGTTTACATCTGTTTTGGTGTTTTTTCGATGTTTTTTTGATGCCTTATTGGATATTTTTTGGTGACTTATTTCACCCGTTTCGGCAGTTGACCTGGGGATTTTCGCCTGAACGAACTCCGGCCCCGCCATGGGGCGGGGCCGGGATGTTCAGCGTTCTACGCGGTCGTGGATGGGAAGGACGCTGGCCCGATAGTGGAGAAAGTGGGCGGCGAGCTCGGGTAGTCGAGTGTTGGAGGTGGCGGCGTAGTTGCCGCCGAACATCACCCACGAGTGTGTGCGGCGGTAGCAGTTGGTCTCGTCGTCCCATTCGACCGGTACCAGTGCGGCGTAGTTCTCGTTCGCGAAGAAGCTGCGGGCGCGGATCTGTAGCGCGACCGTGGGGGCGGGTCGGGCCTTCTCCGTCGAGGAAGTGGCGCCGGGGGCCGTGCGGGGGGTGTATTCGGCGGGCAGGACGTCCGCCGTGGCGGTGAAGGTGCGGCGTTCATCGAGGATGCCGACTAGAAGCAAGTCGCCGTGCGCGCTGCCCCCGTTAATGCAGTCGCCGTACTTGGAGGTGCGGTAGACGTCGAGTGTAAGGCCCGATGGTTGATGCGCATCACTGTGCATGCCTCAAGTTCACATCTATTTTGGTGGTTTTTCGATGTTAAATAGATATTTTTTTGGTGATTATGGTAGCATTTTTTGGCTTTGACCTGGGATTTTGTGGTGTTTCGGGGGAGGGGTGGTGTGGGGGTGAGGTGGGAGCGGGTTCCTAGGTCGGTCGGCGTGGCCTGGTAAACCAGGGCGCGGTGGCCGGCCGGGCAAGGGTGGGTTTTCCCTTGCGTGGTGGTCGGCGGGCGCGCATGTGCGGGTGCAGCGTCCGGGCGAGGGGCACGCGGGAAGCGGGGACCTTGGGAGTGAGGTCGGGGGTCCGGGGCGGAGCCTTGGGGATCAGTGGTCCGACGGTCTGAGGTCGGGCGGCCCTGCATAGACCGAAGGCCCCGAACAAGTCGAGGCCTTCAACGGTGGTGGCGTTGACCGGTCAGTCGTCGGAGTCCTTGGCCTTGCGGCGGCGGATCTTCTCGACATCAGGGAAGGGTTGGCCGTCGTTGTACTCGCGTTCGAGGTTGGCGGTGTATTCGGCGATGGCTTCTTCGATGTAGCTGTTGATGCTGCGGTGCGATCCGGGGTAGGCGCCTCGCAGGGTTTTCTGGGCATTGGTCGCTGCATCGATGACGGATTCGGCGAGAGTGAAGGTGCGTCGAACCAGACTGGGCTGCTGTACGACCTTCTTGGGCGTCCGGGCGGCAGCGGTGGTGTCCTCGTCGGGTTCGTCGGCGTCGAACATGCTGCGGATCTCGCTCATGACTTCTTCCTTTGCGTGATGGTGGCGGCGAGCTCGTCGTAGACCAGTGCGTGGCGCCAGCCGTCTTTGGTCTCGGCCAGGGCAATTCCCGCTTCGATGGCTGCTTTGATTGCTTCTCGGTAGCCGATGGTGGCCAGGATGGGGATGCCGGCCTCTGCGAGGTCGGTGGTCCATTTCTGGGCAAGCTTGGTATTGGTCTTGTACATGTTGAAGATCGCTCCGCGTACCCACAGACCTGAGTTGCTGCGTTTTTTGATGCGCTGCGCGTATGCGGTGACTCTCTGCATCGCGTCGACGCTGAACTGTGTGGGTTCGTTGATCACAACGAGCTGATCGGCTGCTACGAGCGCGCACAGTTCGAGGGCGTTTCGGGTGGGGGAGCAGTCGACGAGGATGTAGTCGTAACGCTCACGGATCGATTCGAGCGCTTCGCGCAGGATGTGCGGGCCTTCGAGGGGATCGTTCGAGATGTTTTTTTCCGCGCTGATCAGGTCGGCGGGGTTCTTGGGTGCGGCGATCAAGTCCATTCCGCCGCGGATTTCCTTGATGACGGCGTCGGAGGCAGACTGGCGTCGATCGGCGTGCAGCTCGATGATGTGGTCGACGGTCACCGTCGCGTCGTCGCGGCGGCCGGGTTGCGTCTTGGTGACGGTGAGGGTGAGGTTGCCGGAGGGGTCCAGGTCGACCAGGAGCACGGTTTTTCCGGCTCGGGCGAGGGCTTCACCGAGGTTCAGCACGGTGGTGGTTTTGCCTACGCCGCCTTTTTCGTTGGTGAGCAGGATGATCTGTGAGCTCATGGCCGTCCTTTCTTGGTGCAAGAATACATCACTTCTGGTTCACATCAGGTGCTGTTTTCGTGTGTTTGGCGGATTTGGTGCTTATTTCATGTTGTTTCGGTGCGGTTTAGGTGTTGGTGACCAGATGAAATGCCGACGGCCAGGGCTCGATGCCCTGGCTGTTGGCCACCGCCGGCGTGAGGCTGGGGGTAGGTGGTCTGGAGGCAGTCGCTGCATTCCCACCTTTGCGGGGTCTGGGTGCAGATGCGGCGCTGTTCACACATCCAACACCATTGGTTGGCGCGGCGGGTGGTGGTGGGTTCGGTGTCGGTGGTCTGGGCGGCGGGGGTGTGCAGGCGGCGGGCGCGGTAGATGGCGCGGACGTGGTTGTCTCGGGCTTCGATGTCGGCGTGGGTGAGGGTTCGGGGGCGGTGGGTTTTCTGCAGCATGGGGCCGAAGATGGTTCGGCAGGTCTGGCAGGGGGGTGAGCTCGGCGGCGACTGGTTGTGTGCAGCCGGGCAGGATGCATACGGCGAACAGGGATTCGGTGGTCATGGGGTCCTCGCGGCGACGACTTCGGCGGCCGCGATCGGGTCGCGGCCGCCGAAGGGGTGTGGTTATTGGCCTGGTCGGATGGTGGTTTTGGCGTCTTCGGCGCGGGCGTCGGTGATCTTGTCGTAGGGGATTTTGTCGTTCCAGCCGGGGTCGGTGTCGACGGTGACGGTTTTTGCGTTGACTCGGCGGACTCGGTACCAGGAGTTGTGGCAGCAGATGTAGTAGCCGGGGCGTAGGTCGGTGCGGTTGTAGAGCTTGGGGCCGTCTTGGGCGTCTTGTTCGGCGCGGACTGCGGTCCAGTATTCGATGTCGGATTCGAGCTCGGCTTTGTTGAGTTGGAGTTGTTCGATGTGGCGGGCTCGGGCGGGGTTGTCGGTGTCGTTGTGGTGGGTCTGTTCGTATGTGGTGAGTTGGCGGTCGATGCTGCGCAGTTCGGCGGATTGTCGTTCGAGGCGGCGGTGGATTACTGCGGGGTTGTAGCGGTGCTCGGTGCTGCGGGCAGCGGCTGCGGCGCGGCGGGCGGTTTCGGCGGCGAGGGCGTCGGCGTCGCGGGCTGCGCGGGCGGTGGTGTGGGCGCGGTCGAGTGCTCGGCGATGTCCGGTTTCGCTGTGATGTCCGATTTTCACGGGTTCGCCTCCGGGGGGCAGGGAGTCGCAGGCGCGGTCGTGGCGGGCGTGGGCGGCGTTTGCGGCGTCGGTTTTGCGGTTGGCTTTGGTGGCGAGGACCTCGGCGCGGTCGGTGAGTCGGGCGTTTCGGTCGCGGTGTGCGTCGGCGGCGTCGCGGAATGTGGTGTCGATGTCGGTTTCGACGTCGTATCCGGCGGCGCGCAGCGCGTCGACGGTGCGGTCGATGCGGGCGAGCTGGGGTGCGCGGTCGCGGCTGAACGGTAGGTACCACGCGGTGATGCTGCGGCCCCATTTCCAGCCTGCTGCTTTAAGGATGGCGGCGGTGCCGTCGCCTTTGCTGGTGCCGTCGATGATCGTTCCGTCGGCGGGGGCGTGGGTGATGGCGAGCATTCGGGTGTTTCCTGTCGGTCGGTGGTGGGGTGGGGTGGGGAGCCTGTGGTGAGGCTCCCCACCTGGGCATTGGGTGTGGTCAGTACTCGGCGAGGTAGTACGGCCAGAGGTCGCCGGGTTGCGCGGTCATGCGGGTGATGGGTCGCCAGTAGGTGGTTGTCGAGTAGGCGGTTTCTTCGTGGCGGGGGCACATGACGAATTCGCCGTCGGTGTGGGTCGGCTCGGCGATGCAGCCGTTGTAGTCGCAGTACGGCTGGGTGAGGCCGATCGTCTGACGGGTGGTGTTGTTCATCGCGTGTCTCTCCTTGGGGGGGTCGTCAGCTCAGGCCGGACTGGAATGCGGCGCTGATTTCGTCTTCGGCCATGCCTGCGGCGCGGGCGACATTCTTGGCCTCGCGGGATTCGGCGAGGACGACCGCGATGTCTTTTCCGGTCGAGATGTTGGCGAGCAGGTCGTCGACGTCGCGGGCGACGTTGCGGAGTTTGGCGGTGATCTCTGCGTTGCTCATGCCTTAAGTTTACATCTGTTTTGGTGCTTTTTAGATGTTTAATAGGTGCTTTTTTGGTTCCTTTTTGGTGATGGTGGTCACAGTGCTTTATGGCTTTGAACTGCGGTTTTGTGGCGTTTCGGGGGTGGTGTGGGGTTGAGGTGGGAGCGGGTTCCTCGGTCGGTCGGCGTGGCCTGGTGAACCGGGTGCGGTGGCCGCCGGGCAAGGGTGGGTTTTCCCTTGCGTGGTGGTCGGCGGGTCCGGTAGGGCCGTGTACGGCGTCCGGGTGAGGGGCACGCGGGAAGCGGGGACCTTGGGAGTGAGGTCGGGGGTCCGGGGGCGGAGTCCCTGGGATCGGTAGACCGCCACTATCGGCAGGCGGGCCGGGGCACGCTACTGGCCCAGGGCGAGGGGGCACCGTCCGCCAGCCGCGGGAGCATACGTTTGCCGGCCCCGAGACCAGGGAGGCCCCCATCCGAATGCGCAGCAGACCCCGGACCGGGGTCTGCGTTGATGCCGGTGCCGACCGGAAGGGGGTCCGGGGGCGGATCGCCCCCGGTTATCTCCTTGCAGACATGACTCGGCGCACCGAACCGGGGGGCGATTCCGGGTTCGATGCGCCGAAGGGAGTGACGATGTGGTTGCCAATCACCTGATACTCACTTCATTTGCACCTGTTGTGGTGATGTTGTGGTGCTTCAAAGGAGATTTTGAGGTGTTCTTTTGGTGAATGGCCTGCTGCGCTGGGTTTTCAGGTCATGCTGCGGTGTGTTCGACTTCCGGAGCTTCTGAGAACCAGCGGTAGACGGTGGCGATGGAACGGTCGACTTCCTGAGCAATGACCGGCACGTCGACTCCGGCTTTGCGGCGGGCGAGTGCCCACTCTCGGCGTTCTTCATGAGAGCCGAAGTTCGGCATTGCGGTGGCCTCCGAGACGGTGCTCCCGGAGGTGTCGGCCAGGTGGGTGAGGGGGACTTCGAGCTGGTGCGCGATGGTGCGGGCGCCGGGCTCAGTGACGGGGTGCGGAGCTGAGCTTGGTGGCGGTGTGAGGTTGTCCGCGGCGCTCTTCGAATCCTTGGTGGCCTCTGCCTTGGTCTCGGTTTCGAGAGTGGCGTGACGGCCGAGCTTGGTCAGAGCGTGGGTGGACGCGAGAAGGGAGATCGGCGGGAGGGCCGCGATCACGGCGGCGAGAACGACATTGAATCCGGGTGCGTGGGTGAGAACGGCGTGGATGGCGTTGCCTGCGATCGACACGGCGGCGGCTCCGATCAGGATCTTCCAGAAGAATCGGCGGGCCTGGCGGTCGTGTCGGCGGGTGACCACGCCCATCGTCGCTTGCAGGATCGTCCCGTCGATGATGACGGGGAACAGGAAGGCGATTTCTCGCGGTTGGCCGGCCTGGATCGACAGGTCTCGTAGCGCGATGAAGCTGAGAATGAATGAGGCTGCGGCGATTCCCACGGTGATGGCGACCGAGCCGATCCACATGGGTGTGCTCACGCTCGGGGTTGCTGGGCTCGCAGCGAGGGAGGTTTTCTCGGCGCGCGATTCGTGGCGCCGGTGCCGCACCGCTTTGAGGGGTCTCATGCGTCGCATCCGTTTCATAGTTCCCATAATAACAATGGGAACTATGAAACGCGAAGTTTCTCGTCTCGGATGAGAGTCGCTGGTCGCGGCGCGATTCTCACGCGGGATTCGTCGCCTGGTCGGTGCGACGTTCCGCGAGAGTGACGAAATGATGCAGCTGAGCCCTAGCCCGGTACATGATGCGACCTGGTCAGGCCGATGTTCTCACTGCGACGGGTGTCGCTCTCACGTTCCGTGCGTGAGACCCATTCCGGCAATGCTCAACATGGCGGTCCTGCGGTGGTCTCGCGGGCGGCAAGGCTGTCGGGGCGGCTGTGAGAAGTCCGCAACGTGCTGCGGTACCGACTGTCAGGATGCTGCGACCGGCGATAATTCCGATAGGCCAGGAGGCCCCGTCCGGCAGATTCCTCTAGGTGTTCGGTGAGGAGCGCCTACCGGGACTGCGGGTTGCGGGTCATTGAGTACACGATGGGGCCGTCCGGGATCGTCGTCGTCGCGGCGGTGGCGAATCCGAGCCGTTGGTACAGGCGGACATTTCGCTTGTCCGAGGTTTCGAGAGCGGCGGAGGCTCCCTGTTGGTCCAGCATCGCGAGACCTTCCGCCGTCACCGCTGTCCCCAGCCCCGATCCTTGATGGGCTGGATCGACCCCGGCTGTCTCGAGCGTCCAGCATCCTGCAGGAGGATCAGGTCGGGGCAGGGCTGAGAGCGCAGCGAGGCGTGATCCGTGCAGCTCGACTATCCGCTGTTGGATCCGCTCGGCGGGTGCGGGAGTGTCCGGTGGAAGGAATGCCGCTACCGCGCGCACCTGGTCGTCCACGAGCACGATGCCGTGGTCGAGCGCGTGGCCGAGGTAGAGACGCTGAATCTCTTCGAGACGCTCTGCGTATCGGTCCTCGGGCAGGGCCCATCGCGTCCACGGGTA
This sequence comes from Rhodococcus sp. NPDC060090, assembly GCF_042729855.1. Lineage (NCBI taxonomy): Bacteria > Bacillati > Actinomycetota > Actinomycetes > Mycobacteriales > Nocardiaceae > Rhodococcus > Rhodococcus sp. NPDC060090. The sequence continues at coordinate 93,609 of NZ_JBHWXB010000012.1, read as the reverse complement.
CCTGTCGAACGCTGCAGCGAGGACCCTCGCTGCGGAATCCAGATCTGAAGGCACGGCGGGGCGTACGCGGTGGCTCATGCAGCGACCTCCTGTGACGTCCGTGGCAGCGCGAGCGAGTGTCCGCGTCCGCATGTGAGTGTAGGTCGGCTGACGTATTCGCTTCCCAGCCGAAAAAGCGGTTGTCGTTCTCAGGTTCCGAAGTTCAGCTCACGGCGGTGAGTATCACGGCGAGCCGTCCGAGGGTGGACGGGCGCCGGCGTCGGTGCGTGAGCGCGACTGTGTCAGCGAGAATCGCGGTCGCAGTCGCGACGCTCGGAAATGTGATTGTGGGGGGGGGTGGGACGTCGGCCTGGACAGTGAGATCTTGCGGGAATAGGAAGCCGGCAGCAGCGATGAGTACGCCGCGCAGGATTGCTGGGGTGCGTATCGATGGGGTCGCACTGTGGTTCTCGCCGTTCTCGCAGGTGGTCCGGCGTGGGTCTCGTGCTGGTCTCCGGATTCTTGCGAGTCGTTCTCATTCATGGGCCCCTGATCACAGTGGAACTGTGAGAGGAGAGAGGTCTCGGGACACAGCGTGGGATTCTCGCTGCAGCAGTGATGACGAGAGTGGTCACCCTCGGTGCCAGCGGCCGACTCCGGTTTGGGACGTGGACTTGATCTCGCCTTCGGTGGGGGTCTCCCATGACTTGCCGTCGTGGTGCTCGGCTTCGAGGCGTTCGATCTTCTCGAGGACTGCTGCTTCGAGGAATTCGCCGAAGGTGCTCGCTGGAAGGTGTGGGCGGGTGCCGAGGTAGGCGGCGCGGATGCGTTCGGCTTGGTCGGTGTGGAAGCCGAGTTTGGGCCGTGGGGTGCGCGGATTCTTGGGTCCAGAGGGATCCTGGGTCATTCGGAGGCTCGGTGCCGAGATGTCGGCGCGTTGCGGCCGACGCCGGTCTGGGAGAGGGATTTGAGCTCGCCTCGGGTGGGGGTGCGCCAGGGCCGGCCTTCGTTGTGGGCTTGTTCGAGTCGACGGGTGCTGTCGAGTAGCAGTTCGGTGATGAACTCGCTGAGCGTGGCGGGGGGCAGGATGCCACGAGTGCCGACGTATGCGGCGCGCACCCGATCGGCATCGTCTTCGGTGATGTCGAAGGCCATGCGCTTTTTCATGGTCACAGTGCCCATCGTAACTTCGGTTCGCGGCGGTCGGGCCCGTGCCTTCAACACCTGATGCGCGGATCCCTCCCTCACAGGGCAGAGCCGCCATTGCGAGCGGACATGTTTCCAAAGCCTTGTAGAGAAGGGATATGGGTGGATACCTGATATGGCTTCGGCATGACGTACCCGAATAATTTTCCCTATATGGCTTCGGTGTGTCGTACCCGAATAATCGATCTTGGTGGTGCACAGTACTCAGCATGGACACAGTGGGGGAGTCGCTTCTTAGTGACGAGCAGTGGGGGAGCGAGGTGCTGCTGCCGCACCGACCGTTCGCAACGAACTATCTTGAGCACGGTCAGTACCGGATGAGCCGCGATCAGGCGTTAATGATGCGCTATGTCCAGCATTCTCCTCACGCGTTGCTCGGGTCGATCGTGATCGACTGTGACCATCCCGATGCGGCCGTACGCGCGTTCGAGCAGCCTTCGGATCATCCGACTCCGAGTTGGGTTGCCCAGTCGCCCTCCGGGCGGGCCCACCTGGGTTGGTGGCTCGGCGACCATCGTGTCTGCCGCACCGACTCGGCGCGGTTGACTCCGCTGCGTTATGCCCATCGCATCGAGCGCGGTCTGTGCATCTCTGTGGATGGGGATTTCTCCTATGGCGGGCAGCTGACCAAGAACCCGATCCACCCCGAGTGGGAGACCATTTACGGTCCTGCGGACCCGTATTCACTGCGGGATCTGGCGACCATCTACACCCCTCGTCAGGCGCCACGCCGGCCCGATCGCTCGGCGGGTCTGGGTCGCAACGTCACGATGTTCGATACGGCTCGCAAGTGGGCGTATCCGCAGTGGTGGCATCACCGCCATGGCACGGCTGACCAGTGGCTCCAACTCGTGCTGCAGCGATGCCATGCCATCAATACCGAGTTCGCCGACCCGCTGCCTTTCGTCGAAGTGCGCGCCACCGCTTACTCCATCGGCAAGTGGATCTGGCGTAACTTCGATGAAGACAGCTTCCGTGCCCGCCAGGCTGCACGTGGCAGAAGGGGTGGCAAGGCCAGCGCCAAGGTTATGACCTCCGCCAAGATCGAGGCCAACCGAAAGCGTGCCACTAAGTTCGACGAAAAGACCATGTGGGAGGCGATCATCTGATGGGCGCTAAGAACCCTGTCCGGCGCAAGTTGACTGCGAGAGAAGCGGCCGAGAAGTTCGGCGCCTCCACTCGAACAATTCAAAGGTTATTCGCTGAACCGCGAGAAGAGTTCCTCGAGCGAGCGGACCTTCGTCGTATGCAGGTGGTGGGGCTACGCGAGCAGGGGCTGAAGTACCGCGAGATCGCCGAAGAGATGGGGATCTCGACCGGTGCGGTGGGTCGGATCCTGCATGATGCCCGCAAGCTGGAGTTCCGGAGTAATGGCTAAACGATGGACGAATATGCAGATCAACGCATCTATATAGGTTCAACCTAGACGCGAAGCGTCTCACCGTGCTCGTCTCAATGTTTTGGATTTGAGACAGCCCGAAACCAATACCGTGCGACACCCGACATGTCCGACCGTGCCGCTACGGTCCAAGCCATGGACGAGAAGCGCGGCGGGTATTGGGATGACTTCCGCGTGGAGTTCAACAAGCCGTATCGACCCGCGACTCTGATCGACGTCCTGTGTCGACTCAAAGTGAACAACGCCCCGGAATCGGTACAGGTCGAGGCTGTACGGGCATGGCTGCTGAAAAACGATCCGTCAGACGCTCTACGGCGGAACTTCGCACGCAAGGGTGGGGCCTGGCCGTCAGTCCTCAAGTGGTACGACCGTGGACCAGAAACCCTCGCTGAACTGCTACAGGACCTCGGGATCGAGGACGCCGACGACGATGAACAGTTCGAGGCTGTGTGTGAATGGTGGAGCAACGATGGCGCGGGCAGGGTACGCCGCCCGTTGTGGCGCGATGTCGCAGCCAAAGGGGGACGTTGGTTCGAGTTCGTGGACAGCCGGCGATCTATGAATGCACCGATGTTCCTCAGGCACCATCCGGCACCCACGCCGCAGGAACGGACAGCAACCCGACGCAAAATGGAAGCCCAACACAACGGCCGTTTCAGGCAGCTACGCGAAGCCGAGCGCCGGCACTACATCGAGGCCGGCCTCACCCCACCCAACGACCTCGACGAATAGTTGACCCTCTTGGCTGAATAGCAGGTGCCTCAACCCCGCCCGCTGATGGCGAACGGGAACAGCGAGCGGGGCGGCTACACGGGTGAAGTGCCTCAGGCTGCTGCTGGATTCAGAGAAGGAACATAGGCCAACGACGTGACCACGACATCGCGGGCAGTTCGATAATCGGCGCGGCCCTCGCCATCCGTGGGGAATCGTCCGTAGCGTGCTCGTGCGGGAGCCGCGATAGGCAGGGGGAGTGTGTTGGAGGGAGTGGCTCGGACGCCGCGCTTCTTTCCGCGTCGGCTGCGCCACTCAAGTTCTTCGGCCCACCAGCGGTGTAGTTCCCGGTCGACTAGGTGTCGGTGGGTTCTAGTGGCTGCTGTACCTATCACGCCACGAGAGTGGGCAGCGCGATCCATTTGCTCGGTCGACGTCGCTGCCGATGTGGGTAGAAGTTGTAGGTCGCGCAAATTGCAGAGGGTTCGGATGACGGTCTCGCTGGTGTATCCAGTGGCTGTCGACACAAAAGAAACCAAAGTTGTTCTGCGATGGACGGAAATCATTGGTTTTCCGAATTTGAGAGCTGCCCAGTGGATACGTGCTGCGACACCTCCAAGACCTGTTCGATACGTCCAGGCATCGTGGGTGTGATGAGCCAGTAGTGCATGCGATGTTCCGGGTGGAAGTGCGGGGGCGGGTTCCCCTTGTGTTGCACCTGTAGAGGGGAGATTCAACTCCCAGGTCGATGCGCGGGTACCCGATCCTGCGTGAATGCGGGTGACCCACTGTTCCCCCGCAAGGATGCGGAGGCGACGGGAAACGGTGCATGCGGCGACGGCAGCTGCTTCGGCGAGTCTGCGGACGTCGACGTCGAGGGTGCGGGTGCGGGCGGTGCGGGCAAGGACGATCAAAGCGTGGAGGATTCGTTCGTCACTGGCACCTCCTGGGCGTGCCCAGCGTGTCGGATCTGCCATTACGGCGGCTTCGACTTGGTCGAGTTCGTCGTCTATCGGTGCGCGCTCGTCCGCAGGGGGAGGTGCGAACCTGGCCGCGACGTCGAGGGCTCGCTGCCATTGCCGGGTGGTGTCGTCGCGGCCGCGGTCGTGATCGTCGCGGAGCCGTACGAGGCCGGGGGCTGATGCCACGGCAGTTTCGACGTCGAGGAGGCTGTGGCCGGCTTTGGCCATGCCGAGCAGGATGCTGTGTGCGAGAGCCGACCGGTCGGTGCCTGGCGCAGGCGTTGTGCCCAGCAGTGCCTGGGTGCGGATGCTCAGCGGACGTCGGGGCCTGTCCAGGTGCGGTCCGGCCTGATCCTCGACGATGCGGACCGTACGGGTGCGATCGTGGTGTTTGGGGAGCTCTGTGTGGGGGTGACGGGCAAGTAGCCACTCCACGACATCGTGGGGAGCACCCGACGACATGCGCTTCAGGGTGTTTCTCAGAGCGGGTCCATGCAGGCAGGGGAGCGAATATCCGCCATTGCGGTGGGGAGCGCCTGGGGGCCGGACGGCGCCGGTCACGGGGTTGGCCAGCGGGGAGGTATCCAGACTGGGATAGTGCTGGCGCAGTGCATGTGCGAGCGTGCGTACGCTGTCCGCGCTCGCCCCTGGGTCGGAGAGCCGGATCCACACGTGCTGGCCGCCTGCCGGGCCGGAGGCTGTGTGCAGGTGCGCGACACCGAGCTCGTCGAGCACCGTGCAGAGCCGGTGTGCGTCGCCAGCGGCGACGTCGGCGCCATGTGGGCCGCTGTCGAAGTCGAATGCGAGTAGTCGGTATCGGTGGTCCGCGGCGGTCAGATGGATCGCCCATGGGACTTTCGGTGCTGTCGTAGGCATCGATGCCGTCGCCAGGTAGTCGTGAGTGCACTGCGTGTCGAGGCGAACACGGGGCCGCGGCGACCATGCTCGTGTGCACATGTCGAACAGGTGGCTGAGGAGATGCGTTGAATGCGGCTCGTTTATCGGGTCGTTAGCAACGACACGGAGCGCGTTGATTGAAGCTGTTTCAGGGAATGCGCTACCCTGAGACCTGTCTGGCACGACAGTCCCTTCGGGGATATAGCAGTACCTGAGGAGGAGCTGGTAACTCCGCCTCTACGCCTTGAGAGCCCTCGTCAGCCCGGTCGCTGCGGGGGTTTTCTCATGTCGGCAGTAGGCACTGGATTTTGTTGGGCTGGTTAGGCCCTCTGGCAGGGTGCCTCTATGCCGCGTCGATCACCTCCTGCGAGGTGCTGGAGAGGTCGTTGGGGTCCAATTCGACGGCAAGGTCGGCACGCCCCAGGTGATGGCAGACGAGGTCTGCCAGGTATTGGCTGCGGGAGGTCACTCCTCGCGCGTTGAGTGCGGCATCGAGCGCGGGTGTGATTTCCTTTGGCACGCGGATCGTCACATAGTCACGCTCGCCTTTGCTTGGGCGTCCCATTCGACCTCCTCGTATCAGCACCAGATATGAATGCGGTCCCATCTTGCGCGACGAAGCTCGCGGACGTGTAGGCAACACGCCGACGTCCCGCGACCTTGCCAAGTGCGTGGAAGGCGGCGCACAGGCCGGTACTACCGCAGCTCCTACGACGTCGTACAGCAGAACTGGGACCAGTTCGTCGACGGGTTCCCCTCGTTGCGCACTGGACGACACGCTGGGTGTAGCTGAAGCGAAAGTTGAAGTACACGAGCCAAGCTCGCTAATATGCATAACGACGGCTTTCTCTGGTGAGGAAGTACGAAAGCCCGAGTGGTTTGGCGACTGGTCGGGCAATGGTTTCCTTGAAGGCCCTCTGCTGGCAGGCAGGGGGCCTTCTGCTTTTACGGGATTCTTCCAATGGTCTGGACATCCCCGGCGCGGCGCCTACATGGCAGACACCTTTCCGACTTCGCGAGCGAGGTCCGGTCTGCCGGCTTGAAGTGCGAGTAGGTCGGCGATGTACTGAGACAGCGCGACCTTGGCATTTTCGGCGTCCTTGCTGAGCTGTTGATGCAGCTCGGCGGGGATACGTAGAGTCATCGCGGCGCGGTCGCCCTTGTGTGGCTGTGCCATTGCGCGAACTCCGTCCTTCAAGATCGTCCAATCAATCTGAATCAGATTAGCGGCCCGAGCCCCCCATGTCAGTTACCGTCGCCATCGGCGTGGCGCGGATCTATTCTACGGTTTTAACTTCAATACAGTGAGATCGACTCAGATCTTGTCGAGCATGTCGAGACGAATTTTCCGGGTGCGATCCCATACCGCACGAAGCTCACCGGCCTTGACCTTGTAGATGCGCGCAAGCTCACGGGCGACGTCGGGGTCGTAGTCGCGCCGCCCCTTCTCCATCCGTGTGAGCGTGGTGGTGCCGACACCGAGCTTTTCCGCGACGTCGGCCTGGTTGAGGCCGGCAAGAGTGCGCAGGTCGGGGAGAGTGAGCTCGTCGGACCGAAGAACAAGCATGTCACCAATAGTCACACGCAGTTTCTTGGCGACGGCGCCGAGCAGGGCGGGGGTAGGGGTGGCGCGCCCGATCTCCCAGGAACGCAGCGTCGCCTCGGAGATCCCGGCGGCGTCGGCCAGGTCATCACCGGTCAGTCCGCGTGCTTCACGTAGGCGACGAAGCCGGGCTCCGCTGAAGCCGCGCACGGTACTTCTCGACAATCGCCCTCCCTGGTGAGGCTGATTCTGGGCTAGGAACTCACCCATCTTTGCACCCCTCCTGACATGCGGATTTGAGGTTTGGTGTCAAATTACGGTGGTATTATGATACAAATGCAGGCGTGCAGTTGATCAGTACGCTCAACTGGCCCATCAAGGGCAAGGTCGGGGGACCCACTTCATCTCTCCCGGCGCGTCACGACACAGGACGTGGCGCGTCGCTGCTTTGCGATGCGCCATGCGTAAACGGGAGGGGCTATTTCGTGAGCACACATCGCCGCCGGAGGGCAACGAGCGCGGTCTTGGGCACCGCAACGCTGGCTCCAGCTGCTGCCGGGTTGATGATCGCCCTGGCGCCGACAGCATCAGCGGCTCCGGTCGACAACTCCGGCGGGGGACAAGCCGGAATCACGTCCACACCGGAATCCGGCGGTGGTCAGGCCGGTATCACCTCGACGCCGCCGCAGTCGGCACCTGAGCCCACACCCGCGCCGTCCTCGCCGCAGCCGTCCGAGGACTTCTGGGTCGCGCCGCCTGCCGAGTACAACCGCGGTACCCGCGCCTACGACCCGCAGACCGGCGGCGGCGTCTCGATGACGCAGTACAGCGACTATTCGGACGACTATTCCGGCGGTGGCACTGGGAACGCGGGTCCGACTCCGCAGGCTCCGGCCGTGGTCGCCGGGCCGACACTGCCGATCGAAGCTCCGGCCAAGAAGATGCGTTTCGGCCGCGTGATCTTCGATCAGCCGGACTGGGTATCGGACCCCGACGCCGAACGCACCAACCGCACCACGGCGGTGGTCGAGGCGATGGTGACCGACATCCACAAGTCGACCGGCAACATGGACTCCGAGGAGGCCGAGAAGCTCGCATCCGCGCAGGTCGCCGGGACGGCGGTCGGCACGGGCCTCGGTTTCGTGACCGGATGCGCGGCGGCGGGTGTACCCACGGCTCTGGTGTTGGGCACGGTCGGCGGTATCGGCGGTGCCGGGTTGGGCACGATGGTCCCGCTCCCGGTCCCGGGGGTTGCGCCGATCACCTCGGGTGTGGCGGGAACCGCCCTTGGGACGGGTATCGGCTTCGGTGTGGGTTGCGCCGTCGGTGGCGGTCTCGGCGCGGTCGGTGGTGGCCTGGCCGGATACGGCCTCGGTACCGCCTACGGCGCGGGCGAGGATGCCACGCCGATCGAGGTCGAGGTGCCCGAGGTCGAGTCCGAGCAGATCGCCGAGCAGGTCGACACCACGCTGGTCCAGTGGTCGGAAGATCCCGTCGGCGCGGCTGCGGTCGAGGCGGTGCAGACCTTCACTAACGAGACCGCTCCGGCAATCGATTCGCAGGTTCGCGACTTCGTGCAGGCACAACCGGGTGGTGAGCAGATCGTCGAGCAGGTTGATCAGGGGCTCGACACGTTCTTCAACGACGCAACGGCGGGCCGGGCATCGCGTCTGATCAGCGAGGCCGTGGGTCTGGGCCTGGGCACCGACGAACCGACGCTCGACGCCTGAGTGACAGTCGAGGGGGAGACACACCGATGAAACGGAACAACCGACCGGGTTCACGTGTCCTCGACGCGACGGCACCGCGAACCCGCACGGTCCGGCCGTCGGTGTCGGCGCCGACGACCAGGGAGCGCTTCTCCTCCGCGGGGGGAGCGAGCGCACGTAAATCGGAGTCTCGGGTGGTGGCGGCGGTCGAGGGCGGCCGCCGCCCTGCTCGCCAGACTGCATCGGCTCCGTCGACCAAGGCCGGGAGACGGACGCCCGTCGGTCGCGGACTGCTGTACGGCGGGGTCGGTATCGCTGCTGTGGCGGTGGTGGGCATGGTCGGCTGGGGCGCATCGGCACTGATCGGCGCCGATGGTGCGGATTTCGTCGGCCCGGCTTCGGTGACTGCGACGACTGCTACTTCGGCGGCTGCTGCTGTGGCGGATGATCCCTGCGCGCCAGGGGAAGGCGACCAGCTCTCCGGCGAGGGCGTGATTACCGCACTCGAGCACAGGTACTACTTGCTGCGGGACGGCGGCGCAGCGCGGGAGCTGATGGCATCCGATACGTCGTTGCCCAGTGCTGCGGTGATCCAGCAGGGGATCGACTCTGTTCCCCTCGGGACAACGCATTGCCTCGAGGTGACTGCGATCGGCCCGGATACCTACAGCGCGCAGATCACCGAGGTCCGTCCGGATCGCCGCAACGAGTTTAAGCAGCGCATCACTACGACCACGGCCGAGGACGGCCGTGTGTTGATCCGCTCCATCGAAGAGGTCGGGGGGTAGTCCGGAATGAGGAAAGCAGGAATCGCCCTGGCGGCTGCGGTGATGACGACTGCGGCCGGGATGACCGTTCCGGCTGTTGCCCATGCTGCCGAGCTGAATGGGTGTGCTCGCACGATCGCGATGATGATTCCGGGCACGACGGAGACCTCGGCGCATGCCGATCCGAACGTGCCGACGGGGATGCTCGCTGCGGTCGGTGATGCGCTCGAGCAGCGGTTCGGCAACAACTTCGACGCGGTGTACGTGCCGTATCCGGGGGAGGCGTTCTTCAATGGCACCTCGTATGCGGAGTCCAAGTCGAGGGGTGACAAGGCCGCAGCGGAGCTGATGGAGCGGTGCCCGTCATCGAAGTACCTCATTGCCGGGTACAGCCAGGGCGCGCAGATCGGCAACGATCTGGCCGTCAATATCGGGCACGGCCTCGGCCCGGTTGCCGCGCAGCAGGTCAAAGCGGTGATTCTGCTCGCCAACCCGAAGCGAGGCACCGAGGGTGCAAAGTTGATCGGCCCGCCGCTGCCCGGGCAGGGGATCGCGGGGCCGGCCCCGGAAGGATTCGGTCAGCTCGCAGGCAAGGTGTTCGACATCTGCCACCCGGATGATGCGTACTGCAACACCGATGGTGAGGCGACTCCGTTCCTGGCTTCACTGGGCCGGATCATCGCCAATCCTCCTGGTGCGGTGGATGTCTCGGCGCAGCTTGCCTCGACCGCAGCGCCGGAAACACCGACGCTGGCCGGTGGGTCGACGGTGGCCGATGAATCGACGGCGACGCAGTCGTCCTCGCTGGTCGAGGCACTGTCTTCACCGGGACGGTGGCGCAATGCCGATCTGTCGGCGGTCGTCGGCGCGGCCACCCGGCTGGCCGAGTCCGTGGCCACGCTCGATGCGGGCGGTCCGACGTCGACCACCTCGGCGGCGAACATCGCCCGGATCACACAGCAGGCCAGGCTCGTGTCGGAAACCCTGACTCCAGTCGGCCAGGCCAGCGCGTGGATCGACAGCAACCCCGGTGCACGCGAGACCTTCACCGCAGCTCCCGAAGGCTCACCGGAGGCGACGACCGCGAGTGTTCTCGACACGCTCAAGCAGGTCGACGTTCCCGCGGTGTTCTCGGCCGCGGAGGCGGTGACGAGCACGAGCACCGCGTTGCTCAAGTCGCGGACATCGGGGGAGCCGGTCAATGTCTCCACGCTGGCAAGCTCGGCGGACACGCTGGTTGCCGGCCTGTCGCCGTTGGCGGCCTCCGGTCCGCCGGAACTCCGCACGGCCACGCAAGTGCTCTCCGTCGCCAAGCCGACCACAATCATCAACCAGCTGCTCAACGTCGTATCCGGAGTGACATCGGTCGACTACCAGGCAGTCGCAGCCGGATTGCAAGCACTGCCCGGCAAGGTCGCCACCGGTGACGTGCGCGGCGCGCACGCTATCGCGGGAGATCTGAACAACCAGCTCTCCCCGCTGGTGAAAATGGCCGCCGGGGTGGACTTCAAGACACTCTCTCGTCTGGTGGCGATGGTGCCGGACCCATCCGGCACGGCGGCGATCGCGACGCTGGTGCTCGATCTTCTCGGCAATGTCGATGTCATTCGGTTGGCCCGCAATGTCGGTGAGATTCAGGAAATCGCCTGGTCCATCGCCGAGACCGGGAACGTACTCGAGCTGTCGCGGCTGATGCCGGTTGCGGTGGAGCTGGCGCAGGTGGCCTTAGGGGTGCTCACGCCGGGGCAGAAGATGAGCCCCGATCAGCTGCACGATCCCGACGATCCGATCGGATCGCTGATGTCCGTGCAGGCACAGAACAGCGATCTCGCCGGTCTGAGCTCGTCGGTGATGGCGCTGGCCAGCAGTGATGATGCCGCCCAGCTCGGACAGCTCGTCTCCGAAGGGTTCACCGCCGCAAGTTTCTACGCCTCGAATTCGCATATCGCGTATCCGAGCTGGTCCCCGAACGGAGAGGACAACGCGATCGACACGATGGTGAACATTTTCGCGCGGGCGATCGGCGGATAACGCCGGTGGCCCTGGCGGCGGGTGGTGCCGCCGCCAGGGCCGAGCCCTTCACGAATCGGCATCCGACCTCGGGCGGGCGGATGCGAAGTCACACACGGTGCATGGCCTGGGCGGGCTGTGAAAACACTCATGCAAGGGGGTGAGAAACGTGGCTTCTTCGACTGCAAAATTCGCGCTGGCGGCGGGCGTCGTCGTGCTGATGGGGTCGCTGGTCATGTGCGGCAGCGACAATCCCGAACCGGACAACTGCCTGCCGACGCAGGGATCGTCCCGGTCGCCGAACAGTCTGCGGGCTGCCTCCGGCAAGAAAGTGCAGCCGATGGTGACCGGCACCTACACGTTCACCTCCGGCTTCGGCCCGCGATGGGGTGCCCCGCACAACGGCATCGATCTCGCAGCCCCGATCGGGACACCCTTCTATGCACCGATGGATGGGATCGTCGTCGCTGCTGGTGACTCCGGTCCCGGCGATGAGGGCGGCTTCGACAACTGGATCATCGTCGACTCGATTACCTCGGATGGGACGACCCTCTCGACGGTCTACGGCCACATGCACTCGGACGGCGTGCTGGTGGGCGTCGGCGATGAGGTGCGCTCCGGGGACCTGCTCGGGCAGGTCGGCAATGCCGGTGGTTCGACCGGCCCGCACCTGCACTTCGAGGTCTGGCCCGGTGGACGGCTCGACGGCGGGTCGCCGATCGACCCGATGCCCTGGCTCGCCGATGCGGGCGAACTCGACGCCCCCGAACAGGCTCCGGGTGCTCCGAACGTGCAGCTGGTGGCGACCGAGACTCCACTCGGAGCGGGCTGCACCGGCTTGAGCGGTCCCGGTGGGAGCACCCTCGACGACGGTTCGGTACCCGAGGAGTTCCGCGAGTGGATCCTCGAGGCGGCGAACACCTGCGAGGCGGTCGACGCGCCGTTGCTCGCTTCCCAGTTGTATGCAGAGAACCAGTTCCGCCACGGACCGAGCTCGCCGGTCTCACCGGCCGGGGCACGCGGACCGGGCCAGTTCATGCCCGGCACCTGGGCCGAGATCGGCAAGGACTACGACGGCGACGGCGTGGCAGATGTGAACTCGATCGGCGACTCGGTGATGGCGATGGCCGACTACGACTGCCAGATGTGGGATCTGACGCAACAGTGGCTCCGCGACGGGAAAGTCCAGGGCGACGGCACCGCGCTGATGCTCTCGGCCTACAACTGCGGTCCCGGCGGCACCCTCGCGTCCAGCGGGGTCTGCGGCAACTCCGAAACGACGAACTACGTGCGCAGCATCATCGACCGCCGCCCCGACTTCACGGGGGTAGAGCAGGCTCCGCGGCCACCGGCTACCGACTCGCGGGTGGTCGATGCAGCCCTCGGATGGTTGGGCACCGATTACGCCTGGGGCGGTGGTGATGTCAGCGGCCCGACTCGCGGTATCAGTGATGGCGGGGTGGCAGACGCGCACGGTGACCACAACAAGCTCGGGTTCGACTGCTCGGGCCTGGTCCTCTATGCAATCGCGCAGGCGACGGACGGTCGAATCGTTCTGCCGCACCAGGATTCAGCGCAGGTCAGCGATCCTCGCGGCACCCCGATCACCAAGTCCTCGGACTTGCAGCCCGGAGACGTTGTGCAGCCACGTCCTGGTCATGTGTGGATCTGGATGGGGGACAACGAAGTTGTCGAAGCGCCCCAATCGGGCGGCAAGGTCCAAGTCACCGAATGGACACCACCGGAAAGTGTCAGAGCCATGCGATTTACTTGATACACAACAGTTTTCATACACCAGAACATCGGAAACGATGAGACACCAGAGAGAGGACACTACGGCGTGAGCGACGAATGGGACAAAGCCGAAGCAGCGGTACGCAGCCTCGCAGCCACCCGGAAGGTCGAGTCCATGATGGCCTCGGACCTGAGGGCATGGGCGTCGGAGAGGGGGCTCATGACACGCACTCAGTGGCCGAAAATCAAGCGCGAGCTCTACAAGCAGTTCGACGTGGACTACGACGCACTGCGCGAGCGCGAGCAAAGCGAACGGGCCGAGTCGCTGGCGGCGGCCGCCGCGACGGCTCCGGTGATCTCGCTGTCGTCGGCCGGCGACGAACGCGGATCGTTCGCAGTGGTCGGCGACGCCGACACCAGCGACGTCGCCTGGTACGGCTCGTTCCACAAGGACGACCGAGTGTTCCGCCCGGGCCATCAGGACTCTGCCGATGAGGCCAGCGCCGGCAAGGCAGTGTTCCTCGCCTCGAAGGTGCGCGAACATCTCGACGCGCACGCGGTGCGGCTGCGCCTGCGGGTGAGTAGCGAACGCATCAACGGAGTGAAACTGGCCGATCTGGCGGCGAAGAAGCAGGTCATCCTCGATCTGGACGTGGTTCCGACCGGGAATATCGCCGAGCAGTGGTGCCTTGAGCCCGGCTTCGGCGAGTGGCGCGCAATTCGCCTGACAGATCTGGTGGTGACCCCATGATCTGGCGGATCGCGCTGATCGGCGTCGCAGTCGGGGCACTGACCATAGCGGGGTGCAGCTCCGACACCGAGCAGGATCAAGCATTCTCGAGTTCGTCGGCTCCGCCGTCGACCTCGACGGCGGCGTGGCCCCCCACCGAGGACACCGCGGCCTCGGAGACGCCGAAGGCTTCAGCCGCCCCAGGGTCACCGACGGTAGACACCGATGATCCGGGCGAACTCGGCGGCACGGTCGTGCAGACATGGTTCTCGTACGACACCAATACCGACACCAATCGCAACGACGCCCCGGTCCGCGCCGCTGACCTGGGTGTGCTGACCGACGAACTCGATACGAAGGTCCGCGCCGACGCCGAGGTACAGGTCAAGGCCACGGGGGAGTGGGCCCTGTGGGCGTCGCAGGGCGCGACGGTCACAGCTGTGGCGGTCGAGGTCCCCAATCAGGGGCAGGCGAACACCGAGACGAAGTACCACGGCATGTACGAGGTGACCAGCACGGTCACCGATTCCAGCGGCACCGAAATCAGCAGTGATGTGCAGTACGTCGCTGTGGTGCTGACCGACAACGGCGACGGATGGCGCGTGTCGTCCGTCTCCACTGTGTGAGGTGAGCGTGATGGCTGACATCGCTGATTACAACCACGAACCAACGGTCGATCCACGTCGATTGCGGTTGCGCACCAACCGCCCAGCTGAACCGGACACGCACGAGCCGGCGACCGAGGAGATCCCCGATCCGTACGGAGTCGGGGTGGACGCTCTCGCGGCCGCCGAAGGACAGAGCGTTCGTACTCCGACCCCAACTCCGCACGGATCACTGTTCGACGAGGCAACGTCCCCGGCATTGACTCAGCCTGCTCAGTGGGGATGGCGCGGACGAATCAATGCAGCCCTAGGCACGAAAATGGCACCCAAGCAGGACTCGACCGAAACCGGTTACCGGGCGGCGATCGAAGCGATCCAGCGCACCCTGCCGGGATCGGGTGTGGTGACAGTGGTCAACACCAAGGGCGGTGCTGGAAAGACGTCGACTGCGATCGCCTTGGGAGCGACACTCGGCAAACATCGCGGACGTGGGGTCGTCGCGGTGGATATGAGCGAATCCGGAGGCACCCTCGGCATTCGTGCTGCACGCACCACAGATATCGAGCGCACGACCTGGGACGTACTGGGCGATGCCAGCCGACTCGTCTCTGCCGAGGCCGAAGCCGGTGAACTGGCCTCGTATCTGCGATTGCAGCCCACACACGACGAGATCTTGGCCGGCGACACGGACGCCTCCTACGACGGCATCCTCGGGAAGAACGAATGCGCAGCTCTGGGCGCGGTGCTCCGACGCCACCGCGACCTGCTGATCATCGACACGGCCACAACTCCTCAGGCAGAAGCCTGGCAGTGGGCAGTGCACAACGCCGATGTGCTGGTCGTTCCGCTGCCGATGCGGCGAGACATGGCCCAGCACGCCTACGCGATGCTCGACGGCCTGGTCAAGCGTGGTCTCGACCATCTGGTGCGCACTGCGATTGTGCTGTTGTGCGCGACACCGGAGTCCGATCCGAGCCTCGAATCAGTCATCGTCGACGAGTTCGACGCTCTGGGCGTGCAGACCTACGTGCGGGTGCCGTTCGAGCCGGTGTTCGCATCGGGGGAGCGGATCACGCTCGAGACGCTGTCGCAGACATCGATCATCGCGTGGACGAATGTCGCGGCGATGGTGACCGATGCGTTGGCCGAGGCGATCAGTGAACGGCGAGTATGGCAGCGGCCGCAGCCGGTCCCGGTAGCAACCGAGGAGCCGGAAACTCCGACGTTCACGCCGGAGGAACCGGAGCCCACACCCCCACCTGCACCTGCACCTGAGCCGGTCGTACTCGTGACGGTCGATCCGGCCGCACTCACTGAATCTCCGGTAGAACCCGCAGCCGACGACCCGGAACCCGATGCCGAGGTACACCAACCACCGGTTCACTCGCGTCGTCCGCAGCCGCCCCAGCCGTCGAGCTTCAACCCCTACGCCTGAACTGTGTTTGTGAAAGGAATTTTGATGTCCCGCAATGATTCTGCCAGTTCGCTTCCTCGGAGGGCGGCACGTACTGCGACTGTGTCCGCGGTTGCGGTCGGCATGCTGTTGCTGACCTCCGGCATCGCTTCTGCACAGGGAGCCGAAAACCCGTTGGACGGCATTACTCCGAACCTGGATGTGTTCGGCGGCGCGCTCAATGATGTGTGGGCACGCGTGGTTGCCGGTATCTGGGCTGCGTTTTTGGCTGCATCCGGGATCAACTTGATCGCGGCGCTCTACAAGATCCGCAAGGCCCGAGCAGGGGGCTACCAGAGCGAGCTGAGCGATTCGATGGATTCCGCCAAGACCGCAGCGGTCGCGTTCGGTGCCATCGCCGCGGCAGGCGTCATCATGGGCGCCATTTTGTTCGTCGTCAACGGCAGCTGACCGGCCGCATCACCGAGCTCGATTCGACTTCTAGGAGATTCGCATGGCACCCGATTTCAGTTCGATCAAGCCAGGTTCCTCACCATCGGTGGCGGCCACATCCTCGAGTACCGCAGAACCGGGTGGTTGGAAAGGTGCGTTCGGCCGCATCCCCAACTGGCAGAAGTACGGCTTCCTCGCCTTCTTCGTTCTCTCGATCGTCGTGATCCTTGTGGCGGCGACGATGGGCGGTGGCGGAAGCACGAGCTCCGATACCGTGCGGACTGGTCACGGCCCGAACGAGATCACCAATGGCATCCCGCACGGCTACGACCACACGCAGGCTGGCGCACAGACCGCGGCCACGAACTTCGTCCAGGTAGCGAACCAGGTGTCTCTTGGACGCATCACCGCCGAAGATGCGAAGAGCAATCTGGTGGGCAGCGAGGCGACCGATGCCCTGACCGCTGTTCTCGACGACAGCGCATCGCAGGACGAGGAGACGGTGATGAACGTTCTCCCGGCATTGGTGAACGTCACCGACTATTCGGACGATCGCGCGGTGGTGTCGGTCTGGGCGGTCTCGGCAAGTCAAAACGACCTGAGCGGCACCGGCAACGTCAGCGTCATCACGATCTGGGCAACGACGACCGTGACCGTGCAGTGGGAGAACGACGACTGGAAGGCGGTCGACTGGTCATTCCGCACCGGTCCCGAACCGTCCGAGGTGTCGTTCCCCGAAGGTGATTCCACGCTGGCCGAGTTCGGCGCAAACGGCCTCTACACCTTCTTCGTGGAGTAGCTGATGCGAACCCTTGCCCGTACATTTCTTGCGGCGTTGCTGGCGACGCTGGCGCTGGCCTCGAGTGCTACACCGGCGTTGGCGCAGCCGCTCGATGCCGCCGCTGAGGGGTGGCCCGCCGGGATGCCCGAGGAACTGAAACAGTTCTTCCCTGGCCACCCGGAGTTCGACGCGGCCGGGTGGTCGACCGACCCGGAGTGCGCGGACAAGGGTGGCGACTACGGTCTGTATCTCGGCCAGTACCTCCGCTACGACCAGCGGATCATGTACTGGGCCGCGCCAGTGACACAGCGCGCCGCTCAATACTCGGAGCTGATGGGCGTCTCGGAAGACGAAGCCCGCCAAGCCGTGCTCGACGGTAAGGAGCCGACGACCTGGCCTGACTCCTTCCCCGCAGGCGACAAGAACTACTCACCTCCGGCGGGTATGTGCGCCGGTGACCTGGCGAAGTGGTCCGCACCGGCCGGAAACCACTGGGGTTTCACCTGGGCTACCAAGCCTGATGCCGCGTCCATCACGTCGATGAAGCAGCAGGAGTATGTGGACAACCTGCCCGACGACATCTTCGAAAATCCGTGCAGCGATCACGAGATGCTCTGCAACCGTGCATATTTCCTGGACTGCGACAAGGCAAACGCACTCAACAATGTGAACCAGTGCCGTGGTTGGAATATCCAAATAGGCAAGATGTTCGGCGGTATCTGGAACTGGAAGGAACAGAACAAGGACATCGCTGACAGGTTCGTGGATCTAGCGAACCTCGGTGGGGTCGTCCTTGAGGCGGTCACGCCGTTGCACATCAAGCTCGGCGTCAGCGCAGGACTCGCGGGTATTGACAACGCAGCCGCGACGATCGCGTTCATCAGTGATCCCGGCAACGTGATCGACGACTGGGCCAACAGCACCAAGGAAAGCGCGGTGTCACTGACCACCTCGGTCCTCGAGGGGTTGTCGAACATCAGCGAGTTCAACCCTCGTGATGAGAATTTCCTGAAGTGGTACGCGATCAGTTGCGGCATAGGCGTATTGGTCATGTCGATCACCGCCTTCTTCACGATCTACCGCACGTCCACACAGAAATCGACCCGAATGGAACTGGCCCACAGCCTCATCGGATACGCACCCATGGGGCTGGTCTGCATGATGTTCGCGCCGGCCGCCGCCGAGCTGCTGGTCCAGCTCTCGCACGGCCTCACCACAGTGCTGTCCGGCCTGCTGAAACAGGACATGGAGCAGGCCGTGGTGTCGGTGTCGACAATGCTCGGAGGTATCACCGAAGACACCCTGGTCGGCGGCCCCATCGCCGCGATCGTGTTCTTCGGTTTGCTGTTCCTCGGCGCGCTGAGCTTGTTCTTCGGCATGTTGATGCACGCAGCGGCATTGCCGATCCTGGCGGGTCTGGCCGGAGTTGCTTTCGGGCTGTGGATCCATCCCGTCCAGCGGAAGAAGGCCATGCGGCCGATCTTCGTGTTCGTCTCGATCGTGTTCTCCAAGCCGGTCATCTTTCTCGGCCTCGGGTTTTTGACCGCCGTGTTGATCGACAGCAGCTCGGGTGCCTACGTCGGTGGCGACCTCGCCTCGCTCGGAGCATTGGCAATGACCGCAGTGTGCATCGGCCTGGTCGGATTGGCACCGTGGTCGCTGCTCAAGTACGCCCCGTTCATGCCGTCGAGCGAGGATTCGGAAGGGTTCGGCGACACGGGATCTGCGACCGGTGAGGGGTTGGGCAACACGTTGCAGACCGCTCAGATGGCGATGATGGGGCGGCATGGCGGTGGTGGAGGTGGCGGTGAGATCGCCTCGGCACGATCGGCCAGTGCCGCACCGTCGCCGTCCGGCGGTGGTGGCGGTGGGGGGAGCTCGCATTCGTCGTCGAGCGGGTCGACGCACCACTCCGGAGGGTCCGCGTCCCACCACTCGGGTGCTGCCGCAGGTCACAGCGGCAGCGGTCACGGCGGCGCACACTCACGCAAGCTCATGTCCGCGGCCAAGGGTGCGTCGGGCACGCTCGCGACGGCCGGGGTCGGTGCGGTCATGGTGGCTGGCACCGTCGGCGGCGCAGCACTGAACAAGGCGGCGCAGGCAGCGCAGAACGCCCCTGAACAGGCCGACAACACAGGAGATCAGTGATGAGTGACAGTGAGCAGCGCACGTCGATCCTCGGCTCGGAAATCGCTCGTCGGGGACTGATCCCCGTTCCCGAGCCGGTGCTCGCTGCGTACGGAGCGGCGTTGGTGCTCTCCATTTTGCTCTTCATCAATTTCGGATCGACGATCTGGACCTTGGGCGGTGTCCTTGCAGTGGTGGCCACCACGTTGGGTGCGACCACCGACATCAACGGCCGCCGATCGTGGGCCGCAGAGAAGCTGCGCCGACTGCGTGACCGCTGGCGACGCAAGGCCGGTGAGCACATCTTCCGCGCGCCGGGCGACGAGTTGTACGGGGTGGCCGGGGCGGATCCGGGCTGGGAGCTTCCGGTGCCGCTGGGTGACGTCGTACCGCTGGATCTGACCGACACCGGCCTCGACGACATGTTCATCCTCGAGCACAAGACCCCCGGCGACAACAACTACTACTCGGTGGTTCTGTCGATCCAAGGGCTGGCTGAGGGGCTCCGCGGTGCGGCGGAGTGGGCGGTGACCTCGCAGGCGTTCTCGCGGGCGGCTGCGTCCTTCGCTCGCCGGTCCTCGCTGATCCGGGGCCTGGAAATGGTGCATCGGTCGGTGCCGGCGGATCTGACTCCGCATGTGGCGTGGATGGAAGGTGTCGTCAAAGCGAACCCGCACGTGGACCGGGTGCTGCCTGCGATCGAGTCCTACGGCCAGCTCATCGACAACTTGGCTCCCGAGTCGGAGGAGCATCGTTGCTACGCGACGTTGATCTTCCCGAAGTCGATCGAGCTGTTGTCAGCGGCCGGGGCGGTGTCCAAGCGTAAGGACGTGAGCGTCAAGGCTGGTATTGGCCAGGTCATCGTTGACGAGACGATGCGGGCGGTCGGTGCCCTACAGGCGGCTCGGCTCGGGCAGGTGCAGGTGCTCGGCCAGCAACGGGCCTGTGCGGTGTTCCGGGCGATGCTCGATCCGTCCTACGCGCTCGATGCCCATCGTGGCGCCAGCTGGGAGAACTGCTGGCCGTCCTATGTCGGTGGGGATCTGTCGGCGCGGGTATCCGACCGTTGGGACACCCGCGTCGGGTTGATCCGGCCTGGGTCGATCGAACCGATCCCGCTGCACGCGGAATGGCTCTCGCCGCTGTTGACCGGAGTCGATCCGGACCCCGGCGATCCGGTGGACGGGGTACCGGCGCAGCCGACGATCCGCACGGTTAAGGTGCGGATGGATTTCGTCGATGCGGTTAAGGCTCGGCAGGCAGCGCGCAAGGACGCTACCGAGGATGCGGCGCGCCAGTACAAAGAACGCAAGAAGGGCCAGGTCACCGACGGGGCTTCTGAGGTCATGGCATCGGCGTCGATGCGGCGCCGGGAAGACCTCAAACCGGGATCGGGCCACCACGGGGTGATCTGGTCGATGGCCGTAGCGGTCACCGCGCCGGATGAGGACGCGGTATTGCGGGCGTGTGCGCGGCTCGAGCAGGCCGCCGACCAGGCCGCGATCAAGGAATTCACCTGGTACGACGACAGCCACGATGTCGCGCAATTTCTCACAGTGCCACTCGGTCGCGGCCTGGCGGCCACCAAGTTCACGCGGATCAAGGGGATCTGATGCCATCACTGCGAAGTCGCAAGAAGCCCGCGCCGACACCGCCGGAGAACGCGGAGACTGCCTCGGCCATTGTTCCGCGGAGGCGGGCACCGAAGCGCAATAAGTGGCTCGATCGGTGGGGTTGGTATGAGCCTCGCCCTGAGGGGGTGTGGTCGACGACCCGCCAGTCTGAGGCGCTGAATTTGGCGACCACCCGCAAGAACGTGCGCCATGAAGGGCTGGTCTCCGGCCGGAACCTGATGTCGAATGCGCTGGTCATTACCGATCCTTTCGCCCTGTACGGCAGCGAGATCGAAAACATCAACGTCGCGGTGGTCGGCGATATCGGTAAGGCGAAGTCCTCGCTGATCAAGACCGCTCTCGGGCTGCGGCAGATCGCGGCGGGCCGACAGGTCGTGGTGATCGACAAGAAGCGTCAAGGCGATCGAGGTGGCGAGTACACCGAGCTGGCGAAAGCGCTCGGGGTGCCGTCGATCAAATTCAAGACCGGCGGCGATGGGGCACGTCTGAATCTGATGGACCCGGCGATTTCGTCGTCGGTGACCACGTCGGGCGGCATCGTGCCCGCAGGTCAGGAGGTGTTGATCGCCGCTGTCCTCGAAGACACGATGCAGCGAACGCTGGTGCAAACGGAGATCGCGGCGCTGAACCTGGCGTTGCGGCTGGTCAACGAACGGGCGCGTCAGACCGGCACCGAGCCGATTCTCCGCGACGTCGCCGACCTGTTGCTGTCCACTCCCGACGAGGCGACCGAGACGTTCGGTCAGGTGTGGGCAGAAGAGTCGCGCCGGTGGGGACGTGATCCGGGTTTGGCGCTGCGGCAGCTCTGCGACGGTGATCTACGCGGGCTGGTCGATCAACCGACCTCGGCCGATGTTCGCAATGCGCTCGATCATCCGCTCGTGCACTTCGACGTCTCCGAGCTGCCGAACAAGGGACCGGCGCTGCGGGTAGTGATGACCGTCATCAATACGTGGCTGTCGAATGTGCTGGCTGCGCGGTCGTCGGAGCGTAAGCAGACGGTGTTGATTGTCGAAGAGGGCTGGCACATCGCCGAGGGGTCGACCGGCAAGGTCTTCCGCGACAATATGAAGCTCTCGCGCGGTCTCGGACTCTCGACGGTCTCGGCGTTTCATCACATCGCGGACCTACCTCCGGATTCCCCGGCGCGGGCGTTGATGCAGGAAGCGGGCATCGTGTTCTTGTACGGGCAGGATCGCGTCGATGATGCCGAGCAGACGGTGCGGATGTATCACCTGCCCGAATACTGCGTTGATCTGCTGATGTCGATGCACAAGGGCCAGTGCCTCGTGGTGATGGGCAAGTCCGATCCGATGCTGATGAAGCACGAACGATCCCCGCTCGAGATTGCGCTGACCGACACCGATGAGGTCATTCGCGGCGAGTCGACCACGCTGGTTGAGCAGATCCGTCTGCCCGACATGCTCGAGCCAGAAGCGATCGCTGATCTGGTGGGGGCGGCGCAGTGACCGAACATCCAGAGATGAGGCCGGCTCGGCCGGTGATCCCGGTCGGGACCGGCCCGGTAGTGGCGCTGGTGGGTGGGGTTTTGTGGACGGTGTACGTCGGCGGCGCAGCCGCCGGGGTGGTCACCGGCGCGGGCCTGGTGTGGCCGGAGGGGCTCTACGGGTCGCTGGCGGTGATGCGGGCGTTGATCCTCACCCCGGGGGATCCGACCGTGGGCTGGCCGGAAGGCGATCGGCCTGGCTCGGCGACCGCAACATGGGTATGTCTGATCGTGGCGATGTTGCTCTACATGACCGCGGTGGTGATGATCGTCGGCGAGATCTCCGCACGTCAACGCGCCACACGTCGCCGACAGCAAGGGTTCGCGGACCCGGCGGAGCTGCGGCGGCGGGGGTTGGATCGCAAGAGCGCGGTCAAGGCGGCCAAGGCGAATCGGCCGAGCCTGAGTGATACACCGGCCCGCAAGCTCGACGCGCACGTGGTGGCGACACGGGTCGGCACGCTCTACGGCGAGCACAGCACCGATGCCGAGGTATTCACCCAGTACCGGGACGGCGCGCTGGTGGAGGGGCCGACCGGGTCGGGTAAGAGCTGGCGTTTGGCTTGGCAACGGATCGTCGAGTCGGTCGGGTTCGTGCTGGCCACGACGACAAAGCCGGATCTGTTGTGGTCCTCGGTTGGGCAGCGGTTGGCGGTCGGGCCGGTCGAGGTGTTCGACCCGGAGGGCATCACGCGGTGGCCGACGCCGATGCGGTGGTCTCTTCTGGCCGGCTGCGGTGACCCGGACACTGCGATTCGGCGTGCGGATGCGTTGGTGCAGGCTGTTCCGCTCGGAGATACCAAGAACGGCGGCTATTTCTCGGCGAACGCGGCGAAGTATCTGCGGTGTTGTCTGTATGCGGCTGCGGTGTCCGGTGGTGATGTGACGGTGTTCTACCGGTGGGCGATGCAACGGCAGGTGCCGAAGGTCAAGGAGATTCTGGACCGGGATCTGCCGACGTGGAGCGTGGAGTACTCCCAGCTCGGCGGGTCCGGCTCCGATTCGGTCGATGATGTGATGTCGACGGTCTCGACGCTGCTCGACCCGTTGGCCTCGCCGAAGTTGATGGCGGCAGTCAATGTCACGGCAGCGGAGTCGGTCAACATCGAGCAGTTGATCCGCGACGGTGGGACGCTGTATCTGCTTTCGGAGGGCTCGTCCGGTTCGAGCGCGCCGATCGTCTCGGCACTGGCATCCGAGGTGTATTACCTGGCCAAAGAGATTTCGCGGGAATTCCCGGATGAGCGGTTCGATCCTCCGGTGCGGCTGGTGCTCGATGAGGTCAACAACGTCGCTCCGATCCCGGATCTGCCGGACAAGATCACCGACTCCGGGGGGCGGGGTATCTCGATCTGGGCGTTCTCTCACGGTCAGGAACAGAACATCCGGCGGTGGGGTATGAGCGCGGGGAAGATGTTCACGACGAACTCGCCGGTGCGGATCGTTCTGCCCGGCCTCGGTGACGTGAACGAACTCGAGCAAATTTCCCGGCTGACGGGCGAGCGCGAGGAGTGGTGGTCACCGAAGCAGGCTCCCCGGCAAAGGAAGGTGATGGCCGACTCCGAGATTCGGGGGATGCCCGCCGATCAGGCGTTGATGATCTATCGCGGATCGGCTCCGATCCTGCTCCACCTGCCGCTGGTGTGGGACATCGAGCACTGGAAGAAGCGCGTGCTCGAGTCACAGGAGGTCTACGAGTGGATCTGCGAGACGGGCGAGCTGCCTGATTGGGCGTGGTCGTGCGCAAGGGGTGAGGTGGTGATCGGGTGAGCGGGTACCGGCCGGGTCGGCTGTCGTGGCGGCATCTTGACCAGGAGCAAGCGCAAGCGTTGTGGGTCGAGCTGATCGACTGGGTGGAGTGGTTTCGCGGCTGCTATCGGCTGACCGATCGGGTCAAAGGCTGCTGGTACCGGCATCCGAAGATGGTCGAGGAGCTCACTGCGGCGATGTCTGCGCACAAGGTGGCCTACGAGCAGCTCGCCGAGGAGGCGACGCATTCGTGGTCGCCGGGGAGCTGGCATTACCAGGTGTATATGCCGCTTTTGCAGCGTTTGGCGGCGAACTCGGAGGAGTTCGCGGACTGTATCGACGGGAACTGTGAACCGCCGAAAGTGCAGGTCAAGCTGTTCGACGGGGTGCAGGAGTGGATCGCGTCGGACATCGCGGCGCGACCGACACCGATCGCGGCGGCGGTCGCCGCGAGCGGATCGCTCCCGGACTCGGCTACCGGAGCGGGGTCTGCGGTGATCGACGCTGCGCGGATAGTCGATCTGATCGACTCCGGCGAGGCTGAACCGGTCGATCCTGACGACGAGTTCGGGCCGGTCTCATATGGGGTAGCCGTAGCATCCGCCGGAAATCGGGCGGATTTGGCGTATCCGACTGGTGGGCACGGGGTTTCGAGTTCGGCATGCACTGTCGACTGGTTGGTGCTTGACTGCCGATGATGATGTTGGTCGGTGCTGGTGGAGGCTGAGGTCGTGGCGACGCGGATGTTCGCGGACGAGGAGTTGGAACGACTGCGGGGATTCCCGGAGATCAGCCGCGAGGAGCTGTTCCGGTACTTCACGCTGACGCCTGCGGATCTGGCGTTCGTGGATCCGGGCCGGGGCCGGGGCCCAGCCGAGCGGCTGGGCTTGGCGATCGCGTTGTGTACGCTGCCGTGGCTGGGATTCGTGCCGGATCGGCTGGTCACGGCTCCGCCGGTGGCGGTGGCTCGTGTCGCCGAGCAGTTGCGGTTGGATCCGGTGGTGATCGGTGCCTACGGCAGGCGAGCCAAGACCCGCACCGAGCATGTGCGCCTGGCCGCGCGGTACCTGGGATGGCGTGCGGTCGGTGCGCTCGAGTTCAAGGAGCTCGATGAGTTCCTGCTCGCGCGGGCGATGGAGCACGATTCCCCGACTCTGCTGTTCCGGCTGGCGTGTGAGTATCTGATCTCGGCGAAGGTGATCCGGCCAGGCCCGGTCACCGTGGTCGAGCGGGTCGCCCACGCCCGCCACCAGGCCCAGACCGAAACCTATGACCGGCTCGCTCACGAGTTCACTGCGGCGCGGTGCGCGGAGTTGGACGGCTTGCTTGTCACCGACGCTTCGCTGGGGATCTCGCGGTTGCGGTGGCTGTCGACCGGGCCGGTGGAGGCCTCGGCGGCCGCGGTCCGCGCCGAGGTCGACAAGCTGGGTTTCCTGCGCGGGTTGGGCGCTGATCGGCTGGATATGTCGGTGCTGCCCGCCGAGCGGCGCCGGTTTTTGGCCACGATGGGCCGGCGCCTGAGTCCGCAAGCGCTGCAACGTCGGGATCCGCAACGCCGGTATCCGATCCTGCTCACGGTGCTGGCCCAGTCCGGCACCGATGTCCTCGATGAGGTCGTGGCGTTGTTCGATCAGGCGATCTCGGTGAAATTCGGTGCTGCCGAACGGAAGATGCAGCAGCGGCTGGCCGAACGAGGAAAGACTGGAGAGGACCGTCAGGCGCTGCTGGACGATCTGTTGGAAATCGTCACCGACCCCGGCGTTCCGGATGAGGAGATCGGTGCGCTGATCCGCGGCGAGAAGATCGGGTGGGAGCGCCTGCGCGCGGCGATCGCCCAGGCCAAGCCCAGGTTGCCGCGTGATCACGGGCATCTGGCGGCGTTGGATTCCTCCTACAACTACCTGCGTCAGTTCACCCCCGCGGTGCTCGAAGCGGTGCGCTTCTGCGGCGGTACCGCCGCGACCGAGTTGCTGATCGCGGTGAACATGCTGCGCGAGTTGAACGCGACCGGGCGGCGCAAGGTCTTCGATGACGCCCCGACCGGGTTCGTGCCGATGAAGTGGCGCGGCTACCTCGACGAGGCCCGCAAATCCGGCAGCGCGACCGCGTATCGGCACTACTGGGAGTTGTGTGTGCTGCTCGGATTGCGTGACGGGTTGCGCAGCGGGGATGTGTTCGTGCCGGGCTCGCGCCGTTACGCCGACCCGGCCGCCTACCTGCTCACCACCGGGCAGTGGGAACCGCAACGCGTTGAGTTCTGCGGCCTGGTCGGGCGATCCGCCGATCCTGGCGTCGCGCTGGCCACCGTGGTCGCCGAACTGCACGACGCTCTCGGTGAGCTGGAGGAGGTGCTGGCCGGCGGGGACGGCCCGGTCCGGCTGGACGAGGGCGGGGATCTGGTGATCTCGCCGCTGAGCGCGGAAGATGTTCCCGCCGAGGCGATCACGCTCAAGGCCGAGCTGACCGAAATGCTGCCGTTCGCGCCGATCGTGTCGCTGCTGATCGAGCTGGACAAACGCACCGGCTACCTGGACTGCTTCACCCACGCCGGCGGTCAGGCCACCCGGACGCCGGAGCTCAAACGCAACCTGATCGCGGTACTGCTGGCGCACTCGACGAACCTGGGGTTGACCCGGATGGCCGAGGCGTGCGGAATCACCTACGACATCCTGGCCTGGACCGACGAGTGGTATGTGCGCGAGGAGACCCTGCGCGCGGCCAACCTGGTACTGGTCGGCTACCACCAGCGGCTGCCGCTGACCGCGGTGTTCGGCGCCGGAACACTGTCGTCGAGCGACGGGCAGCGTTTCCCGACGCGCGGTAAGTCGACCACGGCGCGGCCGTTGAGCCGCTATTTCGCCAGCGAGGGCCTGTC
The DNA here is from genome assembly GCF_042729855.1 of Rhodococcus sp. NPDC060090. NCBI lineage: Bacteria > Bacillati > Actinomycetota > Actinomycetes > Mycobacteriales > Nocardiaceae > Rhodococcus > Rhodococcus sp. NPDC060090. The sequence goes on along the minus strand of NZ_JBHWXB010000012.1, from coordinate 66,838 downwards.
GACCTACACCCATGTCAGCGACACCCACGCCACCTACGGCACCAAGGTCATCGTGGCGACCAAACGCGAAGCCCACTACGTGCTCGATGAGATCCTGGGCAACGCCACCGATCTGCCGATCACCGAGCACGCCACCGACACCCACGGGGTCACCCTGGTCAACTTCGGGTTGTTCGACCTGCTCGGGATGCAGCTCTCGCCACGGATCCGGGATCTGGGGCGGATCACCCTGTACCGGCCGGGCCCGCGCGCCGAGGCCGAGGCCCGGTTCCCGCACGCGGGCCCGCTGATGACCCGCAAGGCCAACCTGGGTTTGATCGCCGAGCACTGGGACGATCTGCTGCGGTTGGCCGGATCGCTGAAGTTCGGGCACGCCACCGCGTCGCTGTTGGTCGGCAAGCTGTCGGCGTCGGGGCGGCAGAACACCCTGGCCGCGGCGCTCAAGGAGTACGGGGCGCTGCGGCGCACCATTTACGCCGCGAGATACCTCTCCGATCCGGACTACCGGCGCAAGATCTCGCGGCAGCTCAACAAGGGCGAGTCGCTGCACGCGCTGCGCCGCGACCTGCTCTATGCCCATGAGGGGATGATCCGGGCGCGCCACCTCGAGGACCAGACCGAGCAGGCCTGGTGCCTGACCTTGACGACCAACGCTGTGATCGCCTGGACCACAGAGTATTACGGGTTCGCTGTCGAGCAGATGCGCCGGACCGGGCAGCGTATCGATGACGAGGTCCTGGCCCACATCAGCCCGGCCCACAGTGCCAACATCAACTTCTTCGGCGCGATCGAGGTCGACATCGACGCCGAGCTGGCCCAGCTGGGCCCGACCGGGTACCGGCCGCTGCGGGTGCGCGACACCTTGTTCTGACCGCGCGGAACCGGGGCCCGTGGTTACGGCGTGGCGATGTCGATAGCGGTGTCTGCTGGCGTGGGTGTTCGGTGGGCGGTGAGGAAGTTGTCGACGAGCCGGGTGCAGTCGTCGTGGTCGATGCTGCGTAATCCGGTGAGACGGGCGAACACGATCGGGCCGAGGAGTTCGATGATGGCGAAGGTGGTGTCGAGCTCGCCGAGCATCGCGCGGGCCTCGGGACTGGTGAGGATCTGGTCGAACGGGTGGCGGTACTGCTCGATGACGCGCGCGCGCAGCGAGGTGACCGCGGCCGGGTCGGGGTGGTCCTCGCCGATGGAACCCATCGCCAGCCAGGCCAGGGTGGTCATCTGCACCGGAGCCTGTTCGATGAGGTCGGCCTGGCTGGCGAGCAGCGCCAGGAGCCGCTCACGCACGGGCCCGGTGCCGGTCGGTGTGTCGACCTGGGGAAGTAGTCGTTCGAAAGTCGCCGCGAGCAGCTGGGTGGTGCTGCCGAAGTGCCGGTAGAGGGTGGCGCGGGCGACCTTCGACACGCGGGTGACCGCCTCGACGGTGACCGCCTCGACACCGCCGGTGGACAGCAGATGGGTGGCCGCGTCGAGCAACCGGTTGCGTGAGCGCGCCAGTCGCGGATCGGCCTGCTCGTCGTCCGCGGCGAGCGGGTCGGTCGCCGCCGGGCCTGAGTCGGTCATGGACGCGCCTTCCTCCGAATTCGTGTCGTTGAACTCTTGATATGGGTGAACTCTATCCCACCCCCCAACCACTATGATACGAATGGTCTCGTACAGATACCGTTGGTCTTCAAAGTCGGGGAGGTGCCGGTGGCCACACCCGGAACGGACACTGTCGAGATCGCCCGCTGGACCAGGGCCCAGTGGTGGATGCTGGCGGTGTCGTGCCTGGCGGTGGCGCTGGTGGTCGCGGCGATGGCGGCGTTGTATTCGGCGTTGCCGCAGATCGCGCTTGCGACCGGGGCCACCCAAGCCCAGCTGACCTGGATCGTCGACGGCTACACGCTGGTGCTGGCGTGTCTGGTGCTGCCCGCCGGCGCCGTCGGTGACCGTTACGGGCGCCGCGTGGTGCTGGTGGTGGGGTTGGTGGTGTTCGCCGCCGCCTCGGCGCTGCCGCTGCTGCTGTCCGACCCGGCCTGGTTGATCGCGACGCGCGCGCTGGCCGGGGCAGGCGCCGCGCTGGTGATGCCCTCGACGCTGTCGATCCTCACTGCAGGGTTCGCCCCCGCTCATCGCGGCCGGGCGGTGGGGATATGGGCCGGGGTCGCCGGATCCGGGGCGATACTGGGGATTCTCGGTGCCGGGGTGCTGCTCGAACGATGGTCGTGGCTATCGGTGTTCGTAGGGTTGACCGTGGCCGGGGCGGTGCTGGCGGGGTTGGCGTGCACCATCGCCGAGTCCCGCCAGCGCGAGCATCCGCAGGTGGACTGGGTGGGCGCGGTGGCGGTGGCGGTCGCTGTCGCGGCGATCGTGTTCGCCGTGATCGAGTTCCCCGCGCGCGGCTGGGCCGACCCGCTCGTCGCCGCCGCCGCCGGGGTCGGCGTGGCCGCGACGGCGGCCTTCGTGGTCGTCGAGCTGCGCTCGGCGGCGCCGCTGCTGGATGTGCGGTTGTTCGCCCGCCGTGGTTTCGGTGCCGGGTCGCTGTCGGTGACCATCCAGTTCCTGGTCACCTTCGGGGTATTCCTGCTGCTTGTGCAGTACCTGCAGCTGGTCTTCGGTTACGGGCCGCTGGCCTCGGCGCTGGCGTTGGCGCCGATGGTGGTGCCGCTGGTCGTGATCTCGGTGATCGCGCCGTGGCTGTCGAGCCTGGTCGGGTTACGGGTGATGACCGTGGCCGGCCTGCTCACCATCGCCGCCGGGCTGGTGCTGGTGAGCCGGCTGACACTCGCCGCGCACTACCTCGACCTGCTGTGGCCGCTGCTGATCATGAGCGCGGGCCTGGGATTGTGCACCGCGCCGGCGACCTATGCCATCGTCGCCGACACCCCCGAGGCCAAACACGGGGTCGCCGCCGCGGTCAACGACGCCGCCCGCGAGATCGGCGCCGCGATCGGGATCGCCGTGGCCGGCAGCGTGCTGGCCGCCGGCTACACCCACCGCATCCAGCCCGCCCTGCCCCAGTTGCCCGAGCCCGCCCGCGGCCCGGTCGCCGATTCCCTGGCCGCGGCGCTGCAGGTCGCCGACCAGGCCGGACCGGTGGCCGCACCGCTGGCCGAGTTCGCCAAGGCCGCGTTCGTGCACGGCAGCGGCCAGGCCGCGCTCGCCCTGGCCGCCCTCACCACCGTCGGGGCGATCGTGCTGGCAGTACTGGCCCCCGGCCGCGCACCACGCCGCCGATACATCTCGACCATTTCCCCCGCAAAACACGCTCCCTTCTCGTGAAAGACGCCCGTCATGACGGCCTATCGCACGATCATCGTCGACACCGACGGATCCGACCGCTCCTACCGTGTGGTCGACCACGCCGCCGAACTCGCCCACGCCACCCACGCCCGGCTCCTGATCATCTGCGCCCGCCACCCCATCGACGCACGTGAGCTCGGGGCGGACCTCGACCGGCTCGGACCCGACGCCTACCAGCTACGCGGCACCACTCCCACCGAGGCCATCCTGCGGACCGCCCACCAGCACGCCCTCACCCACAACACACCCCCACACACCGATAACACCCCCTGACCTGTTCCGTAACCGGATCGGCCACCGGAACACCACGCAGAGCCAACGTCGGCCCAGCTCACCGGTGTTCCGTAGAGGTGTTCCGCTGACTGTGCCGGTCAGCCCCCGCTATCTGGAACACTTTCGGCATGGGTGAGCCGTTCCGCGTCGGATACTGCCGCTGCTCCACCGACGAACAAGACGTCGAGATCCAAACCGAGCAGCTATTGGCGCTCGGAGTGCCGCGTGAGCGGATCTTCATCGACAAAGGGTTCTCCGGGACCACCCGCAAGAACCGGGCCGGGCTCGACAACGCACTCGCCGCCGTCACCTCCGCCGCGGCGGCCATCGACGGGCGACAGGTAGTGCTGACCACGCCGAAGTTCGACCGATTCGCACGCAACATGGCCGAAGCAGGCCAGACCCTGACCGAACTGCGCGAGCGCGAGGTGCTGTTCGGACTCGGGAGCTCGATCTACGACTGGAACGACCCGTTCGGCAAGCTCTTCCTGCAAACCTTGGCCATGGTCGCCGAATTCGAGGCCAACCTCAACCACCTACGCACCCGCGAGGGCATGGCCAAGGCCCGCGCGAAAGGCAGGCTCAAGGGCAAGCAGCCGAAACTTCCTCTCACGGCACGGAAAACAATCCACCGCCGCTACCACGACCCCGCCGACGACGCGAGCCTGGCGGACCTGGCCGAGGAATACAGCGTCGGCCGCTCCACCATCCACCGCATCGTCAGCAGTGCTGCACCACGAGCCTGAGAATTCACCAGCCTGTCGTCAGGATCCCGCTACTTTGCACTTCCTGACAACCTTGGGTTGCGGGCCCTTACGTCCCACACGAGTTCTGGCCCGAATCGGATCGTCGGCGAGCTGGGCGGATACGCCGCGCCCGCCAGGAGCCGGTGGCGAGACAGACGATCGTTTCGACCCAACAGGCCGAGCGGATCACCGACCGGGCACTACGCCATATCCGCCCGATTTTCGGCAAATGCTACGGCTACCCCCATATGACGGTCACGTTTGGGAGTGGTCCGACGATACGAAGGGGTACGTGCGGACCTAGAAGAGACTGCCGAGGACAACGAGGGCCGGACTCACCACCCGGTCGTTCTTCGGTGTGGTGGCCGGTCCCTCGGTGGTGCCTGCCCAGGCTCCGAAGATCGGCCACCACGACAACAGAACGAGGCGTTTATCGGAGCGTCCTTCAACTGATTCAACACTAACTTAGGTGGTCGATCAATTGCTCAAGCTGCAGCAATACTGATTTGTGATGCGGTGCGGGCAGAAGCGTGGCGCCGGACGGTTTTTGGGTCAAGCCTGGCCAGCTGTGCGGTGAAATGCGTGCGGGCCCTTGGCACATCGTGTCGAGATAACACGGCTGGCAGAATTATGAGTACGCGCTGAAACGAATGATCAATCCCCCCAATAGCTCCCTTCAATCGAAGCTCACAGCGGTTGCCCGTCGAAATAACCATGGTCTCTTGGCGGGCATCGACGAGCTTCCCTGCTCACCGCCCAAGCATGAGATCGACGAGGATCGGCATCGCCGATGAGGGATCGGGGCCGATCCGCCCGGCCTCCAGATCAGGATCCGCTCGGCGAGCGGTCTCGCAGGCTTCGTGTACAGCGTGGAATGGGAATGACGGTGAAAGTATCTTTTTCGTGATCAGCCCGAGCTTCGTGGTGAGCTCGTCGAGCTGCGAACTACTCAGGGGAGATCGTTTGTCCTCAACATGCCATCGCAACCAAGCCTCGAACTTCAGGTTCGAGACGAGTAACAGGATCGACTCGCGAGCGGCGAGCTGACAGGCAGCTGACAATGTCTCATGTTCGTCGACGTCGACTAGGCAGAGACAGACGTCGTAGCCTTTCTCATCCTTCACCGCTTTGTCTCGGACTTCGATGGCTTTCCGGACGACCGTTCTTGGATCCCTGCCGACGGGGACTGGCTTCACGACAGCAGTCGTGCCTGTGCTGCGCAAGTAACGATTCAATCCCTCGACGTATTGAGGCTCCGTCCGCGTTCCTTCGGTAACTACAAGGATGCGCCGGACAGGCTGTCTCTTGGGACGATTGGTGCGCCTACCTGACTTGCGTGGTGCCACCCTCAGATCTCCTCAGAACTAACGAGTGCAGCCAGCGTGCTTGGCGAAAGCCGTGGGGTACCGCCATATCGCCCGGTGAGGTAGCGCCGTGCAACATTTGCGTCGGGGTGCCTCGGGAAGTCGGCGAGACAGGTTAGCTCGGTGACACCCTCATAAGACTTATCCGTAAACCAGACTTGCTCGGGCTCTAAGTTCACCTCGCTTAGTGGCGAGAGGACGTACGACTCATGGCTCGTGAAGATGAGCTGCGCGCCACGGGTGTTAACCAGTGGATCCGCAAACGCGCTCAGCAGCACTTCGAGCAGATGGGGATGCAGGCTTGCATCGATCTCGTCGACGAGGAGCAGTCCTCCTCCGCGTAACGCTTCCAACGCTGGCACGGCGATGGCGAGCCAGGCGATTGTCCCGTCACTTTCGTCTTGAACGGAAAATTCGGGGCAGTCGTCGGTAGCGCCGCGGTGGGTGAAGACCAGATGCCGCACCACCTGGGCGAGCTCGTCATCATCCAGGTCGCTGAGTTCGCCATCGTCATCATCGGCGCTCGTCTCACTGGGCTTGTCCTTCTCGTCCTCGCGTAGCTCGCGTCGGAGTCGGTGGAGCGCACGGCGTACGTGCTCGGGGATGTTAGTCTCCTCGATGCTGACCTTAACGACACCGATATCGGCAACTTGGAGTAGGGCTTCGAGGTCAAAGAAGGTGATGCTTCCTTCTGCAAGTGAGTCCGCGATGCTTGATAGGCGCGCCTCGCGGTGAGAGTCCTTCACAAGCACGCAGTCAAAGCCAGAAACTAAACCACGGGCCAAAGAGTGCAAGGGTGAATCGCGCAATAGTAGCGCCCGGCTGAGTACGAGCTCGCGCTCGGTCACTTCGATCTTCCCGCGCAGACTCTGGTGGAACGTGAACTTGTCTGCGTCCCGATTTCGCTCTAGCAACGTACGCCACCGTGAACTGGGCACGTCGCGTAACCATTCACGCTTGATGCCGTCATAGTCGACCTCGAAGCCGTAAAGATACCGACGCCCATCGTGGACGAAGTCCAGCTCATAGGTACTCGATGACGTGCGCGCTGTCCCGTCCAGCTGGAATGGCACCCGTTGCATCGACTTTGACGCCTGCCAGACGGTGGCGGATAGACGGATCGCCGTAAAGGTGTAGCGGAGTGCATCCAGCACGGCGGACTTACCGGTCGCATTGCCACCGAAGACTCCCAGAATCGGGTACGTCACAGAGCTCCAGTCGTCGTTCCGGGGGCGGAGGGTCCGCAGTGACGGACGCGCAAGATCGATGGTGATCTCGTCCCGGATGCTTTTGTGGTTGCGCACCGTGAAGCTCAGCAGGGCCATGCGGGGACTTTAGCATGCGGAACGTGTCGATTCCTATGATTTTCGAGCAGGCGGCGGCTTTCAGAAAGGAATTCTGTGTCAATGGTAGAAGTTGTCGAGGAAGAACCTAGCACCGCAAAACGTTTGCTGAAGCATGATCTAGGCGCGCCAGCCTCTTTCTGTCCTCTGCTCGAATCCGGGCCAGAGATGCGGTTGCGGATCGGGGCTACGGTGCTGACGTTCGCGATCTTCCTGCTGCTCGCGTAGTTGTACGCGCTGACGTTCAACGTGTGTCCAGTCGAGCACTGCGCGGCGGTCCTCCGGCCGGCCACCGGCGACGGTGTCGTCGTCGGTGACGTGGTGGGTGCTGCGGTAGGCGGCGGCATCGGCGATGGTCGCCCGCCACAGGGCAGCGTGTTCGGGATCGTCGGGGCAGAGGCCGAGGCTCGACTGTGCCCAGGTCGGGGCGGTGTCGTCGGTGAGCTGGTCGCGGTAGTCGCGGTGCAGGTCGGTGATGGTCTGGTAGTCCTGCCGGATCTGCTGGGCGAGGTCGGCGTCGATGGTGTCGGCGTCGGAGACGGGCGCGACGATCCACTCGGGTGCGTCGGGGTGGGTGAAGTCGCGGCCGTCGGCGGCGATGCGGTCGAGTTCGGCGAGCAGTGTGGTCGCTGGGGCGGTGGCTCCGGCCCGTTGTGCGAGGTCGGTGACGATCTCGTCGACGGTGGCACCGCTGATGTGGTGAATGTGCTCGACACGTCCGGCGATGGTGTGCGCCCGCTCGTCGTCGGTTTGCAAGGCGAGGGTGGGCAGGTGCTCCGCAATGATGTCGTGGTGCGCTTCGAGCCACTCACCGTTGCGGCGGGCAATCAGCTCGGTCAACGGGCGGGCCATGTCGGAGCGCAACGCAGCGGCGGTGATGTCGATGCCCTGTTCGGTCAGTCTTTCGCGGTGCCAGGTCAGCAGGTTGATCGGGTCGACACCGGCCTGGGAGGCGCGGTGGAACTGGCGGGCGAGCAGGCGCGCGGAGGCTTCCTCGGCGATCCGGTCGCCGATCTCTTCTCCTAATGCGGTGGTGGTGAGGGTGCGGACTCGCTGCGTTTCGAGTAGCGCGGAGGTGTCGCGGTAGCGGCGGATCACCTCGCCGATTCCGGTGTCTTCGGCGGCGGCGTGGTCGGTGGCCTCGGTGTAGCGGCGGGCGCATTCGACCGCGAACTCGTACATCTCGGTATCGGTGTCGAGGAGACTGCGGATCGGCAGCGGCGGCAACGCCGGATGGTCGTGGAACTGTCCAACGATGGTGCGGGCACGGTGGGCCAGGACCGCGCCGACGTCCTTCGCACCCCGCAGCGGGCCGATGGCGACGGTTTCGCCGAGCACGGCGCGGGCACTGTATCCGTGGTCGTGGGCGTCGGCGAGCACCTGTCGTAGTCGCGCCCATCCTTCCGTTCCGTCGACCATGCGCACGATCGGCTCGGGCAGAGTGCGGCGCATTTCTGTGTCGAGTGCGTCGTCGCGCAGGCGTCGCTGCGCGGCGAGGTATGCCTCGCGCAGGCGCTCCGGATCGGCCGCGTGGGCGGCTTGTTCGGCGAGCTCTTCGGTGGCGGTGCGGTGGCTGTTGTCGGTGGCCACGATGGTCTCGAGGATCATCCGGCCGGTCGAGATGTTCTTGTCTGCCAGGTGCGGACGCTCGGTGTCCTGGTCGACATCGACGTCGACGGGGACGTAGAGATGATTGTCGGTGCGGGCTCGGGTGACGGCGACGTAGAGACCCGAGCAGTCCATACCGGGGGTGGTGACTGTGTGTGCGGTGTCGACGGTGACGCCCTGGGCGCGGTGCACGGTGGAGGCGTAGCCGAGCTCGACCCGGCTGGTGATGTAGTCGGCCGGCAGGGTGATCACGCCGCCGTGTTCGAGGTGGCGCACGGTCAACGCGCCGCGGTCGGGTAGTACGTCGACGACCTCCCACAAGTCGCCGTTGCGGACGAAGGCCCCGGCTTTCTTGCCGCCGGAGGGGACCAGATCGTGGCGGTTCTCGCGGGTGAGCACGATGTCTCCGCGACCGGCTCGAAGCTCGTCGGACAGCTCGATCACCACGGTGGTGTCGGCGGTTCGGTCGTGCTGGCGGGCGGTTTGGACTTGTAGGTTCGCTGCTCGCACGTCTTCGCGGGTGGGCAGCATGACGAGGGAGTCTTTTCCGTCGGCGAGGTCGTGCAGGTAGTTCTGCACTGCGTGGCCGATCATTTCTTCGCGTGTTCCCTCGCGCACGAGCTCGCGTTCGTAGAGCAGATCCAGGCCGGTGCTGTCGCCGGAGCGCAGCAGCAGTGAGTTCTCGGCCTGGGCGATGTCGTCGCCGAACCGGACGACGGTGGTCAGCTGGGGTGCGTCGGTGTGCTCGGCCAGGTAGCGCAGCAGGCCGCCGGTTTCCACGGCGTCGAGCTGCGCGGGATCGCCGACAAGACGCACGACGGCACCACGTTCTTTGGCGATGTCGACGACGGCAGCGAGGTCGAGGGTGGAGGCGAGGGAGGCTTCGTCGACGAGCAGCATGGTGCCCGGTGCAATGTCGACTCGGCTGGTGATGGTGCCGGGACGATTGCCGATGAGTCCGCGCCAGGGGAAGGTCAGCGAGGCCAGGGTCAGGCCAGGAACACCAACTTCTTCGCCGAGAGTGTCCGCTGCAACAGCCGAGGGGGCAAGGGCGATGACGTTGTGTCCTTCGGCCTTCCACGCGTCGACAACAGCCTTCATGCTGGTGGTTTTTCCGGTGCCTGCGGGGCCGATTCCGGTGGCAAGTAGCGCCCCGGATTGTAGGAAGTGTTCGGTCAGGGTGCGTTGTCCAGCGTTGAGGTCGCGTCCAGTGTCGGTGCGCATCTGCTCGTAGACGGACGTGATTGTGGTGGTTCGGGCGGTGAAGACGGTGGGCTCGCTGGTCGCCGAGATCATCATGGATTCGGCGTCGAGCAAGGTCTGGGAGCTGTGCTTGTGGCTGCCGTGGTGGGACAGGACGAAGTCGCCGTCGCGGCGGCGTAGTCGTCTCGGTGTGGCGGGAAGTTCCGTCCGGGGAGTGGTGACCGAGAGCTCCAATACTCGCGCGGTGAGCTGGTCGATGGCCGTGCGGTACGTGTCGATGCTGGGGAACTTCTGTCCGGCCAGGTGCGCTTGGGCGGCGGAAAGTACGTGCGGGAGCTGCCAGCGGGACCGCTTGGACTCGAGTTTGGTCAGTACCGCACGGGCATCGTTGTCGAGGCTGCGGCCTTCCGGCTGTGCGGCGTGATCGGTGGAGAGTGCGTCGTGAACAAGTTGATCGAGAGCTGCATGTCCGCCGAGCAGGTCGGCGGCTCGGGTGCGCCATTCGGCGCGCATTTCGGCCAGGGATTTCGGCTCGGCCTTGCCTTCTCGGGTGTCCAGAGTGGCCTGTTGGTAGAGCTGGTACATCACCTTGGCGGTGGGCATTCGCTGATATTTGGCGCGGTAGTCGGCGACTAGTTCGTCGCGGCGAGCCTCGATTGCGGTGCGGCGGGAGCTGAACATGTTCAGTACTTCCGCCGGGATGGCGGCCAGTTCCACGATGGGTTGCTTGCCTTGTTCGACCTGTCGAGTGGCGAGGTCGAGGCCGAGTTCGGTGTTCATTCGCTGCATGACTTCGGCGTTGAAACGTTGTGAGGCGGAGACGGCGAAGCGAAAGAGCGTGGACCCGTCGACTGCGCGCCACTTTCCATCCTCGGTGGCCTGCGTCTTGATGGAGACGACCGCGTGGGTGTGCAGGTTCGGGTCGCCGGCGCGGGAGTCGAAGTGCTTGTACAGCGTGGCCACGAAACCGTTGGCGTCGATCTGCTCCTCACTACGGAGCCCCACTCTGGTGAAGCATGCGTTCTGTTCGAGCCAGAGCAGCGTGTCTTTTACGGTCTGGTCAACGATGCGTTCGATCTCGACACGCAGATCGTTCGGGGCGATGGCCCACAGGCTCGATACGCTCTTCGGTGGGGTAAATACAAGATCTTGTCCGGCCACGGGGTGTCGAACTTTTCCCTTCTCGTGGGCGATCCAGTTGCGAAGTTCGGCTTCGTTGGCGACCGGGCGGCCGTGCTTGTCCTGGAACATTCCTCCGGCGATCCGGTCGAGGATCGCGGACGATTCTTCTGCGGTTGCGGCGCGATTGTGTGCCTCGACGAACTCCGCAAGTTCGGCAGCGTGCCGGGTGATGAGCTCGACATTGTTCTTGAAGGTGGGGAACTTGCGACCCAGGCGGGCGAGGCGGATCGCATCCTCTGATGGCACTCCGCGACGCTGCAATTCCTCGATGATGGTGTCGGCATCGGGGTGCAGTCCTTCACCGAAGAGCGCCTTCATTTGGGCTTCGGTGACCTCATCACCGGCGCTGATTCGTCCGAGACTGTCGGCGTGCAGATCGTCGAGAGTGTCGTTCAATCCGTCGAGTCCGGAGCCGAACCATTCTCCGGGCGGGGTGCCGTGGGCGGTGTAGTAGTCGGTCAGCTCTCCGCCACGTTCACGCTCGCGATCGGCTGTCGCTACCTGACGTGTCAGGTACTCGTAGCCGTCCGCTGCATGCAGGACATGGAGGGTCATCACGATCAAGATCGTAGCGTCAGAATCACGCTGGTCGGCGGCAACTCTCCCGAATATCTGTAAAACAGCAAGAGGTGTGTCCCTTTCTATGCTGCATGAGTGCATACGGGGGGGTGAGATTCCGATACGGCGAATCCGGCGAGCTGCGCTCGCTGCATGTCACTACCGGATGATGTCGGCCTGCCCGGTTACGATCTTGAGAGATTGTTGTCTTCGGAAGGTAGGTCGCGTGAGTGGGTCGGGGGATTCAATGAGCACCGAATCGAAGGTTGTTTCGGCTCGGAGTCGGGCGCGATCGAAGCTGTCGGAGCGTCGAGCCGAAATGCTCAAACGCATCAGCGACAATCAGACTGACCTCGAGCGCGCGCTGGCGGCGCTCGCGAAGATCGACAAGGCGGAGGAGCGGCGGGATGCCGCGATCGCCAAAGTCACTGAGGATTTCGAGAAGCGCAAGCACACCGCGGAGCTGGCGGCAGGAAGGTCGCTCGCGAAGGTGGCCGAACGGGGTGAGACGTCGACCTCGATCTCGGATCTGGCGGGTCTCGATGCGGCGACTGTTCGGCGTTTGGTGAAGCTGGGCGAAGGCGCGGGAGCGTCGACGGCGCAGACTGTCAGCCGGGGCAAGACGACTGACCCCGATCAGAGTATCGACCGGGAGTCGTCCACTCAGGCGAGCTCGAGTGCGGCGCCTGCGTCGTCGGACCCAGTCCCTGACTCGACGGCTGCGAGCGAATAGAGGTCAGCAGCGGCGTGCGGCGGGAGCCGGGTGATGTGATCGAGCGGACCCGATTTTTCCGTCGCGTCGTGTACGGACCGGCTCCGGATTCCTGCCATCTATGGGTCGGCGCTCTGGGCGATGACGGATACGGGCGCTTCTGGATTTCTCGCGGCGGGCACCAGATCGTCGTTCGCCCGCACCGGTACGCACTCGCGCTCGAACTGGACCGGGCGTTGGAAGAGAACGAGGTAGCGATGCACCGGCGTTGCGACAATCCTCTATGCGTCAACACAGGAACCGGCGATCCATTCCTCGCGCACGTGGTGCTGGCGACCTCCTCGGAGAGCATGTCAGACATGGGCCGCAAAGGTCGCGGCGGTGGACGTCGATGGCGGTTCGGTGCCGACCGCGCCGAACGTGCTCGACGTTCCAGAGCGGTGCGGGAGGCCGTTCTCAAGCACGGCTGGAGCCAACAAGCGATCGAAGCGGCGTTATACGAAGAAACTCAAGGCACCCTGTGGTAGCCGTCGATACCGTCAGCAGACGGGTGCCCGGACTGAGATCTGGCTTCGGGACAGACGAACGCAGATGATGAAAGTCGACCGCGCCTGTTTCGGCGGTTGCGGTCGCAGACGTTAGGAGTTCGAATGCAGCGAAGTGCGGTGGAGTCGGCATTGCTCGATGCGGTGCTCGATGCGATGCCGGTGTCGGACGTAGCACTCGAGGCTGCGGTGGCGGGCATCCCGATTCTCGACGTCCGGCGGTCTTCGGGTGTCGATGTGGCGCAGTCCAAGGAGGGTTGGGACATCTGATCGGCTTTCCTGATCCTTGTGACGCGGAGACAGTGACCGGCGCGCATTGTTGCGACGGCCTGGCACCGGGTGGACTGTTCTGCGCAGGTGTCACGGGAGGGGCCGGCCGAGGGGCTCGATGCCCCGAGGTCGGCGATGCGCATGCGTGCGGGTGGTCGGGCGTGGTGGTGTGTTGATGGGGCGAGGCCCCGCACCGGATCGGTGCGGGGCCTCGTGTGTTCTGTGGGGGTTTAGTTCTCGTCGGTGAATCCGAATTCGGGTAGTACGGTACGGCCTGCTTCGAGGACTGTTTGCACTTTGTCGGGGTGCACGACGTTGTCGACTGCGGCGCGCATGAGTAGGGCGAGTTTGGGGATCTGGGTTTCGTGGGCGACTTCGGCCTCGATCGCTTCGAGTGCGACGGCGGCGCGTGCGCCGTTTCCGTTCGCGTAGGCGACGGTGGCGAGGATGGATAGCACGGCGAATCGTGCGTATCCGGCGGTGTGGCGGGCGGCGGCGGTGAGGATCGCGTCGGCGCCGGTGGGCTGGGAGAAGTAGAGGGCGACGTCGCGGGCGCGGGGGTTGTCGGCGAGGGTGACGGCGAGGGCGATGGCCTCGGTGGGGGTGAGTGCGCGGTGGTCGGTGACGGCGGCGCGGTAGGTGTCGAGGTTTTCGGTGTCGGTGGCTTGGGGGGACTCGGCGCGGGTGTGGCGGGCGTCGAATTGGCGGGCGAGCAATTCGGCGGTGTCGTCTGCGGGGGTGAGTTCGTCGGCGAGAGCGTCGCGGCTCTCTGCAATGGGTGCGCTTCCGGCGACGATGCGGGCGGTGGCTACTGCGCTCGTGTGGGGGTCGGCGAGGTGGGCGGCGGTGCCGCTGGGGAAGTCGAAGAAGAATTCTCCGGCGGTGTACTCGCTGAGGACGGTCGCGATGGGGACCTCGAGACCGAGTGCGTGGGCGCGCTTGGTGGCGGCGAGGAGTGTGTCCTCGGCGGTGTCGCCGTTGGGGTGGGCGCTGATCAGTGCGACGCTCACGGCGTCGGCCTGGGCTGTTTGCTTGAGCGTGTCGACGGCGCGGATGGCGGCGGCGGTGTCGTGGTCGACGCGGGCGATGGCGCCGACTCGTCCGGTGAGGGTCAGTGTGGCGATGACCAGTGAGTTGTTGGGGATCATGCCGAGCATGGCGGGCACGCTGGCGATGAACTGGGCGAGGTTGACGGTGGTGGGGTTGCTCTCTGCGTTGTTCACGCCTCAAGTTTACATCTGTTTTGGTGCTTTTTCGATGTTTAATAGGTGCTTTTCTGGTGCTTTTTGGTGATGGTGGTCACAGTGTTTTAGGGCTTTGACCTGCGGTTTTGTGGTGTTTCGGGGGGTGGTGTGGGGGTGAGGCGGGAGCGGGTTCCTCGGTCGGTCGGCGTGGCCTGGTGGACCGGGCGCGGTGGCCGCCGGGCAAGGGTGGGTTTTCCCTTGCGTGGTGGTCGGCGGGTCCGGTAGGGCCGTTTACGACGTCCGGGCGAGGGGCACGCGGGAAGCGGGGACCTTGGGAGTGAGGTCGGGGGTCCGGGGGCGGAGCCCCTGGGATCAGTGGACCGCCGCTGTCGGCAGACGGGCCGGGGCACGCTACTGGCCAGGGCGAGGGGGCACCGTCCGCCGGCCGCGGGAGCATACGTTTGCCGGCCCCGAGGCCGGCAAGCAGCGTTCCCAACGTCACCCACCATTTGATCCGATCACGCACCAGGAACTAGTAGATCGCGGGCAGTGCACAATGATTCACTGTGTGCCCCGCCCGCGCCTTCTCGCAGTCACACCGTTTCGAGCTGCCGTGTCTTTCCTGCTTCTTCGCGTGCTCGTCGTAGTGCCGCGTACATCGCCGACCTCGAGAGCCCACTGATCTCGCAGAGCTGCGCGGCGCTGTACTGACCGGACTCGTAGTCGTCGAGCAGTCGCTTGTGTTGCAGAGCCGAGAGTTTCGGCTGCTTACCTTTGAGTCGGCCGGCCTTCTTCGCTTCGGCCATTCCTTCCTTCGTCCTGGCCCTGATCAGGTCGGACTCGAACTCGGCCATCAATGCGAGCATGCCGAAGAAGAGCTTGCCGGTCGGGTCCGTGGGGTCATGGATGGACCCACCGATGTTCAGCCGGGTGCCTTTCGCTTCGAGTTCGTCCGCGATGGCACGAAGATCGACGGCGGAGCGACCCAACCGGTCGAGTTTCGCCACGACCAACGTGTCACCGGCACGGCACGCGGCCAGTGCTTCGCGCAGGCCGGGTCGTAGGCGGTTGCGGCCGGTGTAGCCCTTGTCGGTGTAGATCCGGTCCGGATCGACGCCGAGGCGTTTGAGCGCTGTGCGCTGCGCTCGCAGATCTTGGCCTTGAGTGGAGCATCGGGCATACCCGACGAGGATTTCGGTCACCACGCGACGATAGTCCGTCATAGGTCACCTATCCCGGACCAACATGCAGGAGGGTTAACCAGCACAGCCTGCGAGGCTGTGATCGGCGGCGGGATTCGGGGGCGTGGCCGTTTTCGGGTGTGCTGGTAGAGGACCGCCTTACAGGACACCTTCTCGCCGCAGGAATCGTTGTCATGAACGCGATCAGAAAATGCAAGCAGAAGGTGGAAGAGAGCTAGGCCCGATGCGAGTTTTGTTCAGAATCGAGCGTCCGATGCTCTGGTCGGCGACCTGGCCGACTTAGAAGCCCTATCGGATCCGTTCCGTGGACATCCCGCCGATGGCGGCCGTCGTGCGTCCAAACAGACAGCGGCGATACACGAAGTCACGCTCCATCGCCTAACCGTTGAAACCTCAAACCTACGGTCCCGTAACTTTTGGAATTGCGATGAAAAAATTCATCATGACTTCAGCTGGACGTTCAACAAGGCAGTTGATGCACCTCGTTTGGTACACTCAACACAAGGTAGGAGGAGTAATGGGATTCGAAGTGTTCGACAAGAGGATGGCCCCACTGGCGAAAGCTCCCAGTGTGACCATCCAGAAGCGTGGAATCTTCTCCATCAACAAAGCCGCACACAAGCTCATTGGAGAGCCCGCGTCGGTGGAGCTCCTGTTCGACAAGGACAACCAGGTCATTGCGTTGCGTGAATCCGATCAACCGCACGCATACACGGTTCGGCCTCAGTCTGCACGGAAAGACACAGGACAGGTCATCATGTCGGCGACTGCATTTACGCAGTTCTATGACATTGACACGACCATCAGCCGCCGATACAAGCCATACGAGCAAGACGGAATGCTTTGCATAGACCTCAAGGGTCCGAGCATAGAAATCGTGGGGAACCGCTCGAAACGCACTATGGATAACCATTCGGAGGGCGACGACTCTTAAAAGACTTCTGGCCTGGTCCCGTTGGCGCGGGGCCAGGCCAGTAACCGGTCCGAGGGCGCGGTTGATGACTGTGCAAGTCTTCTCCAGCGTAGCGGAGTCCCTAGGGACGCGTGTCTCTACTCCTCATCCTCGGGCCAACTACCTGATGAGGAGGGCCTCATGGCTCCTATCACCAGCGCGTACGGGATCACTGGTCCCGTACCGTTCCTGGATGTCGATGTCACTGTCGACAACAAGTGGTTCCTTGATCCACGGGCCATTCGACTCCACCAGCGAGCGGATCCCTTCGCGGTCAAGGCGAACGAGTGCACAGAGACGTTCTTCGAGGAAGTCCTCGATTGTGTCACTCGAGGAGACGTCCGGCGCGGACTGTGGCTTCTTCAGCAGTTTCCCGAGCCATGGGAAACCCGGTTGGGTCTTGCAAAGAGTGGGTTCAGCGGCCATGGCGGCGCTAGCGAAGTCGGATCCTGGATCTGGAGGTCACTCAATGAAGACCTCAAGGCCTTCATTGTGCTTGGTCTTTTCAAAGAGATCGAGGAGTTGCCACTCTTCATAGAGGGCATCGACAAGGACATCACATCGGACATCACGACACGTATCATTTTCGACGCGCTGGCCGAGTTCACGTCCTACATGGTGGATCAATACCCGGAGTTCACGTCCGGTGGGCATCGAGTAGAGACGTTCGGGTGCCAAGCGTGGGATCCTTCAACTCGCGGCTGGGTTGTCAAAGCGTTCGAGCTTCCCGTTGCAGCTGGCAAACCTCTTCTTCTCGTTCCCCGGGGTTGGGCGCGTCAGAATCTGCTGATGTCTGCCTCTCGCTATTACGAGACGAAGGTGCTGGGTTATGCCCAGCTCGAGCGGTCGGTACCACTGAGTACAGGCAAGCTGCTCAAGATTCCGAAGGATCGATTGAAGACTGTGCCGGGGTTGGGACGCGGCCGAGTCACCAACCTCGATGTCACTCGTCGGGCGCATGAGAACAACAACGATCTCATCGCTGAGTTCAAGCAGTTCGTCGACATGAAGTGGACGCCGCCCGACGGCGACCAGCGTATCGCGTAGGACTGTTGTCGCGGCGGGCCTTGGCCCGCCGCGACGTTTTTCGCCAACCTATGTCGACTTCCAGGAAGGGGCTCGAGCAGCCTTTCAGTCATGAGTGAGTCGACAATGGCTATGGTTTGACGCTCACCGTGGTCACCTTCTGGACAGCTCCACGATGCGACTCGGGTTGTTGTTCTCATCGCACCAATCGTGTGAGCCATTGATGCTTCTAAAGTTTCAATCGGTGTTCACATGGTGCGGTGCGCTTCGCACGCAGATCACCAGGTCGAACCGGTCCACGCCCTGCTGGGTGGCCGCCACGACCAGGAGCGGTCAGTGGCAAACTCCTGTTGCGATCGTCGTCCTGCTGGAACGGAATCGTGCCGGTTGCCGCTGATTCCCCGGAGCCTCGAGCTGATGCGTATCGCGTGGTGGGGAGCCTGCGAAAGCATGTTCGTCGCCGACAGCACTCAGGAAGAGGACACCTCGAATGCGTGACGGACCGACGCGCTCTCGATGACGGCGCCGAACCCTACACTGTCCACGCAGCGCAAGACGACCGAGAACGCGCGGCCCTGGCCGCGGCGGCCGGACGACATGAAGGGTGGCATTCCGATCGACCCCGAACTCGGTGAGTGCTGGAGACCTGGAACACGCACCCACGACCTCCACCGCCCTGCCGCAGCAGGAAGCCCGACGCATGAGTGAGGCGTGGAACGAGGCCAGCCTCAAGGACGCACGGGGCTCACTCGACAAAGAGGTCTACGCCGTGGTCGAGGACCTCGTGAAGAACAAAGGGTGGCGCCTGCGGGCGCAGGGCCACAAATACGCGGTGTACTGCCCGTGCATCGACGGCCGGGCCAACTTCATCACGCTGCCAGGAACGTCGAGGAACCCGGGAAACGCCGCCAAGCGTGTGAAGCGCTCCGCATCACGCTGCCCGGATCGGCACGAACTGATGAAGTGAGATCGACCGCTGTTGCCAATTGACAACAGAAGAGGAAGTGCGCATGCTGAGGGCATGTCCCCGACCGAATTCGAGCTCATTTTCGTGACCCCTGACCTCACCGGCCCGGGCGACGACCGAATCGCGATGGTCGAGGAGCATCTGGACGTTGTGGTCGAATCCCACAGCGGCCTCACCCTCGCCACCGTCACGACGGAGGGTGCCGACGCGGTCACCGCGGCCATGTCCGCGGCAGCAGTGCTGTCCGCGTGTGAGCTCTCACCGGTGCGGTCCTACCCGGACATGGTCACCCGCCAAGACATCGCCGACCGGGCCAACGTCTCACGCCAGGCGGTCGGCAACTGGGTGCGCGGGGAACGTATGCCGTCCGACCCTTTCCCCACCCCGGTCAACCTGGTCGGCGGCGGGGTCTGGTTGTGGGGCGACGTCGTCGCCTGGCTCCGGCGACACGGACATGACGTCGAGGACCTGATGTTCCCCTCGATCGCCGATCATGCCCGCATCGACGCTGCACTGCCACAGACCCCGGCACGCCCGGCGACGTTCGCTGGGCACGTGACCCTGTCCGGCGAACGGGCCACTGCCTTGTACTCCCCCTCCGTCAGCGCACCCAACCGGCACTGGGCTGGGGAGAGCTTCCAGTCGAGCTACGCCCTCGCCATATGAGCGCTACTACCCCGCAACCTCGCACGGTCACCGACGCCCGCGAGCTGCTCGAGCTCGCCGAACTCACCGACATCGTCTTCTATGAAACCTACGCGCGACGCACCCCGGACGGCGAGGACAACCCCCTGGCCATCCAGATCGCGCTGCGCCGCGAGGAACTCATCCTCGAGATCCGCTGCCGGGCCACCGTCGCCGGCGCCGGAGGCGAATACCTGACCGACGCGTCGGCCGTGTTCACTTTGCACGAACCGATCGAAGCTCCCGACACCGTTACCGCCGAGTTCGTCGAACGCGTCGGGGTGATGTCTGTCTACCCCTACCTCCGCGAGTCCATCACGCAGTCCGCGGCCAAGCTGGGTCTCGACCGTCCGATCCTGAAACTGCTTCGCCCTGGCGATGTGCACGTCACCCCCGACGGTCAGGACCCGAACGCCGCTGATTGATGTAAGGACCGGTCCCCACATGTGGCCTCGGCGAGATCGAGTAGGTGTGGGGCAGAGCGAAGACGCGGTATCCCGGTCCCGGCCTGTTCGATTCGGGTGCGACGACACAGGGCACTCCACGCTGTCTACTGTGAGCAGGTGCGCCGTTTGATGTTTCTCCTCCGCCCGAGCTGGTTGATTCTGGCCGTGGTGGTAGCCGGCTTCGCGTATGGGTGCTTCACTATGCTCGCCCCGTGGCAGCTGAACAAGAACGCGAACACCGAGGATCGGAATGCGCGGATTTCGGCGTCGATGGAACAGGATCCCGTCCCTGTCGCCGAACTGCTCGACGGTGACGGTCCGGCGATCTACGACGAGTGGGGCCGCGTCGTCGCGCAGGGCTCGTATCTACCCGACTCGGATGTGCTCGTCCGGTTGCGCAGCGTCGAATCCCAGCCCGCGTATGAGGTTCTCACCCCGTTTGCGCTCGAGGGCGGTCGGACGGTTCTCGTCAATCGGGGTTATGTACGTCCGGTGCGCGGCAGTGAGGTGCCCGCGATCCCGGCGGCGCCGAGCGGGACCGTCTCGCTCGATGCCCGGATCCGCAGGTCCGAAGGCACAATGGAAAGCAAGGAGCCGTTCACCGACTCGGGTTATCAGCAGGTGTATTTCATCGACGCGCCGCAGATCGCGGCCGTGACAGGCCTCGACCTCGAGGACGTCTACCTGCAACTCGACGCCGATCAGCCGGGTGGGCTCGGGGTCATCCCGCTCCCTCAGCTCGACGCCGGTCCCTACCTGTCGTACGGGCTGCAGTGGCTCGCATTCGGAATCATGGCCCCGCTGGGCCTGGGATATTTCGTGTGGACGGAGCTGCGGGAACGCCGCAAGACGAAGACCGATGCGGGGGTCGGCGACGCCACCGAGAAGTCCCCGCTCTCCACGAGCGACAAGCTCGCCGATCGATACGGCCGACTTCGGTAACCGTGCCCAGCATTGTGGTCCGCTTCGATCACGCGAGGGGACGGCTAGCGCCGAGGTCGGCGTATCGGGCTGCCTTGGCGCATTCTCCGGCCCGCTGACCGGCAGCCTGTGCATAGATAGCGAAGGCAACGCGCAAGTGCCCGTGCCGGTCCCGGGTTTTCCTCGTAGCATGACGGAGAAGGTTCTTCCCTTCTCGAGGGAAGGGAGGTCAGGTCGCAGGACTCGTTCGCCTCGACTCGGCAGTGCGAGGGAGAGTCGAGCCCTGCGACTCTGATGTGCCGCGTCGTTTCCTTTTCGCCGCGCGGTTATCCGTGGCGCGCAGCACATGTGCAAAGTTGCTCTCTGACCGGCGCTGTCGAGCCGAGGCAGAGCGGACGGTGCAGGAACAAGCGCTGGAGGCGGTCAACTAGCCGGAGGTGTCTCCGTTTCGATGTGGCACAGTCGCTGCAAGCAACGCGGTTTCAGGCGGGCCGAGTGAGCAGTGAGGCCAGATCGGCGGGGATCGGCATCGGGGTCATCAACCCAGCTGCAGTACGTCCGGTGTTTCCTTCCGGGTAGCGGCCTATCGCTGAGCCGGGGGCGGCGACCAGGATCCTGATGACCTGGCCCATGGCCTCGCGGCGATCGCGCTGGCGCAGTGCGAGGCCGAGCATGGCGAGGTGGTTGCGGGTGTGCGGCCAGGGGTAGGGCTGGGACAGGATGTGGGCGCGTTCGAGGTGGTGCCAGCGTGCGGTGTCGTCGTCGGTGTGGCGGGCGGCGGTCATTTCCGCGATGTAGACCGTGCGTAGAGAGTCGGGCATTCGGCTCATGGCGTGGGGTCCTTCCTGGTGGATTCGAGGAGCAGTGCGCCGAGGACGAGGACGACACCGCCGGTGATGTAGGTGTCGGCGAGGTTGAAGGTGGCAAACCATCCGGTGTGGAAATAGTCGGTGACTTTGCCATCGAGGAAGCGATCGATGACGTTGGCGGTGGCGCCGGCGACGATCGCGGCGAGACCGAGGGTCTGGATCGGTGGACTGTGGGGTGCGGTGCGCCAGGCGTACACAGCGATCGTCGCAGTGATGGCCGCGGTGACGGCGAGAACGACGGCAGTGGGGAGCTGGTCGCCGAGGCTGAATGCGACCCCGGTGTTGTAGGTCAGGCGCAGTTGCAGCAGACCGAGATCGATTGCCCGCCCGTCAGATAGCGCGTCGCGTGCCACCGGATCGAGGATCAGCGCGAGAGCAGCCAGCGCGCCGGCGAGTACTACGAGACTGCCGCGTCTGCGACGCTGCCCGGCCGTGGCACCCGAGGGTGTGGCGGAGCTGTCATCCAACGTCATGGCCTGACTCCGGTGGCCGATTCCGGCGTCTTTGTCGATTGTGTGACGGCGGTGAGGGTTCGGGCACGTCCGGCGCGGACGCCGTTGGCGATCACGATGATCTCGGCGACCTCGTGAACCAGGACGACCGCCGCCAGGCCGAGTACCCCGAACAGGGCCAGGGGCATCAGGACGGTGATGATCGCGAGCGACAGGCCGACGTTCTGCAACATGATCGTCCGCGAGCGTCGGGCATGCTGCAGGGCTTGGGGCAGGTGCCGCAGGTCCTCACCCATCAGCGCGACGTCGGCGGTCTCGATCGCGACATCGGTGCCCATCGCGCCCATCGCGATACCCAGATCGGCGGTGGCCAGGGCCGGCGCGTCGTTGACGCCGTCGCCGACCATCGCCGTCGGCCGCATACCGCGGAGGGCGTCGATGATGCGGGCCTTGTCCTCAGGACGCAGATCGGCGTGCACCTCGTCGATACCGACATCGGCGGCCAACGCTCGTGCGGTGCGCTCGTTGTCGCCGGTGAGCATCGCCACGGTGTAACCGTCGCGGCGCAGCCCCGCCACGACGTCGCGGGCTTCGGGACGCAGTTCGTCGCGCACCGCGATCGCCCCGATCAGGGTGCCATCGCGTTCGATGAGCACCGCGGTGGCTCCGGCGTGCTGCATCCGCTCGATATCCGCGGCCAGAGGGCCCGGGTCGATCCACCCGGGCCGGCCCAGACGGGCGGGAATGCCGCCGAGGTGACCGGTCAGTCCGGCGCCGGGGACGGCGTCGACATCCTCGGCCGCGGTGTAGTCGTCGACGGCGGCGAGGATCGCTGCAGCGAGGGGATGTTCGCTGCGGGCCTCGAGCGCGGCGGCGACATTCAGGACGTCGGCGCGGGTGGCATCGCCGGTGGTGGCGACGTCGATGACCTCGGGACGGTTGCGGGTCAGGGTGCCGGTCTTGTCCAGCGCGACGGTGCGGACCCGGCCCAACGCTTCGAGTGCTGCGCCGCCCTTGACCAGGACGCCGAGCTTGGAGGCGGCGCCGATCGCGGCGACCACGGTCACCGGGATCGCGATGGCCAGCGCACACGGGGAGGCGGCGACCAGCACGACGAGGGCGCGTTCGATCCACACCAGCGGATCGCCGAATATGCTGCCGATCGCGGCGATCAACGCCGCGGCGACCATCACCCCGGGAACCAGGGGCTTGGCGATCTTGTCGGCCAGGCGCTGGGCCTCGCCCTTGCGGGACTGCTCGGCCTCCACGATCTTCACGATCTTGGCCAGCGAGTTGTCCTGCGCGCCGGCGGTGACCTCGACCTCGAGAACGCCGGTGCCGTTGATCGACCCGGCGAACACCTCGGCGCCCGGTCCGGCCTCGACCGGCACCGATTCCCCGGTGATCGCGGAGGTGTCCAGGGCGGTGCGCCCGGTGCGGATGGTGCCGTCGGTGGCGAGCCGCTCCCCGGGTTTGACGATCATGATCTCCCCGAGCGTCAACTCTACTGGGGCGACGGTCTGTTCGCGGCCGCCGCGCAGGACGGTGGCGGTGTCCGGCACCAGATTCAGCAGGGCGCGCAGGCCGCGTCGGGTGCGGGTGACCGCGTATTCTTCGAGGCCCTCGCTGATGGCGAACAGGAACGCGAGCATCGCGGCTTCGCCGACCTCGCCGAGCAGCACGGCGCCGACGGCGGCGATCGTCATCAAGGTGCCGACCCCGATCTTGCCGCGGGCCAGCCGCTTCAGGGTGGAGGGGACGAAGGTGTAGCCGGCGACGATCAGCGCCACCGCCTCGAAGCCCGTCCCGAGAGCGTCGGGCCCACCGGTGACGCGGACGATCAGGGCCGCAATCAGCAGGACACCCGCGGCGGCAGCCGCTCGGATCTCGGTGACCTGCCACCACTTGTCGGGCTCGTGGTCGTCCTCGCCCTCGGGGCGGGGTTCGTCGGGGCCGCACCCACATGCGTCGCTCATGCCGTCACTCCCGTGTCGGTGCCGTAGTTCGGGCACAACGCGACGGCGTTGCCTGTGGCGGCCAACAGGGTTTCGGCCGAGGCGAGCAGGTCGAGCAGTTCCGGTCGGGCTAGCGAGTAGAACACCTGCCGGCCCTCGGGTCGGCCTTGCACCAGGCCGCAGTCCCGCAGGCACGCCACGTGCGCCGACACCGTCGACTGCGCCAATCCCAGCTCGCCGACCAGGTCCGCTACTCGGGATTCCCCGGCGGCGAGGCGGCGCACGATCGCCAGCCGGGTGCCGTCGGAGAGGCTGTGGAACAACGCCACCGCCGGATTCACTGCGTCGTCGGCGAGACAACCGACTTTATTGATCGTCATATGGCGATAATAACCGGCTTCCATCGATATGAGTAGGGAGGGGGCGGCGCGGAGCTTTGCATCGGAGTCGCGCCACACGGCTGACGTCCCCACGGGCCGGCGACGATTCGTCAGTGCGGACGCGCCACCCCCGAAACGAAGGCGCACGCAGGGGCGCCTCAGCACAATCGGGGCTTTACATGCGTTTCCGGCGCGTGAGAACCCGGCGAGGCACGTCTTCCTGCTCACCTACCGACGTCCGACCAAAATACTATCTCACGTAGTATTTCGGTCGGACGACAACGGAAGAGGGCCCATGTCCGCCAGAACTGCATGGTCGATCGCATGTCTACTCGCCATCGCCGTGCTCATGGTGGCGCTGTGGCCCCGACAGGAGGACCACGCCGTGACCCCAACGGATTCCGGGCTACATCCGACGGCGGTGTCCTCACTGCCCGCTCCGGCACGCAATGCTGAGCCCGGCCCGGTCGCCACACCGCCCTGCCCGACCGGCACCGCTGCCGAGGCCACCGGCCCTCTGGCGGACGTCACGGTGCGGTGCCTGGGCTCGGACCACCTCGTCGATCTCGGCAGCGCTCTGGCCGGGGAACCGGCCCTGCTCAACCTATGGGCGTCGTGGTGCGGGCCGTGCCGGGAAGAGATGCCGGTGCTCGACGTCTACGCCCGCGAGCCCGGCGCGGTGCGGGTGATCGGTGTCAACGTGCAGGACACCGGGTCCTCCGCCGCGGCGCTGATGACCGACCTGGGCATCGGTTACCCCTCGTTCACCGACACCGACGGCCGGGTGCAGCAGGCACTGGCCGGCCCACCCGTGCTGCCGTTGACCTTCCTTCTGCAGCGGGACGGTGCGGTGGACCGGATCACCACTCCCGCGGTGTTCTCCGACCCCGAGCAGGCCCGTTCCGCGGTGAACGGGCTGCTGCGATGACCGGCGCGAACCCGGCAGGCGGACAGGTGTGTCGCCTGCTGGGTCGAATGGTCCTCGCCGTGATGGTGCTGGTGGGGGTGAGCGCGTGCGGCACCGGATCCGACGCCGTCGCCCAGGGCGGCACCTTCGATTTCGTCGCCCCCGGCGGCCAGACCGACATCTTCTACGATCCACCGGCAGAACGCGGCGCTGTCGGCTCACTCTTCGGCCCGGACCTGATGACCGACGGGGTGACCGTCGATCTGGCCGACTACGCCGGAGAGGTGGTCGTGCTCAACCTGTGGGGCCAGTGGTGTGCCCCGTGCCGCAGCGAAGCCGACGATCTCGAACGCGCCTATGAAGCCACCCGGGATCTGGGGGTGCAGTTTCTCGGCATCAACGTCCGCGACCCGCAACGCGACAAGGCCCAGGACTTCGTGATCGACAACAACGTCTCCTACCCCTCGATCTACGACCCGCCGATGGCGACCTTGACCGCCCTCGGCGGCACCTTTCCCACCAGCGTCATCCCGTCCACGCTCGTTCTCGACCGTCAGCATCGCGTCGCAGCGGTGTTCCTGCGGGCGCTGCTGACCGAAGACCTGCAACCGGTCATCGAACGAGTGGCGGCCGAACAATGATCATGCTTGCTCAAGGAATCGGTGCGAGTTTCCAGGAGGCGGCCGCGTCCGGGCCGCTGCTGTTGGCGGTGGGCGCCTGCGTGTTGGCCGGGTTGATTTCGTTCGCCTCCCCCTGCGTGGTGCCCCTGGTTCCCGGCTATCTGTCGTATCTGGCCGGGATCTCCGGTGCTGACGTACCGGCGCTGACCACCGAGGAGCGGGCCACCACTACCCAGGTGCGTACCGCGGGCCGATGGCGGGTCACCGGAGCCGCCGGCTTGTTCGTCGCCGGCTTCACCGTGGTGTTCGTACTGGCCACCGCCTCGATATTCGGGGTGATCGGGGCATTGCGGATCAACCAGGAGCTGCTCCAACGCCTCGGCGGGGTGGTCACCATCGTGATGGGCCTGGCGTTCATCGGTCTGATTCCGGCGTTGCAGAAAGACACTCGTTTCGCGCCCCGGCGTATTTCCTCGCTCGCCGGCGCACCACTGCTCGGTGGGGTCTTCGCGCTGGGATGGACACCGTGCCTGGGACCGACGCTGGCCGGGGTCCTGTCCGTGGCGGCCGGCACCGAAGGCACCACCGCCGCCCGCGGCGTGGTGTTGATCGTCGCGTACTGCCTGGGACTGGGACTGCCGTTTCTCGCCTTGGCATTCGGCTCGTCCTCGGCCCTACGCAGCGTCGGATGGCTTCGCCGACATTCCCGCACCATCCAAATCGTCGGCGGCGTGATGCTCCTCGGGGTCGGCATCGCTCTGCTGACCGGAGCATGGGAGCTGTTCATCGCGTGGATTCGCGACGAGTTCGTCACCAGCACGGTACTACCGATATGACCGTCACCGACCGGAGCCCGGCACCGACACCGCCGCTCCCGCAACCTTCTTCGTGGCAGCGCATAGTCGCGGCCGCCCGGAACCTGTGGCGCCAGCTCACCTCGATGCGCACCGCCCTGGTGCTGCTGTTCCTGCTCGCCGTCGCCGCAATCCCCGGGGCACTGCTGCCGCAACGCAACCTCAACGCCGGCAAGGTCGACGAGTACATCGCCGCCCGCCCGGTCCTCGGCCCACTCCTCGACCGGCTCGAACTGTTCGACGTGTTCGCCAGCTTCTGGTTCACCGCCATCTACGCGCTGCTGATGATCTCGCTCATCGGGTGCCTGCTCCCACGCCTGCGCGAGCATCTGCGCGCACTGCGCAGTGCTCCGGTCGCGGTACCACGCAATCTGTCCCGACTGCCCCATCACCATCAGGGGTTCCTCGAGACCCCGGTCGACGCCACCGGCGCGCAGGTACAGACCATGCTGCGGGGCTGGCGGACACTCACCCGCACCGACGACGACGGGAACCAGGAGATCTCCGCCGAGAAGGGGTACCTGCGTGAGGCCGGCAATCTGGTCTTCCATTTCTCCCTGGTGGGGTTGCTGGTGGCGGTGGCCACCGGCCGGTTGCTCGGCTACGAGGGCGCGGTGATCGTCATCGCCGACGGCGGCCCTGGGTTCTGCAACACGTCCCCGGCGGTGTATGACTCGTTCCGCGCCGGCACCGCCACCGACGGCACCGGACTCGATCCCTTCTGCCTGAGGGTCGAGGACTTCTCGGCCGACTACCTCGACAACGGCCAAGCGGAAATGTTCACCTCGAACATCTCCTACCAGAGCGGAGAAGATCTGGGCACCGACCGCTGGCAGCAACACCGGTTGCGGGTCAACGAACCCCTGCGGCTCGGCAACGAACGGGTCTACCTCACCGGCCACGGCTACGCCCCCCGATTCACCGTGACCTTCCCCGACGGACAGTCGCGCACCGAAACATTGCAGTTCGCCCCGCAGGACGCCACCACGTTTCTCAGCAGCGGAGCCATGCGTTTCGATCCGCCTGGCGGTACCTATCCGGACCCGGACGAGCGCCGCCGCAACCAGATTGCGCTCGAAGGGTTGTTCGCCCCCACCGCAGCATTCGACGGCACCCTGCTGACCTCGGTGTTTCCCGACATGCGTGATCCGGCCGTGGCCATCGACATCTACAAGGGCGATACCGGTCTGGACACCGGTATCCCGCAGTCGATCTTCACGCTGAACTCCGAAATGATCAATCAGGGCCGGCTGGTCAAGCAGGCCCGGGTCAATCTGCGACCGGGCGAGTCGACGACACTCGCCGACGGCACGAGTGTGCGGTTCGACGGCGCCGAAGAATTCGCCTACCTGCAGGTCTCCCACGATCCCGCCCAGAACTGGGTACTGGTCTTCGCGATCACCATGATGGGCGGGCTGCTGGCCTCGCTCGTGATCAAGCGCCGCCGGATCTGGGTGCGGCTGCGCCCCGACGGCACCGGCACCGCCGTCGAACTCGGCGGATTGGCCCGCACCGATCAGGCCGGATGGGGATCGGAGTTCACCACGATCTGCCAGCGCCTTCTTCCCGACATTCCTCTTCCTGCGCAGAAGGACCGATAACGCATGCCGATCGACGAGACCCTCGCCCGCTACTCCGATCTGAGCTTCGAAACCGCCTTCGTTGTCTATCTTCTGGCGTTGGTGTTGTTCGTCGCCGAGTTCGCGGCCGTACGGGTACGCCGCACCGCGCCCGTCCTCGTCTCTGCCGCCACCACATCCGCGTCCTCGCCGGAAGTGCCGGGCCGGGTCGTCGAGCCGGTTCGGCGGCAGTGGTCGGACCGGCTCGGCCGCATGGGTGTCAGCGTGATCGTGGTTGCGTTGATCCTGCACATCGGTTCGATGGTCCTGCGCGGGCTGGCCACTGCGCGCTTCCCGTGGGGCAACATGTACGAGTTCGTCACCGTCACCTGCGCGGTGGGGGTATTGGCCGGTCTGATCGTGCTGCGCCGTCCGGGGCTGCGCGTGCTGTGGGCCTTCGCTCTGATCCCGGTGCTGCTGCTGTTGTTCGTCGCCGGCACCGTGCTCTACGCCGACGCCGCCCCGGTGGTTCCGGCGCTGCAGTCCTTCTGGCTGCCGATTCACGTCTCGGTCGTGTCCGTCTCGAGCGGAGTGTTTCTCGTCTCCGGGGTGGCCAGCACCTTGTTTCTGCTGGCGTTGAACGCCGAGACACGCCCGCACACCCGGCTGGCGCGATTCATGCAACGGCTCCCGGACGCCCGTGCCCTCGACCGTCTCGCCTATCGGACGACGATCTTCGCGTTCCCGTTGTTCGGGGCCGGGGTCGTCCTCGGCGCGATCTGGGCCGAAGCTGCGTGGGGCCGGTTCTGGGGATGGGACCCGAAAGAAACCGTCTCGTTCATCGCGTGGGTGATCTACGCCGCGTATCTGCATGCTCGGGCCACCGCCGGCTGGCGGGAAACCCGGGCGGCCTGGATCAACATCGTCGGCTTTGTGGCCATGCTGTTCAACTTGTTCATCATCAACATGGTCGTCTCCGGTCTGCACTCCTACGCCGGACTGAACTGACACCTCCGGTACAAGGGGACTGTAAGACGGGAATCTGCGCGTGCGTGGGCTACGTCGGGCTCCGCGCGGTCTGTGGACTTTGATCGCTCAGTGGCGGCCTTCTGTAGCTACTCCATGGCGGCGGCGTACTTAAGCGGGTGTTCTGTGGCGAGGGCTAGAGCAGGCGGCGGCTCACATGTGAGCGGTGGGGTTTGCGTCAGTCTTGTCAGAGGCCGAATGCTCCGCCGCTGATCAGGATGAAAGCCCCCAGGCCGATCAGGACAATCGGGAACAGTATGTGTTCCCAGCGCTCCAGGATCTCGGCGATAGGCCGGCGGGTGGCGACGAACTTGGCCAGGCCCACCAGTCCCGCCACCAGCACCAAGAACACGATGCAGTAGGCGACCACGGCTCCCGGGCCCACGTTGAGAAAGACGGGGACGTAGACGCCGATATTGTCCCCGCCGTTGGCGAAGGTTACGCCGGCCACGGTCCACACGGCGACGTTCTTGCCCTCGATCTTTGCGTCGTCGTCATCGTCCCCGCGCCAGGCCTGCCACGCGGCCCACAGTCCCAGGCCCAATGGGATCAGCCCGAAGTAGGGGATGACCTCCGGAGGCAGGAAGGCTCCCGCGCCCAGGGAGACGAGCACAGCGGCGCCGAGGATCCCGACGAATCCAAGATACTGGCCGGCCAGAATGCGTGCGGTGGTTCCGCGTTGGCCCGCGCCGCGGGCGAAGAACAGTGAGAGGACGATGATGTCGTCGATGTTGGTGGCGATGAAAAGACCGATCGCCTGCAGGGCCGAGGACAGGATCACGCCTGCACCTCCGTGGCGTAACAGCCCGGAACTGAGCAGGCGGGGTCCAAGCAGGGGGCGTTCTCATTGACCGCGAGGGTGACCTCGATCAAGGAGGACAGCGACCGCGCCAAGTGCGGATCGGCGATCTCATACCGGGTCTGGCGGCCTTCGGGCACGGCCACGGCGATCCCGCAGTCGCGCAGGCACGCCAGATGGTTCGACACGTTCGAACGGGTCAACTCCAAATCCCGGGCCAGCTCCGCCGGGAAGGCCGGCCGCTCCAGCAAAGTCAGCAGTATTCGCGACCGCGTTGGATCGGCCATCGCCCGCCCCAACCGGTTCATCACATCCATACGAGAATCGGTAGTCAGCATCTACTGAACTATACAGTAGATGCTGAACTCACCGAGACGCCTTAAAACCTATCGATTTTCGACGCCATCGACCGAGAACTCACTGTGATCTTCCGCCTTAATGGCACGACTTTGCGAGCGAACTGACCGGGTGTCCGGAAGTCCATCGGGTATCCGGGGGTCAATTGCGTCACGTTAAGGGCAGACAGGCCATCGACTATCCACACGAGGCTCGTAGATGCCAAGCAGGTGATCATTGCTGGCATGGCAAGCCGGCACCATGGACAGGGGGCCTCCCGACGATTTTGGCCCGGACAGTCTTCGATCGATCCGCACCTTCGAAAGCGGTGCCCTGCCCTTGAGAAACTAGCGTGGCCGTAATCAGGAAGGACCCGCCGCCGAATTTACGAGGGCATCAGTTCTTGGCCGTGTCCGCTTTGAGGGAGTCGATGGCGGTCTGCAACGCGGCGGTGGCGTCGTCGGCGACCTCCGCGAGTCCCGGCTGGTCGGCGACCTGCACCATCATCTGCGGGTTCATCGCGTCGACCACGACCGTATTCGGATCGTTCGGGTCGGTGCGGACCACGACGTTGCAGGGGAGCAGGAGCCCGATCTGCCGGTCGACCGTCACTGCGCGATGCGCCAGCGGCGGATTGCAGGCGCCGAGGATGACGTAGTCCTCCATGTCCTCGCCGAGTTTCGCCTTCAAGGTGGCCTTCATGTCGATCTCGGTGAGCACTCCGAACCCCTGCTCGGACAGGGCCTTGCGGGTGCGCTCGACGGCGTCGTTGAACGAGGTGTGCAGAGTGGTCGACAGTGCGAGTGCCATGGGATGTTCTGCCTTTCTCGTGGGAGGGCCCTGATCAGGCCAGGGTGAGGAAGAGTTTTTCGAGTTCGGCCTCGGTCATGGGTTCCTTGCCGTCCTGCGGTGTGTCGGTCAGGCATTCCTTCAGGCCGGTCGCGACGATCTTGAATCCGGCGCGGTCCAGTGCGCGTGACACGGCGGCGAGTTGGGTGACAACGTCCTTGCAGTCGCGGCCCTGCTCGATCATCGAGATCACTCCGGCGAGCTGGCCTTGGGCGCGGCGCAACCGGTTGAGTACCAAAGCGATGCTGTCTTCGTCGCCGACCATGGGGAGGTCCTTTCCTAGTCTTCACATCAGCGTACCCCTGGGGGTATCCGGACAGGGTATGAGGTGTGCGACCGCCGGCGCCCCGACCGACCACGATTGTGCCATTCCCGGTGTGCGGGTATTCGGCATCGCGGGTGCGGGACAGTTCGAGACCGCCGGTGACGTAGTCGTTGTGGATGTGTGTTTCGAGTACATGGGTGATACGCACCCCGTGTTCGGCCGCCAGTTTCAGCACGCGGAGGTCTGTTTGTGGATTCAGGCCGCGGTAGCCATCTGAGCGTTGTGATCGGCTCGGGCTTCTGCGGGAGTGCGGTAGCCGAGGATGGAATGGAACCGCTGTCGGTTGTGAAACACCTCGATGTACTGCCTCGCCTTGAACCTCGCCCGCACCCCGGGCGGCGAAGATCAACTGGGCGCCGGGAACATGACCTTGGATGTTCTCGTAGTCTTCGCGGACGTTTAGCACCGGAGCTCCGGACTCCCACGCCTGGATCAAAGCGGCCGTGTCGACTTCGTGCATGGTGATTCCTTGGATCGGGTCTGTCGAAGAGGGCGACTTGCGGTGCTCCGGAGGGTAGGTCGATTGCTTCCGATTTTTCCTGTCAGCCCGCCGCCACGGAGGCGCGACGGCGCCCTCCGAGTCGTTGCAAGGGGCAATGCTCCATGCGGGGACAGGCATAGGTGGCGCCGGCGGCAACCACCGTGAGTGCCGCTGCGGCGACCCCCACGCCGGGGTGGATCTCCTGCGCGAGGATGACCGAAGACATGATCAGCACGAACCAACCGAAGCTCTTGCGCAGGGTGTCCGGATCGACGAGCGAGGTCAGGCGACCGCCGATCAGGCTGCCCACGACGGCAGCCCCGGTGACCATCGCCGCCAGGCGCCAATCGATCTGCACGGTGGACAGGTAACCGCCGAGGCCGGCGAAGGACTTCATGGCGATCACGATCAGCGACGTGCCGACAGCAATCGGCATCGGTAGCCCGCCGAGCAATGCCAGGGCCGGCACGACGAGGAAGCCCCCACCGGCACCGACGAGGCCGGTGACCAGGCCGACGGCCGCACCGTCGAGCAGAATCTTTCCGACCGACATCGAAGGATTGCCGCCGCCCGGCGTGGCCTTGCTCTTGCGGCCACGGAGCATCGCGATCGCCGTGGCGATCATCATCACGGCGAAGCCGAGCAGCAGAACGGTGCCCGGAATGAAGCGCGAGAGCAGACCACCACCGTAGGCGCCGACCATGCCGGCCAGACCGAACAGAAGTCCGGTACGCCACTGGACACGGCCAGCGCGCGCGTGAGAAATTGCGCCGACCGCGCTGGTGACACCCACGACCAGCAGCGAGGTGGCGATCGCCTCTTTGGCGTCCATGCCTGCGACATAGGCCAGAAGTGGGACGGTGAGGATCGAGCCCCCACCGCCGAGCAACCCCAGGGTGACACCGACCAGGACTGCCAGCGCCACGGTCAACGCAATCATGATCAGTTCCTCCCGGCGCGTTCGGTCTTCGACTCGACCAGCTGTGCGACGATGCTCCGGGCGTCGCACGAGGCGCCGCGGTTGTAGGGCAGCCTGGACAGCAGCATGCCCATCGCGCAGGCGTTCGACAGCGCGGCGAAGGTCAGCCCGCCGCCGATTCCGGCGGCAAGCCACTTGAGCTTCGGCACGGCGAGGCTGCCGAGAACCGAGCTCAGCACGAGCGAGCCGGCGACGAGCCGGACCTGACGTTCGAGATCCCAGCGTTCGGCACCGCGATTGATGGGAAGGCCGGCCGATTCCCAGGCGAGCATGCCGCCGCCGAGGATGTGGAGGTTGAACAATCCCGCTTCGCGCAAGGTTTGTTCGGCCTGACCGGCGCGCTGTCCGGAGCGGCACACCAGCACGACGTGCTCGTCTAAATGGGCGCAGAACTCGTCGCGGTGCTCGCGCAGCAGGTCCAGGGGGACGTTGTAGGCGCCGGGGATGTGCACGGACTCGAATTCGCCCGGAGTGCGTACGTCGATGATCCGCACGTTCTTGCCGGACTCGATCGACTCGTGCAAGGAATTCGGATCGACAGTGACGGCGGGAGACTCGGTCATGGGTGGCCTTTCGATGGGGAAATCGGGGCGGCTTACGAAGGTGCCCCCGGGGGTATCCTCGACTATCGTACATATACCCCCATGGGTATAAGAAAGGAGCGTCGTTACCCAAGGCCAGGCGAGGCGGGAACAACTTCTCGGGGTGCGCTTCAGTGAGACGGCCAGCGCATGCGGTGTCCCGCCCGTCGAGGACGCATCGGCGGAGCTGATCCGAGATGGTCATGAAGCTGGCGCGATGCAGCGCACGGGATGCCGCCGCGAGTTGAATGACGACCTCACAGAACTCGTGGTCAGTGTCGAACCATTGGGGTCACCGCTGAGCCGGCCTTGCGCTCGACGCAGACGCCGACGCGCCCGGCTACGGCATGGTCCATCGACAACTTCCCGCTCGACCACATCCGCGAAACGCCTCCCTCTCATACCCCCAGGGGTACTTGACATACCCTCGGGGGTATATGACACGATGTTTACATCCCCGGAACACCACCCCAATCCCAGCAACGGAGGAAGCCATGATTCTCGAGCAGTACTACATCGAGTGCCTCTCCCACGCGTCCTACCTCATCGGCGACCCCGGCACCGGCCGGGCGATCGTGGTCGACCCACGCCGCGACATCACCGAATACCTCTCCGATGCAGCGAAGTACGGACTGACCATCGAAGGTGTGATCAACACCCACTTCCACGCCGACTTCGTCTCCGGACACCTCGAGCTGGTCGAGGCCACCGGCGCGTGGATCGGATTCGGGGAGGCCGCCGAGACCGACTTCCCGATCCGCCGCCTACGCGAGGGCGAGAAGCTGTCCTTCGGCGGGGTGGAGCTCGAAATCCTGTCCACACCGGGCCACACCTGGGAATCGATCTCGGTGCTGGTGCGCGAACATCCCGGCGCCGTCCCGACCGCAGTTCTCACCGGCGACTCGCTGTTCATCGGCGACGTCGGCCGTCCGGACCTGGTCAACCTCGGAGACGGCTCGGCCAGCGATCTGGCGCGAGCCATGTATCACACCGTGCACGAGAAGCTGCTGACGCTGCCCGATCAGGTCGTCGTCATGCCCGCTCACGGTGCCGGTTCGTCGTGCGGGAAGAACTTATCGACGGAACTGACCTCGACCATCGGGGAACAGCGCGTCACCAACCCGTCCGTGCAGCCGATGAGCGAGGACGCCTTCGTTGCCCTGGTCACCGAGGGTCAGCCGGCGGCCCCGTCGTACTTCTCGGTCGATGCGGCCATGAACAAGCGGATGCATCCGCTTCTGGTACAGGACCGCACGATTCCCGAGTTGAGCCCGGAACAGGTCAAGGCCGAGCTCACCGCCGGTACGCGCGTTCTCGATGCGCGTAGTGTCGACGATTTCGCTGCCGGACATCTACGCGATTCGGTCAATGTCGGATTCGACGGTCGCTTCGCAGAGACCGGTGGCATGGTTGCCCAGGTCGGTGAGAAGATCGTGCTGATCACCTATCCCGGTGAGGAGCAGGACGCCGCGGTGCGTCTAGCTCGAATCGGATCCGACGGCGCGGCAGGCTATCTGAACCTCGACCGGGATGGGGTCTTCCCTGCGGAGCTGACCGATCTGGTCGAGACCGCAGCCAGGAGGACGGTTGAAGAGCTCGACCGGTTGCTCGCCGCCGATGCCGTCACCCTCATCGACATCCGCAATCCCGGTGAGCGCGAATCCGGGGTCATCCCGGGCGCGGTGCCGATCCCCTTGGCGCAGTTGCGGTCCCGTCTGGACCAGGTTCCGGCCGGCAAGCCGATCGTGGTGCACTGTGCCGGTGGATGGCGTTCGAGCGTCGCGGCGTCGCTACTGCGCGCCCAGGGCTTCGAGAACGTCACGGATCTGCTCGGCGGCTACAACATGTGGGCCGAATCCCACGTCCCCGCCTGATCATTCCGGCCTCGCGAAAGGGGCGGAAAACATGGCGACGAAGAACCTCACGATGGCAGACTTCGGATCCACCATTGTGGGCAACGGCATCGTGCTCGTGGACTTCCGGGCATCGTGATGCGGCCCGTGCCGCGCCTTCGCCCAGGTCTTCGACAAGTCGTCACAGGCGAACCTCGAGATCGTGCATGCCAAGGTCGACACCGAAGCCGAACAGCAGCTCGCCGCCATGGCGCACATCCGCTCGATTCCGACGAGCATGGCCTTCCGCGAGGGTGGGCTCGTCTACTCACAGTCCAGCGCGTTGCCGGCGCCGGCTCTCAGGGCCCTGATCACCCGGATCGAGGCCCTCGACATGGCCGAGATCCATACGAAGGTTGCCGAACAACGCGCAGCCTCCCACTTCTGACCCTTCTGGGTCCGTAATGATCTCTCATCGAGGATGCCTCCCATGTGTTACCCCGTCGACTGCACGAACTGCGGAAAGACCGGATGGGGCGGATGCGGACAGCATGTCGACGCCGTCATGCGTTCCGTGCCCGCCGCCGATCGCTGCACCTGCGGTCAGGACACCGTCCCGGCCCGAGCCGAGCGTCGAAGCGTGCGTTCACTCTTCCGTCCGTTGACCTCGGTCGTAACGGGCCGTGGTCGACGGCATCGCCACCACCGCTTTCATCGCGCACCGACCGACACTGTCGAGCACGGCATCCGTAAACCGTCGCGGTGATAGAGGGTCCGTGCGCTGCTCGACCGAGCCGTCGTCACCGACCGCAGCGCGATGTTCAGGTCTCTGCTCTCTTCGCGTCCTGCCGGTGAGTACCCCAGGGGCTCGGGCGACGGCACCCGGGCCCGGTTCGGTTTTCGAAGCGTTCACGTCCGCGGCGGGTGGCGGTGTTGCTGCGCGACCGATCGCCGAAGAACCCCCATCAACTACTAAGTTGGGTAGTTTTTACAGCCCGAGTCGTATATCGTTTCGTTACCTTGTCCGTCACGACAACGACAGATCTACACCAAAACCGCTTGTCAGGAGCATTACTGTGGGACGGCACCACGCCACCAATCCGCACCGAAACCGTGACCTTCCCGAGATATCGCCGGAGTTCACGCGAGACTCGCTCGGCAGCGGGGGACGTCACCGGGCCCCGGCCAAGCGCACCGCCACCGCGACCTGCGCCTCGACGGTCGCCACCGGCGCATTGCTGATCGTGGGATCACAGCTCCTCGCTCCGGGCACCGCCGCCGCGTCGACATCCGACGGCGTGCAGACCGCAGCTCCGGCCCCGTTGCCGCCCGAACTCGCCGCGATTACCGCGATTCCGGAGGTCAAGGCAGTGCTCGATCAGCTCGCCGCGATTCCGGACGTGCCCGCGGTGGCACCTCCTGCCGCGGTTGTTCCGGCCCCGCCGTCGGCCGGGGCGGCGCCGGCAAGCCAGGCCCCCTGGTCAGTGCCGAGGCCGCAGCCTCTCGCGGTCGCCCCGGTGTCGGGCACGTTGACCTCCGCGTTCGGTCCCAGGTGGGGGTCGTCGCACGCCGGTCTGGACATCGCCAACACCGTCGGCACCCCGGTCTACGCTGCCGCATCGGGCACCGTGATCGACTCCGGGCCGGCGTCCGGGTTCGGCCTGTGGGTCCAGGTGCGGCACGAGGACGGGTCCACCAGCACCTACGGCCACATCAACGAAACGCTGGTCGAGGTGGGACAGCGGGTGCAGGCCGGTGAGCAGATCGCCACTGTCGGCAATCGAGGTCAGTCCACCGGACCGCACCTGCACTTCGAGACCACCGATCCGGCCGGTGCGAAGGTCAATCCGACCCAGTGGCTGCAGCAGCGAGGTGTCCCTGCGACCGATCCGTCGCGGATGTGATCGTCGCCGGCTCGGCAGTAACGGGGTAACCCGGCATGGCCCCCATTAAATACTATGATCAATAGTATTTAATGGGGGCCATGCCCCATCGGTGCCGAGGAAGGCTCTCGCGGTGAACAGTTCAGACAGACCGACGTCACAGGCGCCCCCCACGCGACGCAGACCGCTCACACTGGCCGACTCGCGCCGGGT
This sequence comes from Rhodococcus sp. NPDC060090, assembly GCF_042729855.1. Lineage (NCBI taxonomy): Bacteria > Bacillati > Actinomycetota > Actinomycetes > Mycobacteriales > Nocardiaceae > Rhodococcus > Rhodococcus sp. NPDC060090. The sequence goes on along the minus strand of NZ_JBHWXB010000012.1, from coordinate 29,467 downwards.
GCCGTGGCCCATGATCGGCGCTGTCGCGGTGATCATGGCCTTGATCGGCGTCATCGCGTACACCCTCGCTCCGAAGGTCGCCGACCGCGCCGAGGCCCAGCAGTACGTGCCCAGCGCCGACAATCCCGATCCGTCCACGGCGATCGACGGGGTGGAGAAGATCGACTACCCGGCCGGAACCCACGTGCAGGCACCCCAGCGGGTGGCCTACGACCAGAGCCCCCCGATGGGAGGCCCGCACGATCAGTACTGGGCGACCTGTACCGGCACGATCTATCCCGAACCGATCCGCAGCGAGAACGCGGTGCATTCACTCGAACACGGCGCGGTGTGGATTACGTACGACCCGCAGCAGGTCGCCGGTGACGAGGTGCCGACGTTGCAGGCCTTGGTCGACGGCCAGCCGTACACCCTGCTTTCGCCCTACCCCGGCTTGTCATCCGCGATCTCGGTGCAGTCGTGGGGCCACCGCCTCGCGCTCGACGACTCCGAAGACGATCGACTCGACCAGTTCATCACCGCCTTGCGCCGAAACCCCAACACTCACCCGGAGGCAGGCGCCACCTGCTCCACCACGCCGGGCAGTTTCGATCCGAGCTCACCGCCGCCGTTCGATGCCTCCCCGCCGGGGCCTGACGCCGTCCCCATGGCAGCTGGCGGGCAATCTGCCCCCACCGCACCGGCGGTGGGCTCGAACCTGCAGCCCCGCAATGGCTGAGCCTGCGATGACTGAGGTCGGCGACAGCGTCGTCCCTGTCGCTCCTGCCCCCGGTGGGCCAGCCGGGCTCGGCCGCCTGCTCGCGGTGGCGGTGTTCGCGCTCGTCGTCGGTCTCTATCTGGGCATCAGCGCCAGCGGACTGGGATCCGGTCATTCCGAGCCGCCCGCACAGGATTCGGTGGACGTGGGTTTCGCCCAGGACATGTCGGTGCACCACAGCCAGGCTGTGGAAATGTCGGCGATCGCCCTGACCAACGCCACCGACCCGGCGGTGCGCACCCTCGCCTACGACGTGATCACCACCCAGCAGAGCCAGTGGGGCACGATGCAGGGCTGGTTGGCCATGTGGGACCGACCGCTGCAGACTCCCGGCACACCGATGACCTGGATGGACGGCACCGAGGGCGGCCCCGAGACGATGCCGACCATGGCCGAGCACGCGGCGAGCCCGACCGCGTCGGGAACGCCCGGATCATCGATGCCCGGGATGGCCACCACCTCCGAACTCGACACACTCCGCCGCACCACCGGTCCCGTCTTCGACACCCGGTACCTGCAACTGCTGCTCCGGCACCATCAAGGCGGCCTGCCGATGGCGCGCTACGCCGCGGCCAACGCGTCCGAACACGTGGTCACCACGCTCGCACAACAGATCACGGACACTCAGGAAGCCGAATCGACGACGATGCAGCAACTGCTCACGGCCCGAGGCGCCGCACCTCTACCGATGAAGTGACCGGTGAACCCGCCACCAGCCCGGACGGCCTCGTCCGGATCAGCTCCGAGGAGTACTCATGAAACAGTCGTCGACGATGCGTCTGCCCCGTCTGATGTTCCTCTACACCGGGGCCCGGCTTGCCCTCGTGGCCGGCTGCGCCGCTGCCGCAGTGGCCGGTGTCCGCATTCTCGGGCTCGACGTGTCGCTGACGTGGGTGCTCATCGTCGGCGTACTCACCGGCATGGCCGTGTCGTTGGTGGCTCTGCGCCGGATGCGCACACGCATCAACGATGAGATTCGCCTCGTCGATGGCCAGCGGAAATACCGACCGGCGCCGCCGCGGCCCTGATCCGGATCGTCGGCAGCGACGCAGTCACGGCCACACCGTCAGGTAGATCAACACCAGATTGAGCGCCGTGATCGTGCCGACAATCATCCAGGCCACCGTGGTGGTGAGCCGATGGTTGACCTCGGTACCCATCAGCGCCCGATCACTGGTCAGACGCACCAACGGAATCAACGCGAACGGAATACCGAACGACAGCACCACCTGCGAGAGCACCAGCGCCCGGGTCGGGTCCGTCCCGAGTGCGACCACCACCAACGCCGGCACCAGGGTGATCAGACGACGCGCCAGCAGCGGGATCCGTCTGCGCAGCAGCCCGTCCATGATCAACGCCCCCGCATAAGCTCCCACCGAGGTCGACGCGAACCCGGAGGCCAACAGCCCCAGGGCGAACAGCAGCGCCACGGTGGGACCGAGTTCCTGACCCAGTGCCGTGTGCGCCCCGTCGATCGAATCGACCCCTTCTCGCCCGCGCAACGTCGTCGCGGCCATGAGCAGCATGGCCAGATTCACCGTTCCCGCCACCACCATGGCCAATCCGACATCCCAGCGCGTGACCCGCAGCAGCAGGGTTCGTCGTGGACCGGGTTCGGGATGCCCATGACGGTCCCGGGCAAGGCCCGAGTGCAGGTAGACCGCATGCGGCATCACGGTCGCACCGAGCATGGCCGCGGCCAGCAGGACCGATTCGGCGCCGTCGAAGCGCGGCACGAGTCCGTCGACGACAGCGTGGGCCGGGGGCGGGGCGACGAAGATGCTGGTGACGAAGCCGATCGCGATGACTGCCAACAGACCGGTGATCACCCGTTCGAATCCGCGCTGACCGCGTGTGTCCTGTACCAGCAGCAGGATCAGCGAGACCGCCCCGGTGATCAGCGCTCCGACCAGCAGCGGGAGATCGAAGAGCAGATTCAGGGCAATGGCGCCGCCGATGACCTCGGCCAGGTCGGTGGCCATGGCGACCAGCTCCGCCTGCCCCCAGTACGCCAAGCGCACCGGCCGAGGCATGCGTTCACGCAGCGCCTCGGGCAACGACCTGCCGGTGACCAGACCCAGTTTGGCGGACAGGTATTGCACCAACGCGGCCATGACATTGGCCGCCACGACCACCCACACCAGCAGGTAGCCGAACTGAGCGCCGGCGCTGACGTTGGAGGCGACGTTGCCCGGGTCGACGTAGGCGATGGAGGCGACGAATGCCGGTCCGAGAAGTGTCCAGCGGCGCCATCGCTGCGTGCGCCCGAGGTCGTGTGTCAGCGTCATCCGCCACTCTTAAGGTTCCCCTGAATTAAAAATCAGGGTAACCGAAATTTCAAGGCGTCGCGCACGTGCGTCGGGACGGAGCGAGAAGGTCGGCGGTGTACAGACCGTTCCGTCGGTCTGCGTGTCAGCTCTTGCGGGAGGCGCGTACCGCTGCCCAGGTGCCGCCAGCGACGACCAGCACTCCCAGCACGGCGAAGATCAGCAGTAGTGGCACCGACGAGCCCGAGGATTCCGCGTCTGCGGACTCGGCCTGCGCCTCTGTGGTCTCAGTGGTCTCGGGTGTGGCCGCGGCCGACGTGGCGGACGAGGCCGCCGGAGCATCAGGAGCCGAGGCTTGCCCGGCCGCCGCGGTGACGGTGAAGGCGTAGGAGCCGGTGATGGGATGGCCATCGGCGGAGATGACCCGGTAACCGACGGTATAGTCCCCTGCGGCCAGGGATTCGGGGATCGACAGCCGCACCCGGTCTCCGTCGACGATCGACTCGGAGCTTCCGCGTTGCGTACCTTCACCGTCGGTGAGGGTCACAGTGGCGAACGCGGTATTGATGGACTGGTTGAACTGCAGCTCGATTTCCTGCGGGGAACCTGCCACCGCGGCGTCGGCCGCGGGGATGGAGCCGATCAACGTGCTGTGCGCTTGTGCGGGCGTGACGCCGAGGAGCAGCACTGCTGCGGCGGCGGCGAAGATCGTGACGAGTTTCTTCATGGGTGCATACTTTCTCGGCCTCCCTGGCACCGGCATGGCGTCCGGGGCGGTGGCCTGTCGATAGAACGCGAAGGGCGCTGACCGGGCTCTACCCTAGCCCATCTACTATGTAGCGTAGTTTTACGGTGGGTCGGTGACACTGCCGGCTCGCTCCCGGTACCGAGACGGACGAAACATGAAACTGACGCCCAATATGAAAGTCTCCGCGGCACTGGTGGCCGTGTTCGTGGTGGTGCTGGCGGTGGTGCTCTACGCCAACCGCGCCGAATCGAACGGACAAGACGGGCAGGAGTCGTCCGGTGCTGCCGCGACACCGGTGTGGACAACGGACATCCGCACCTTGTCCACCGCCCCCGACGACAAGGTTCAGCTGGTCGAATTCCTCGATTTCGAGTGCGAGTCCTGCAGAGCGTTGTACCCGGTGATGGAGCGGATCCGCAGCGAGTACGCCGGACGGATCGACATCGGCATCCGCTATTTCCCCATTCCCAGCCACACCAACAGCCATCTGGCGGCCCGGGTCGTCGAGGCCGCGGCCCGGCAGGGCCGTCTCGAGCCGATGTACCAGCGTATGTATGAAACGCAGGCGCAGTGGGGCGAGTCGAGCCAGTCTCAGGCAGCAGTGTTCTGGGGTTTTGCCGAACAGCTGGGGTTGGATATGGCCGCATTCGAGCGTGACGTCAACGATCCCGCCGTCAGCGCGCGCGTGGACCAAGATTTCGACGACGGCCTCGCCCTCGGTGTGCAGGGCACGCCCACACTGTTCCTCAACGGCGTCGAGCTGCCGACCATGCCCAGCTACGAACTGCTCAAGGCCAGGATCGACACGGCGTTGGCAGAGTGAGCGCCCCGACGCGTTCGGCGACGGTCGCCGGCGAAATGTCGGGGCGGGCACTCGGCCGCAAAGGGGTGGGCTGGGTTCTCGGTGTCTGCGGCACTGCGGGTCTGATCGCTTCGCTGGTGCTCACCATCGAGAAGTTCGCTGTGCTGGCCGATCCGACCTATCGGCCCTCGTGCAGCATCAATCCGGTCATCAGTTGCGGATCGATCATGACCTCGTGGCAAGCGGAATTGTTCGGCTTTCCCAACCCGCTGCTGGGGCTGATGGGTTTCGCGGTCGTGCTCACCACTGCCGCCGTAGTCCTGGCCGGAGCCAGCTTGCCCCGATGGTATTGGAACGGCCTGTTCACCGGACTGAGTGCTGCGGTCGCCTTCGTGCACTGGCTGGCATTCCAGAGTCTCTACCGGATCGGGGCGTTGTGTCCGTACTGCATGGTGGTGTGGCTGGTGACTGTGCTCGCCTGGTGGTACTGCCTGCTGTACCTCGAGGCGGTGCATACGACCCGGCCGTCGCGGACATGGCAGCTGCTGCACCGTCACCATTCGGTACTACCGACGGTGTGGGTGTTGGCTGTGCTCGCCTTCGTTATCGAAGCCTTCTGGCCGTACTGGCAGACCCTGATCTGACACGGGCCGCACGAGGCCAGCAACAGCTCTGTTGTCCCGGCCGTGACCTTGGCCTTTGCGCACATCGACGCACCGACCGCGTCGCCCGGCCGTGAGATGCGCGGCGACCACGTTGATGTTCTGCGGCCGGTCGAGAGTCGAGTCCTATGGATTCTCGCCCGGACAGCGAAACACCCCTGACTCACCTCACACTCCTCTCGGATTCAGGGATGTTCCGGGCAGTGCCCGGCCGCGCCTGCCGCCGTACGGGCCTGTCTCGGGCGGATCCAGCCCGATCCGTCCGAGACAGGGCCCCGCAGCCCGGCCGGGTATCCCACTGCAGTGACCTCGATCGCTATCCGGGATCGACGAGCACCTGCGCCTGCGGCTCGTCGCACCACAGCTGCGTGATGAATGCGCAATACGACTGTGCGGTAGCCGACCAATTTTCGGTTGCCGAGGTCATCCCCCATCCCTCGCCGATCACTGCAGCCGAGATCAGAACCGCCCGATTGGCCAGAGCGGCAGCCGGGCTGCCGTAGTCGGCGACGGTCCCGGCCACATCGGCCGCCACATCGAAGACCTCGTCGGGCACGGCAGGGGCCGCCTGGGCGCCGTACCCACAGGGAGGCGTGCTGGCATGGAGGTGCCGGTTCACCTGTCCCAGAACCTGTTCCAACGCGCGCACATGCCGACGCAGTTTGCTCGGCTTGCCGATGTGGGCGGCAGTGACGGTCGGCAGGCGACGCAGCCTCTGAGGATCCGGAAGTCCGGCATGCTCGAGCATCAACGCGGTCAGGTCCCTGATGACCCAGTCGGCCAATGCCGCGGTGGCCCGGTCTGTTGCCGGCACAGTCACCACCGGCATGTTGGTCTTCAACAGTGTTTTCCGATCTTTCGGCGCCGAGACGGCGAACGACTATTCTTTCGCGTCGGTAGGTGTCGAGGTGTCGCTGTGTGTCGATGGCTCGCCGGAGCTCTGCAGCTCGGCAGGATCACGATCGACGATCGTGGTGCTCTTGGGTGCACCGCTGAATCCCACGTGCGCCTCGTCTCGCATGCGTTTGACCATGTGCGGGTAGTGCAGCTCGAACGCAGGTCGTTCGGAGCGGATCGGCGGTAGCTCGGTGAAGTTGTGGCGCGGCGGCGGGCAGGTGGTGGCCCATTCGAGCGAGTTTCCGTAGCCCCACGGGTCGTCGACGGTCACGATCCGGCCGTAGCGGTAGCTCTTGAAGACGTTCCACATGAACGGCAACACCGAGGCACCCAGGACGAAGGAGCCGATGGTCGAGATCACGTTCAAGGTGGTGAACCCGTCGGTGGGCAGATAGTCGGCGTACCGGCGGGGCATGCCCTCGTTGCCGAGCCAGTGCTGCACCAGGAATGTGGCGTGGAAGCCGATGAAGGTCAACCAGAAGTGCCACTTGCCGAGGCGCTCGTCCATCATCCGGCCCGTCATCTTCGGGAACCAGAAGTAGACGCCGGCGTAGGTCGCGAACACCACGGTGCCGAACACCACGTAGTGGAAGTGCGCCACCACGAAGTATGAGTCGTGCAGCTGGAAGTCCATCGGAGGGGAGGCCAGGATGACGCCGGACAGACCGCCGAACAGGAAGGTGATCAAGAACCCGACGGAAAACAGCATGGGCGTCTCGAATGTCAGCTGGCCTCGCCACATGGTGCCGATCCAGTTGAAGAATTTCACGCCGGTGGGGATGGCGATCAGGAAGGTCATGAACGAGAAGAACGGCAGCAGTACTGCGCCGGTGGCGTACATGTGGTGCGCCCACACCGCGATCGACAGCGCGGCAATGCCCAAGGTGGCATAGACCAGACCGGTGTAGCCGAAGATCGGTTTGCGGGAGAACACCGGGAAGATCTCGGAGACGATACCGAAGAACGGCAGCGCGATGATGTAGACCTCGGGGTGGCCGAAGAACCAGAACATGTGCTGCCAGAGCAACACACCGCCGGTGGCGGGATCGAAGATGTACCCGCCGAGCATTCGGTCGTACAGCAAGCCCATCAGCGCCGCGGTCAGCAGCGGGAAGGCGAGCAGGATCAGGATCGAGGTGATGAAGATGTTCCAGGTGAAGATCGACATCCGGAACATCGTCATCCCCGGGGCACGCATGCACACGACGGTGGTGATGAAGTTGACCGCGCCCAAGATGGTGCCCAGACCGGACACGACCAGACCCACGACCCACAGGTTGGCGCCCATCCCCGGCGAATGCAGTTCCGAGCTCAACGGCGCGTAGGCCGTCCACCCGAAGTCGGCGGCCCCGCCCGGGGTGAGGAAACCGCTGACAGCGATGAGGGAACCGAACAGATACAGCCAGTAGCTGAAGGCATTCAAGCGGGGAAAGGCGACATCGGGTGCCCCGATCTGCAGCGGCAGGATGTAGTTGGCGAAACCGAACACCACCGGGGTGGCATACATCAGCAACATGATCGTGCCGTGCATGGTGAACAGCTGGTTGTACTGCTCGTTCGACAGGAACTGCAGACCGGGTACGGCGAGCTCGCTGCGCATGAACAGCGCCATCAGTCCGCCGGCCCCGAAGAACGCGAACGAGGTCACCAGATACATCAGACCCAGAACCTTCGGGTCTGTCGTGGTGATCATCTTGTAGAGGAAGGCGCCCTTGGGTCTGCGCCGCGCCGGCATCGGACGGGTGGCGGCAGGTAAGGGTGGTGGGGCGAGAGCGGTCATGAGGTGCTGTCCGATCCGGTTTTTGCGCGTGCGCACAACGATGAGACGTCACGAGCGTACCTAATTACTACGCAGCATAGTTTTTAGGGTGGATCAGACCGTGGTGGCGACCAGGCACACCGACGCAGAGATCACGGCCAGCCCCGCCAGCGCGGTGGCCATGGGCATGGTCACCGACAACGCTGCGGCAGTCGCGTACGACAGCCGCGGCCATCGGGTCCGCCAGCTGAGGTTCAGGGTGCGCAGCCGCAGCGTCGTCTCGTTGCTCAGCCCCAGGGTCCCGGCCGGCTGCGACAGTGTCGATGCGGAGACCACGGTCAGCGCCGAGCACACGGTTGCTGTGCTGGTGGCGTGGGCAGCGTGCTGATCTGCGGTGAGTTCGACCAGAGTTTTGACCGCGGACGGGGCGGACGCGAACAAGGGCACGACCGGGAAGACCGCAGCGAGGATGTCGCACGTGGTGACGATGAGGTGGTGACCGCCTCGCAGGTGCGCCCGTTCGTGGGCGAGCACCGCGTCGCGTTCACCCGTGGTCAGGAAATCCGACAACCCGTCCGTGGCGACGACGAACCCGGGTCGGCCGGCGACGCTGTAGGCCATCGGCATCGGGTGTGCAAGCCACATCACATCGTTGTCGCGGGATCGGGCGACGATGGCGACCACATCCCGGTGGTAGGTGCGCAGACGGGTCTGCTCGCGGGCGTATCGCCGACCCAGGATCCCGGCTCGGACCACCACGGCGAGCAATCCCAGAGCCCCGACTGCTGCCATGGTTTCGGTGATCCACGGCTGCACCGCATGTGACATGGCGGTAAAACATCGCACCACGGCTTCGACCGCGGTCTCAGCGGGCGCATGGTCGGGCCAGGCCAAGGTGACCACCGCAGAAGCCCCGAGAAACAGCGCCCCGCCCAGGCTGCCGAGCCAGGCAGCCAGCAGGACTCCTGGAGGCAGGGAGGTGCCGGCGAGCCGGGCGAGCATCCGCGGTGCGGCGATCGAGATCAGAGCAGCGCCCAGCAGCAGGACCAGGGCCAATGTCATTGGTCGGCGGTCCGGTTCGTCCTACCCCGGCGCAGGGCATCGTATTCGCGGTCACTGACCGTCTTGGCGAAATGCAGCAGCACTGCGCTGGGGTCGGCGCTGCTGTCGAGCAGCGCACGCAGCGCCTCGGAGGTCGCCTCTTCCCGGCTGCGGGAGGGCGAGTAGAAATACGCGCGACTACGCTTTTCTCGTTGCACCCACCCCTTCTCGTATAGGTGGGTGACCACGGTCAAGATGGTGGTGTAGGCGAACTCTTTGCGTTCGCTGAGCCGATCGACGAGATCGTGCACCGACTGCGGATCCTCGGTCGACCACAGTTCGTTCATCACCTCGGCCTCGAGGCCCCCCAACCTATTCATGGCTCCCCTCGCAGACATTCACCGATCATCCCTTATCCATGCGCTACCTATGCGCGCGCATCCGGCGCGACCTGAACTCCTCGTGCGCTCAACCATGCCATGGGATCCCCTTTACGACCGTCCGGCTCCCAGACCTCGTAGTGCAGATGCGGTCCGGTCGACTGCCCTCGGTTGCCGACAGTGGCGATCTGCTCACCGGCACGCACACGCTGTCCCGCAGAGACCAAGGCCTGGTCGATGTGCCCGTACACCCCGATGGTGCCGTCGTCCTGCAGAACTCGCACCCACAGGCCGAAACCGGAGGCCGGCCCGGCCTCGAGTACCGTGCCGTCGGTCACCGAGACGATGGGGGTGCCGATCGTGTTGGCGATGTCGAGACCGTAGTGGGTGGTTCCCCATCGCGGCCCGACACTCGAGGTGAGCGTGCCACTGACAGGCATCAGCGTCTTCGGGCGCCGTGCCTCGGCCTCTCGCGCGAGCCGGCGCTCTTCGCGCAGCCGAGCCCGGTCGAGTTGGTCCGCGAAGTCCGCCAGAGTCGGTACCTGCGCCACCTGCAGCACCTGCGGCGCCTGCGAGAGCGATTCCGGCGGGGTCGACGGCTCCGGTGCGGTCTCGAATTCTTCGACGGCCGCGGGATGGACCGACGCGGCGTGGGCACTCGAGGTCGTGGCCGCAAACAATGCCCCGGCAGCCACCGACACTGCCAGGACACGTCCGCTGGCCCCTGCGCTCGTCCGGCGATGTGCGCCTGCGCTCCGGAGCGGGGCGGGCACGTCGGTCTCCGCCTGCTCTTCGGGGGACTCCCGGTTCTCGGCATCGAGACGTGCGTCCGAGTCCAGGACCGGCGGTGTCGGCGCAACGGACTCGATCGTCCTGCCCGCGTCGACGGTCTCGGTCGGCTCGGGACGACGCCAGGTCGGAGTATCACAGCGAAAGCGGCGGGGATCAGCGAGTTCGGGTTCTGGTCTACGGTGTCGGGCCAAGATGCATCCTCAGGAAGGCACCCGCTCGCGTGATAACGAAACGGTGACGGACATCGACACCGTACTACTATGTTGCATAGTTTCAATAACCGGTCGGTGTGCAATCCCCGTGGATGGTCATGATCTGGAACTATTCCGGCCGCGGCCGTCGGCGGCGCTCTCCGGATCAGACAAGCTGTGCAGCATGGCGTTGTAGGAGGCGAGTTCGTCGTCACCGGTGTGAGCGACCTGCTCGTCACGCCGACGAGCACGCCGCTGATCGGCAGAGCCCCACTGCACGATCGCGAGCACCGTCGCCAGCAGCAGCGGCAACTCACCGACACCCCACGCCAGGTTGCCCCCGAGCCGCTGATCGGCCGCCAGGTCGTCGAACCACCCCAGTCGCAGCGAATCGTAGAACTCGCCGGCAACCACGAAATCCGCCATGATCACGGCCACCAGGAAGAACGCATACCCGGCCAGCGCCGCTCCCGCCGCGGCCACCCGCACCACCGGCGCCGGCGGGCGGGGCACCGGATCGATGCCCACGATGCTCCAGAAGAACACCCCTCCCACCATCAGCAGCCACACATTGATCGACACATGCGCGGTGTGCGACCCGGCAAGTCCGTCGTACATCCCCCCGAGATACAGCACATAGAAGGTGCCCAGGAACACGGTCACCGTGACCGCCGGGTGAGTCATCCACCGCAGAGCGGTGCTGGTGAACAGCGCCCGCATCCAGTCGCGGGCGCCCGGAACTGCGCCGCCCGAGCAAGGCCGCACCGTCGCTGCCGCCAAGGTGAGCGGAGCTCCCAGTACCAGGCACAGCGGTACCACGATCGCCAGCGCCGCCGTCGCGGCGAGGTGCACACTGAATGCCGCTGGAGCGTAGCGCCCGACGCCCGACGAGGTCGCCACAAGCAGCACGACACAGCCGAGCAGCCAGGAGACGATCCGACCCACCGGCCAGTGCTTTCCCGAGGCACGCAGTCGGCGCACCCCCCACAAGTAGACCGCCGCCAGCACCACCGCAGCGGATCCCAGCAGTAGATCGAACCGCCATTCGGTCACCAAACGGGCCATCGTCGGCGCCCCGTCGAAGCCGTACCCCAGCACTTCCTCGACCAGGCTGGGTGCGCCGCGTTCACCCTGCGGCGGCGGCGTGCGACCCAATGCCACCCCGAGCCCGACCGTGACGGCCAGCACTGCCGACTCGATCAACGCCAACCGTACGAACGGGCCCCGATTCGACGGGTCGGCAGCCAGAGCAGTGACGGCCACCGTCCGCTGGCGCCACCCCAGCCACCCCACCACGGCGAATGCGAGCACCTTGGCCATCACCACGAATCCGTACGGGCCGGACAGCAGTTGCCCGATCGGAACTCGCACCAGGGCGTTGACCGTCCCCGAGGCGGCCATCACCACGAAGGCCACCGTCGCCATCGCGGAGAACCGGCGCGTGGCCACATCCAGGTGCCCACCTCCGCGCACAGCGTGCAGCACCAGCGCCGCCAATCCACCGACCCAGAGACCGGCCGCCACCAGATGCAACACCAGACTGTTAGTGGCCAGGTCATGCGATCCCCCTGCCGAGGAATGTCCGGTCAACGCACGGGGCATCAAGCTCAGCACCGCCATCACCAGCAGCACCGGCGTCCACCGATGCTGCAGCACGAGGCGAGATCCCAGCCCCACGACAGCGGCCAGACCGGCGGTCCACACCCACGCGGTGGCGACCTCGATTTGCCCCACCGCCTGTACGAACGGGAGCGGATCGGCGAACACGGTACTCAGCGGCTGGCCCGAGGTATCCGACAACGTCAGAGGAACGAGCGCCACCGCGGATCCGGCCCACAGCGCTGCAGCCGCTCCCGCAGTGCGCACCGCCCGGTATCCGTCGACATCGAGCACCCCGGACCGTTGCGGCGGTACCAGCACCGCCGCAACCAGCAGCGACCCGATCATCACCACCGCCGCCACTTCCCCTATCGCGGTGGCGGCCGGAAGGCCGTACCTCGTCAACACCCCGGGATCGGGCAGCCCGAGCAACCGCAGAACCTCACTGCTCGATACGGCCGCCAAGGCGGTCGCTACCAGCGCCGCCCCTACTGTCCAGCCGGTCATCACGCCGACTACAGCTCTCTTAGTGCCTGCCACGGAAAACCTCACTCGTCCGTTGTTCGCCCGTTCCCGCCGGCCGAACCTGCAGGCGCGTGCCTCGCCGCCGAAATACTATGAAAGATAGTTCATCGCTGATCCTCACCCCCCTCAGGTGCATTGCATGCATAGATGCGCATATGACAATATTGTTCATGTCGTCAACGGAAAGGTGCCGCGATGAGCCACGGACACGGACATGGTATTTCCCCCGGCCAGGCCACCAGCGCCTCCGGTCGACACGTCCGACGACTGTGGATCGCCGTGGCCCTCGGACTGACGACCTTCGTGATCCAACTCGTCGTCGGGTTATCCACCTCGTCGCTGGCTTTGCTGTCCGACTCCGCGCATGTGTTCACCGACGTGTTCGGCATCTTGATGGCAGTTACGGCCATCACCGTCGCGCAACGCGCCCGCAGCCGACCGAACCGCACCTTCGGCCTGTACCGCACCGAGGTGTTCGCCGCCCTGCTCAACGCGCTCCTACTGTTCGGCGTCGCCCTCTGGATTCTCTACGAGGCCCTCCACCGGCTGTCCGAGCCGCCCGAGGTCCCCGGCCTTCCCGTCACCATCGTCGCTGTGGTCGGCCTGACCATGAACGTGATCTCGTTTCTTCTGCTGCGCGACGGGGCCAAGGAGAGCCTCAATGTGCGCGGGGCTTACCTGGAAGTCCTTGCCGACATGCTCGGCTCGGTGGGCGTGCTCGTCAGTGGTGTGGTGACCCTCGTGTTCGGCTGGCGGTATGCCGATCCGATCATCGGTGTCGCTATCGGGTTCTTTGTCCTGCCGCGGGCCTACAACCTCGGCCGACATGCAATCGGCATTCTGCTCCAGCAAGCACCGAAGAGTATCGACATCACCGAGGTCAACGCGGCACTCGATGCTCTTCCCGGAGTACACGAGTCCCACGACCTGCATGTCTGGACTCTTACCTCGGGAATGGAGGTGGCCTCCGCGCATCTGGTCACCGAGTCCGGCACCGACTCCACTGCGGTGCTCACAGCAGCACAAACTCTGTTGGCAGAACGCTTCCACCTCGAACATGCCACCTTGCAGGTCGAACCCCACGACGGCGAGGGCCGCTGCCACGAACTCTCCTGGTGACTTCCGCAGCCCCACCGAATGCATGACAGACCCAATCTGTCCCAGCATCGAATTCCGAGAATCGAACGGCTGGTAGGTCAGGATCACGGAGAGACCGGTCGGAGACTTCCACGGAAGACTTCCAGTGGCTGCCCTGTAGAGGGCTACCGCACTGATGAGGGCTGCAACTGTGCGGTGGTGAGCGATTCGAGGGCTGCGATTCCGACCGGTTCGCTGACGGCCAGCGGAATCACCGCGCACCGATCGGCGAGCTCACCCCCAACCGTGTCGATCTGCTCCAATTCGGCGACCGCCCGCTGCCGCAGCAACGGCGCGGTCGGTTCTGCGGCGGCCAGGGAATTGTTGACCACCCACGCCCACGGTGCGATACCGGCGCGCCGCAGATCATCCTGCAAACCGGCCGCCTCGAGCACCGGGGTGGTCTCGGCAAGAGTGACCAGCACGATCTTGGTCTGCGCCGGGTCCTGCAGCCGCATCAGCGGGGTGATGAAGCGCCCGCCATCGCCCATCTGCCGGGCGATCTCCCGGTGATACGACCCGGTCGCATCGAGCAGCAATAACGTGTGGCCTGTGGGGGCAGTATCGACGACGACGAACTTGCGGCGTGATTCGTGGATGACCTTCGAAAAGGCCTGGAACACCGCGACCTCCTCGGTGCACGGGGAGAGCAGGTCCTCGGCGAGAGTGGCGCGGCCGGCCTCATCGAGCCCGGCACCTTTGGTGGCCAGCACCCGGTCGCGGTAGGTCTCGCTCGCTTCATGAGGGTCGATGCGGGAGACCTCGAGGTGGTCGAGTTCCCCGGCGAGAGTCTCGGTCAGATGCGCGGCGGGGTCGGTGGTGGTCAGATGTACATCGTGGCCACGGCAGGCCAGGGCCACCGCGATCGCGGCGGCAACAGTGGTTTTGCCGACCCCGCCTTTGCCCATGCACATCACCAGTCCGGGCCCGTCGGCCTCGATCGCATCGACCAGATCCGCTAACGGGGCGTCGGCGACCGCGGCAAGCCCCGGATCGGTCCCGGTGGTCATTGCCGTGGTGGTGGTGTCGAACAGGGTGCTCAAAGCGTCGAGGCCGACCATGTTGACCGGCTTGAGTTCCACCAGATCGGTGGGCAGCGCGGCGATCGCGGCGCCGCGACCCGCCAGTGCGGCCTGTTCACGCTGGTACACGGCGGTAGCCAGTGGGTCGGTGTCGTCGGCCGGGTCGGGCAGCACGCCGTTGACGACCACATGCTGTCCGGTCATGCCGATCGCGGCGAGTTCGCGCTGGGTGCTGGCGATCTCGGCCAGAGCGGCGCGGTTCGCGCGTGCCACGAGCACCAGGCGGGTGCGGCCGGGGTCTGACAAGGCCTCGACCGCGCCGGCGTACATGGCTTTCTGCTTGTCGAGCCCGGCGAGCGGTCCGAGGCAGGATGCGTCGCCTTTGCCGTGGTCGAGGAATTCGGTCCAGTTGCCGGGTAGTTGCAGCAGTCGGATGGTGTGGCCGGTGGGGGCGGTGTCGAACAGCACGTGATCGAACCCGGCGACCCGGTCGTCGGGATCGGTGAGCAGCGAGGTGAATTCGTCGAACGAGGCGACTTCGGTGGTGCACGAGCCGGACAGCTGTTCGGTGATCGAGGCGATCTCCGCATCCGGGAGCAGTCCGCGGACAGGGCCGACGATGCGTTCGCGGTAGGCGGCGGCGGCCTGCTCGGGGTCGATCTCGAGCGCGCAGAGCCCCGCCGCCGCGGGGACCTCGGTGATCGTGTTGCCGATGCTCAGACCGAAGACCTGCCCGACGTTGGAGGCGGGGTCGGTCGAGACGAGCAGCACCTTCTTGCCAGCCCGGGCCAGGCGCAGCGCCGACGCGCACGCGATGGAGGTCTTACCGACCCCACCTTTACCGGTGAAGAACACGAACCGGGGCGGGTCGGTCAGGAACGTGAGGTCGGCGGCAGCCATGAAAACAGGTACTCCTCGTCGGACGGGTATCGGCGGGCGGGATACGGATCTACATGGTCAGCAGCAGGTGGACTCGCCCGGTGTGCAGCAGGAGTCGTTGTCGTCGGCGAGCCCGAGCATGGTCACGCCGGACGGCGGCGCGGGTACCTCGAGGCCGGCCCAGGTGGCGAGTTCGGTGCGGGTCGGGTAGCGGCCGGTAGCGACGGTGACGTCGTCGACGAGCACGAGCGGCAGCCCGTCGGATCCGGCGAGTTCGAGGAATTTCTTGACGGTCTCGTTGTGGGCGAACGAGAGTGGGTCGTTGGCCAGGTTGTGGCGGGTGATGGTGGCGCCCTGCTCGGTCAGCGCGGCCATGTCGGCGGTGAAGGTGACCAGGTTCTGGTCGAGGTCCTCGCCGCACACGCCGGTGTTGCAGCACAGGGCCGGTTCGAAGACTGCGATGGTGCTCATAGGTATCAGGTATTCCTTCAGTGCTCGAGGGCGAACAGAGTTCCGGGACGAACTCGGTTATCGGGCGTCGGCGTCGGAAAGCAGCCGGGTAGCGAGGTCCTCGACGCGGACGGCGATGTCGTCGCGGACCAGGCGCATCCGCTCGATGCCGTCGATGCCGCGTTCGGACGGCTCATCGGTGTCCCAGTTCTCCACGCGTACCCCGGTGGGCGCATCGACGTGGGCTTCGCCGCCGAGGGTGACCACCAGGTCGACTTCGGTGAGGAGCTGCGGGTCGATCGGCTTGGGATACTCGCCTGCGGTGGGGGCGCCGACCTCGCCGAGGACCTGCATCGACAGTGCGTTCAGCGACGATCCGGGCGTGGTGCCGGCGGAATGGACGGCGATCCGGTCGCCTGTGGTCTTACGCATGAGGGCGGCCGCCATCTGGGATTTGCCGCCGTTCTTGACGCACACGAACAGCACCGAAGCAGTGGGCACGTGGAGGTCCCTTCCCGTTTGACGACTGGATTGATAACAGTCAATATAGACGCATGTCGAATCAGCTGTCGAGTGAGGCCGAGCCGTGCTGCCCGCCGCTCGCCCGTGAGCCGCTCACCTCGGATTGGGCCACCGACCTGGCCCGCATGTTCAAGGCCCTCGGTGATCCGGTGCGGCTGCGCATGCTCAGCATGATCGCCAGCCACCAGGGCGGCGAGAGCTGTGTGTGCGACATCAGCCCCGCGTTCGATCTGTCGCAACCGACCATCTCGCATCACCTCAAGGTGCTGCGTGAAGCCGGACTTCTCGACTGTGAGCGCCGCGGCACCTGGGTGTACTACCGGGTGATCCCCGCCGCCCTCGAGCAACTGTCCGCGGTGCTCGCCACCGAATCCGGGGTGTTGCCCGGTTCGGCCTGCACCTGCGCACCGGCCGAACCTTTCGAGGAGGCCGTCTCGTGACCACCACTGAACACCGGTCCGTCGCCGGCAAGATGTCGGTCCTCGACCGGTTCCTGGCCGTGTGGATCGGCATCGCCATGGTCGTCGGTCTGCTGCTCGGCCGCCTGATCCCTGGGCTCGGGGACGCGTTGAGCGTCATCGAGATCGACAACATTTCCCTGCCGATCGCGCTGGGCCTGTTGATCATGATGTATCCGGTGCTTGCGAAGGTGCGCTACGACCGCCTCGACACCGTCACGGGCGATCGCAAGCTGTTGATCTCGTCGCTGATCCTCAACTGGGTGCTCGGCCCGGCGCTGATGTTCGCCCTCGCCTGGCTACTGCTGCCCGACCTGCCCGAATACCGCACCGGCCTGATCATCGTCGGCCTGGCCCGCTGCATCGCGATGGTCATCATCTGGAACGACCTCGCGTGCGGCGACCGCGAAGCCGCCGCCGTACTGGTCGCGATCAACTCCGTCTTCCAGGTGATCATGTTCGCCGTCCTCGGCTGGTTCTACCTGTCGATCCTGCCCGGCTGGCTCGGACTCGAACAGACCACCCTCGACGTCTCCCCGTGGCAGATCGCGAAATCGGTGCTGATCTTCCTCGGCATCCCTCTGGTCGCCGGCTTCTTGACCCGCCACTTCGGCGAGAAAGCCAAGGGCCGCCAGTGGTATGAGGACACGTTCCTGCCGAAGATCGGACCGTGGGCGCTCTACGGACTGTTGTTCACGATCGTGATCCTGTTCGCCCTGCAGGGTGAACAGATCACCTCGCGGCCGTGGGACGTCGTACGGATCGCGTTGCCGCTGCTCGCGTACTTCATCCTCATGTGGGGTGGTGGGTTCCTGTTCGGTGCTGCGGTCGGCCTGGGTTATGAGCGCACCACCACGTTGGCGTTCACCGCTGCCGGAAACAACTTCGAGCTCGCCATCGCGGTGGCGATCGGCACTTTCGGTGTTACCTCCGGTCAGGCTTTGGCCGGGGTGGTGGGTCCGCTGATCGAGGTGCCCGTCCTCGTGGCTCTGATCTATGTCTCGCTCGCCCTGCGGAAACGTTTTACCCGTTCGCCCGCCCCCGCTGTGTCGTAAGGACCGATCACGTCAGGAGTCGATGATGTCCCAGCACGCTGCCCAGCCGGAACTACTGATGCCTCAGGCGGTGCTGCACCGCGCTGCGGAGCATCTCGCCGAGAAGTATGCCGGGGTGTTCTCGGCGCAGACCGTCGAGCGGATGGTGTTCGAGTCGTATGCGGCGCTGCGGCGCACCGCCAAGATCCACACGCATCTGCCCTCGCTGGCCACCCGCTTCGCCGGTGAACGTCTCACTGCTTTGGCGCAGGCCGAAGGGGCCGTGCCGAAGGATGTGCCGGAGGTGCTGTTCGTGTGCGTGCGCAACAGCGGACGCTCGCAGATGGCCGCGGCATTGCTGGCTCATCACGGCGCGGGGCGGGTGCACGTGCGCTCCGCCGGATCGGCTCCTGCGGCGACGATTCATCCTGTCGTGGTCGAGGCGATGGCCGAGATCGGGCTCAATCTCGGCGGCGAATATCCCAAACCCCTGACCGACGATGTGGTGGCAGCCGCCGATGTGGTGATCACCATGGGGTGCGGCGACGCGTGCGCGGTGTATCCGGGTAAGCGCTACCTCGACTGGTCGTTGCTCGATCCGAACGACGAGTCGCTCGAGACGGTACGCGCCGTCCGCGACGATATCGACACTCGCGTGCAGGCTTTGCTGGCCGAACTCGACACCGTTTCTGCCTGAATTCTCTTCGAAAGGACGTCTGTTTTCATGACCACCGATTCCTCGACCGCACGCACACCCTCGGTGTTGTTCGTGTGTGTGCACAACGCCGGCCGTTCCCAGATGGCCGCGGGATTCCTCACCGCGCTGGCCGGCGACCGGGTCGAGGTCCGTTCCGCAGGCTCCGCACCGGCCGAGCAGGTCAACCCGGCCGCCGTCGAGGCGATGGCCGAGGTGGGTATCGACATTTCCGCGCAGAACCCGAAGATCCTCACCGTCGACGCGGTGCAGGCCTCCGATGTGGTGATCACCATGGGGTGCGGCGACACGTGCCCGGTGTTTCCGGGCAAGTCCTATCGGGATTGGGTGCTCGAGGATCCGGCCGGGCAAGGGGTCGAGGCGGTGCGTCCGATCCGCGACGAGATCAAAGCCAAGGTCGAGGCGCTGATCGCCGAGCTCGTTCCCGACGGCGCCCACGCCTGACAGAGGTGGTCCGTCGGCGCCGACGACAACAAACATGGCGGAGGCGTTCAGTCCCCCAGTCGAGGGCCCGCACTCGGAGGTCGTGAGTCCACGGATTGAGATGTGCCGGATACGGCAACACCGAAGACTCCGAGGTCAGACTGCAATGACGGGCAGTTCGATCGTAAAGCGTGCCCCACGGCCCGGCCCGTCACTGTGTGCTCGGATGCGCCCGTGGTGGGCTTCGACGAGGGCACGGGTGATGGTCAGGCCGATACCGCTGCCGCCGTGTCGGCGATCGCGGGCAGTATCGGCGCGGTAGAAGCGATCGAAGAGGTGGTCGAGGTGCTCAGGAGCAATGCCCTCACCGGTGTCGGCCACCGTGATCTCCACCCGATCGCGGTTCGCTCGTCTGCTGGTGACCGTGACCGTGCCGCCACAAGCGGTGTGGCGCAGGGCATTGTCGAGCAGGTTGCCCAGGACCTGCCCGAGCCGGTCGGGATCGACCGACACGACCATCGAGTCGGTGATCCGGCTGTGCAGTGCGACGCCTTTGCTCTCGTACCGTTCGCGCACCGCATCGACCGCGGCGGTGACCAGGGCGCCGGTGGTGGTGGGCACCGGCCGGATGCGGGTGAGGTGTTCTTCGGCGCGCGAGACCGCGGTGATGTCCTGGGCGAGACGACCCAGCCGGTGGGTGGCGGCGCGGAGGATCTGTCGGGTGTCGTCGTCGAGGGTGCGGACGCCGTCGTCGAGGGCTTCGAGGTAGGAGTCGAGGGTAGCGATCGGGGTGCGCATCTCGTGGCCGAGATCGGCGAGCATCCGGCGGCGGGTGGCCTCGGTGGCCTCGAGGCGGCGGGCGAGTTCGTTGACGGTCAGGGCAAGGTCGTCGAATTCGCGGCCGAGACCGGGGCTGGACACGCGAGTGTCGTACCGGCCGCCGGCGATCCGGGCGGTCGAGGTGGTCACCGCGGTCAACGAGCGTTGAACACGGCGGGTGATATACCAGCTCACCGCCAACGCCAGCAGCACCGCGACCGCGACCGCCAGACCCCACGCCAGGACGATCGCCCAGGCGAACGCCTCTTCGACATGGGCGGCCTGACTCGAGTTGTGGTCGATGCCGGCCTGACCGAGGTGATCATGGAAGATGCCGGGCGCGAGGGCGGAAGCGACGAGCCAGGCGCTGACGGCGCAGCCGACCACCACCACGGTCAAGGCGAGGAACAGCCGGGTGCCGAAACTCGACCCGGCCAGTGCCCGCCGTACCGACCCTCGTGGAGCGGGGCTCTGGGGATTCATGCTCCGGTGCCCATCCGGTAGCCCACACCGCGGACGGTGCGCACGTAGCGGCCGCGGACGACATCGTCGCCGAGTTTGCGGCGCAGATGACCGATGTGCACGTCGACCAGGTGGTCGTCGCCGGTCCAGCTCGGCCCCCACACCGCCTCGATCAACTGGGCACGGGTCAGCACAACACCGGGATCGCGGGCCAGGGCGGCCAGGACGTCGAATTCGGTGCGGGTCAAGGACACCGGCAGCCCGGCGACGGTGACTTCCCGTCCGTCCACATCGATGACCAGGTCCCCGACGCTGCGGATCAGGCCGGGGGCGGCCTCGGCCGGTGCGGCGATACCGGTGCGGGGACGGCGCAGCATGGCCTGGATGCGGGCCATCAATTCGCGGGGGCTGAACGGTTTGCTCATGTAGTCATCCGCGCCCACGGACAACCCGATGAGGGTATCGATTTCTTCGGTGCGGGCGGTGAGCATCACGACATAAGCGTCGGAGAAGGTCCGCAGTTGCCGGCACACCTCAACCCCGTCCAGATGAGGCAGCCCCAGATCGAGGACCACGACATCGGGGTCGACCTGCCGGGCGAGGGTGACGGCGTCGGCGCCGTCACCGGTAATCGCGGTCTCGAACCCGTCGCGTTCGAGATACGAGCCGATCAGGTTCGCCAACGGTGCCTCGTCCTCGACGACCATCGCCCGCAACCCGGTCGACGGGCGCGGCGGCGCCGCAGGATCGCTGGTCGCGGTGGGAGTGCGAGCGGAGGAGTCCATGGTGTCCATCTTCACCAGCGGGCACCACTGTCGACGATGCCGTGGGGCTTCTTGAGCAAATCTTCATACGACCTCCACAGGAATCCAGGGGTAGGCACACCAGGCTGAAGGCACGAACCGGAGAAAGGAGGCGACCATGATGGGCTGGGCAGGTGAGCTGACCTGGACCGGATGGATCGTCATGGCCGTGTGCATGTTCGCATTCTGGGCGGTGGTGATCTATCTGGTGGCCATGATGTTCCGCACCGACCGCGCAAACGGGCCTGGCCGCACCAGCCCGGAGTCCGATCCGCTGCGGCTGCTCGAGGCGCGGTTCGCCCGCGGTGACATCGACTCCGAGGAATTCGTGGCCCGTCGCCGGCTGCTGATGCACCCCGGCGACACCACGTCGGTCGAGCACCGGCGGGGGCAGGTTCATGACTGAACTCGGCCGTCGATCCTTCCTTCTCGGATCAATACTTGCCGGAGCCGGAGTCCTGATGGCCTGTTCCGGGTCGGGCTCACCGACCGGCGCCCCCGTGCAGCCCTCGTCGACTGCGGTGCGCCGTCTCGAGCAACAACGCCGTCGCCCGGGTCAGCAGATGGTCTCGGCGCGGTTGACGCCGCGTCCGGTCGAGGTGGACCTCGGCGGGCGCATCGTCTCGACCTGGGGATACGACGACACTCTTCCTGGTCCGCTGGTGCGTGCCCGCGCCGGGGATCTGCTGCGGGTGGACGTGGACAACCAGCTGCCGGCGCAGACGAGTGTGCATTGGCATGGGCTGGCGTTGAGCAACGACATGGACGGAGTGCCCGGGCTGACCCAGGACCCGATCGCCGCCGGGGCGCGGTTCGCCTACGAGTTCACCGTCCCGGATCCGGGCACGTACTTCTACCACTCGCATTCGGGATTGCAGCTCGATCGCGGCCTCTACGGCGCCCTGATCATCGACGATCCGAATGAGCCCGGCGACTATGACCACGAGTGGATCGTGGTGCTCGACGACTGGCTCGACGGCACCGGCCGCACCCCCGACGATGTGGCCCGCGACCTCGGCATCGGCGCCACCGGCGAGAGTGGCGACGCCTCGATGGGCGGGATGGACCACGGCGCCATGGGCGGTATGGGCGGGATGGATATGGGGGCGGAGACGATGCTCTCCCCGCTGCTCGGCGGCGCCGGGGACGTGAGCTATCCGCTTTTCCTGGTCGGCGGACGGGTCCCGGAGGATCCGATGGTCTTGACCGCGACACCCGGGCAGCGGGCACGGATCCGGTTCATCAACGCCGGCGCGGACACCGCGTTCCGCGTCGCGCTCGGTGGGCACCGGATGACCGTGACCCACACCGACGGCTTCCCCGTCGTGCCGCACGACACCGATGCGCTGCTGCTCGGCATGGGTGAGCGTGTCGATGTGCTCGTCACCCTCGGCGACGGCGTCTTCCCCCTGTTCGCGCAGGCCGAAGGCAAGACCGGGCACGGGCAGGCGCTGGTGCGCACCGCCACCGGCGCGCTGCCCGCACAGACCCGCCCGGGCGAGCTGGACCGGCAGGTGCTGCTCGGCACCGACCTCGCGCCCCGGGACTATGTGCGCCTGGCTGAGAAGGAACACGATGTGTATCACAGCGTGGACATGGGAGGGACCATGTCGCCGTACCGGTGGACCCTCAACGGCCGCGCCCACCCCGACATCCCGCCGCTGAACGTGGCCGAAGGGCAGCGGGTGCGCATGCGGATGCGGAACATGTCGGACATGTTCCACCCGATGCACCTGCACGGCCACACCTTCGCGCTCACCGACACCGGCCTGCGCAAGGACACCGTCACGATCGGGCCGATGCGCACCGTGGAGATCGAATTCGACACCGACAACCCGGGCCAGTGGGCGCTGCACTGCCACAACGCGTATCACCAGGAAGCCGGAATGATGACCACCGTGTCCTACCTGGCCTAGTCCGGGGTGCGCCGGCTGCGGGGATACCCCGTCGTTGGTTCACCTGGGCTCTGACCGTTCGAGGAAAGGATCCACTCATGAACAAGAAGACTCTCGCCGTCGGCGCCATGGCGCTCGCGGTGGTGTTCACCGCAGCCGCGTGCAGCGACTCCGACACCGGCACCACCGCCGCCACATCGAGCGCCACCACCTCGGCCACCACCTCCGCCGCCGACGACACGGCACCGCACAATCAATCCGATGTGATGTTCGCGCGCATGATGATCCCGCACCATGCCCAGGCGATCGAGATGAGCGACATGCTCCTCGCCAAAGAAGGTATCCCCGAGGAGGTGACCGCCCTGGCCGAACAGATCAAGGCCGCCCAAGGCCCGGAGATCGATGAGATGAACTCCTGGCTCGAACAGTGGGGCGAACCGCAGATGCCGGGTGGCATGCCCGGGCCGGGGCACAACATGCCCGGAATGACCTCCATGCCCATGACCTCTATGCCCGGTATGGGCCGCGGCATGCCCGATTCGGACGACATGCCCGGTATGGGTGGCATGGGCGGCATGGGCGGCATGGGCGGCATGATGAGCGCGCAGGATATGCAGGCTCTGTCCGACGCGCAGGGCACCGAGGCCACCCGTCTGTTCCTGACCCACATGATCACCCACCACGAAGGGGCGATCGACATGGCCGAAGCCGTGATCCGAGACGGGCAGTACCCCGACGCCGTCGAGATGGCCCGCACCATCGTCGAGACCCAGCAGCGGGAGATCGAGACCATGCGCCAGTTGCTGACCACCCTGTAACCGGTACCACCCGGTTTCCACTCGGCCCGCCACCCCAGGAGGCTTTGCGATGTCGCACCCGCAGCACGGACACCCCCACCCGGACCCGGCGCCCGCCGGACACGTTCACGGCGCCGAGGTCCAGAGCCCGCCCCCCGACGAGCATGATGCTCACGCCGGGCCGGGTGAGCACACCGGGCACGATGGTCACGATCGGCATGCCGGGCACGGGGCACACGGAGAAATGTTCCGCCGCCGGTTCTGGGTGTCGCTGGTGCTGTCGATACCGGTGGTGTTCTTCAGTCACATGGTCGCCGACCTGCTCGGCTACACCATGCCGAATTTCCCTGGGGCCATATGGATTCCCCCGGTGCTGGGCACGGTGATCTTCGTTTACGGCGGCATGCCGTTCCTCACCGGCGGCTGGGCCGAACTCCGCTCACGCCGGCCCGGGATGATGCTGCTGATCGCCATGGCGATCAGCGTCGCGTTCCTCGCCTCGTGGGTCACCACTTTGGGTCTCGGCGGGTTCAACCTGGACTTCTGGTGGGAACTGGCCCTGCTGATCGTGATCATGCTGCTCGGGCATTGGCTCGAGATGCGTGCCCTCGGCTCGGCCTCCGGCGCCCTCGACGCGCTCGCCGCGATGCTGCCGGACACCGCCGAGAAAATCACCGAGACCGGCACCACCGACGTGCCCTTGTCGGAACTGGCGCTCGGGGATCTGGTGCTCGTGCGCGCCGGAGCCCGGGTGCCCGCCGACGGCACCGTCACCGACGGCCGCGCCGAGGTCGACGAATCGATGATCACCGGCGAATCCAAGGCGGTCACCCGCGAAGTGGGTGACACGGTGGTCGCCGGCACCGTCGCGACCGACAGCGCCCTGCGGGTGCGCATCACCGCGGTCGGCGAGAACACCGCCCTGGCCGGCATCCAGCGGATGGTCGCCGACGCGCAGGCCTCCTCGTCCCGTGCCCAGGCGCTGGCGGACAAGGCCGCGGCGTTCCTGTTCTACTTCGCCACCATCGCCGGCGTCCTCACCTTCGCGGTCTGGACGCTGCTCGTCGGTAACGTCGACGAAGCGGTGGTGCGCACCGTCACCGTGCTCGTCATCGCCTGCCCCCACGCTCTCGGATTGGCGATCCCTTTGGTGATCGCGATTTCCACCGAACGCGCCGCCAAATCGGGGGTGCTGGTCAAGGACCGGCTCTCGCTCGAACGCATGCGCACCGTCGATGTGGTGCTGTTCGACAAGACCGGCACCTTGACCCAGGGTCGGCATCAGGTCACCGGTGTGGTCGCCACGGCCGGCACCTCCGAAGAAGACCTGTTGGCGCTCGCTGCGGCGGTCGAGGCCGACAGCGAGCACCCCGTTGCCCGAGCCATCGTCGCCGCTGCGGAAACTCGGGTCCCGGCCGCCGCGCAGGTCACCGCCACCGACTTTCGGTCCTTGCCCGGCCGCGGGGTCCGCGCGCTCGTCGACGACACCGAGGTGACGGTCGGCGGACCGGCCATGCTGGCCGACCGGCACCTGTCGGTGCCCGAGGACATCACCGCGGTCACTGCCGGATGGGTCCGGCGCGGGGCCTCGGTACTGCATCTGGCCCACGGGGACCGGGTGCTCGGTGCCGTCGCGCTCGAAGATGCCGTGCGCGAAGAATCCCGTCAGGCCATCGATGCCCTGCACGCCCGTGGGGTCAAGGTCGCCATGATCACCGGCGACGCCCGGCAGGTCGCCGACGCGGTGGCCGCCGACCTCGGGATCGACGAGGTGTTCGCCGAGGTGCTGCCCGAGCACAAGGACGCCAAGGTCACCGAACTACAGAATCGCGGGCACAAGGTTGCGATGGTCGGGGACGGGGTCAACGACGCCCCCGCATTGGCCCGCGCCGATGTCGGTGTCGCGATCGGTGCCGGCACCGATGTGGCCATCGAATCCGCCGGGGTCGTGCTGGCGGCGAACGATCCGCGGGCGGTGCTGTCGATCATCGCACTCTCGCATGCCAGCTACCGCAAGATGTGGCAGAACCTGGTGTGGGCCACCGGCTACAACGTCATCGCCGTGCCACTGGCCGCCGGGGTGCTGGCCTTCGCCGGGGTTGCGATCTCCCCCGCGGTCGCCGCGATCCTCATGTCCGTCTCGACCATCGTCGTGGCGCTCAACGCCCAACTGTTGCGCCGCCTCGACCTCGACCCCACCCGTCTGGCTCGTACCTGAACCGCCGTCCGATCGATCCGAAACGAGTTCCTTCTTCTCATGTCGAGTTTTTCCCTGCGCCGGTGGGCGCGTGTCCTGGTGCCTGTTGCTGCGGTGGCTGTGCTCGCCGGCTGTGCGACCGGTGAACAATCCACCACGACCACCGAGCCGGCGGCGGTCTCGGAGGTGCCCGGCGTCGCGTTGGAACCGGCCCTCGATCATCTGCACGGTCTGCACCTCGATTCCGGCGGTGTGGTGCTGGCCGGTACCCACACCGGCCTCGTCGAGATCGCCGACAACGGGCGCACCACCCGCGTCGGCGTCTCCGACGACGACTTCATGGGACTGACCGGGGCGCCGGGCACCGACCGTCTGTTCGCCTCCGGGCATCCGGGGGCGTCGAGTTCGGCGCCGAATCCGCTGGGGCTGATCGACAGCACTGATGGCGGCCACACCTGGATACCCAAATCCTTGAGCGGCGAGGTGGATTTTCACGCCTTGGCCACCGACGGTGAGCTGCTGGTCGGCTTCGACGGCGTCACCGGATTGCTGACCTCCACCGACGGCGGCAGCAGCTGGACCGCGGGCGCCCCGGTGGCCGCGGCCGCCCTCGCCGTCACCGACGCCGGGGTGTGGGCGACCACTACCGCCGGGTTGCAGCACAGCATCGACGGCGGGCTCACCTTCGCCGTGGTGCCGGACGCCCCACCGCTGGCGTTGCTGTCCGCGGCGCCGGATGGCTCGTTGTGGGGTATCGACACCGCCGGCACCGCGTGGCGTAGCCGCACCGGCCAGGCTTGGGAGCCACGCGCGGTGCTCGGGCCGGTCGAGGCAGTGCTGGCCGTCGACTTCGACACCGCCTACGCCGCGACCGCCCAGATGCTCTATCCGCTGAACTGACCCCGGAGGAGCATGCTCACTCCGCGACGGTGAACCCTCGAGTCGACTCGAAGGTCAAGCCGATACCCGGTCTCTACCGGTGTTCGGCCTGCCGCAGCACGGTGATCAGATCGGCGGTGCTCGGGACACCCCCGTGCCCGTCGGCGGTGCGGTAGACGCGGCACGTCAATCCGACGCCCTCGGTGGGGCCGAACGGATCGGTCCCGTCGATGCGGATGGTCGGGGATCCGGGGAAGGCGACGCGCTCGGCGGCCTCCGGGGTCTCGATACGGCGCAGCCGGATCGGGGTACCGGCGTTGCCGGTCGCTGCCAGGGCCTCGGCGAGGCGGTCGCGCATCAGCTCCCAGTTCGGGCAGCCGTCGAAGTACGGCAGTTCGATGTCCATCTCCACCCGATTCGCTCTCACTGGTTCTCGGTGGCGGGAACGGCCTCGGAGCGGCGTTCGAGCAGCACGGTGTCGCGCCAGATGCCGTCGAGCCGGCCGATGCGTTCGCGCACCCCCACGGTGCGGAAACCCGCCGAATGGTGCAGCGCCAGGCTGGCCCGGTTCTCCGGGAAAATCGAGGTCTGCAGCGTCCACAATCCGCCCTGATCGGCGGCGATGACCTGGGTGCGCAGCAGGGCCTTGCCGACGCCGCGCCCGCGCATGCCGTCGCCGACATACACCGAATTTTCGGCCACCCCCCGATAGCACTCGCGGTTCGATACCGGGCTCAAGGCTGCCCAGCCGACGACCTGTCCGTCGATCTCGGCGACCCAGCGATGCTCGGGCAACCACTGGTGCTCGAGGTGGTCGCGGCTGGGGACTTCGGTGGTGAACGTCGCGGCGCCGGTGGCGATGCCGTCGGCGTAGATGCGGCGCACCGCCTCCCAGTCACCGCCTGCGAGTGGGCGCACGGCCACGTCGGCGGGGACGTCCTCGGGGCAGCACGGGCGGGCGGTGAGCACCCCCATGACCGCATCGGCGGCACTGGGCAGGTCGCTGCAGCAGCTCGGGTTGATCCGCACCACGGTGCTGGTGCCCTGTTTGCCGGTGGTGACGAAGCCGACGTCGGCGAGTTTGCGGACGTGATGGGAGATGGTGGGCTGGCCGATCCCAAGCCTGTCGGCGAGCTCGCCGACGGTGATGCCGGACGGATGCGCGGCAACGTGGTGCAGCAGCCGCACCCGCGTGGGTTCGGCCAGGCAGGCGAACCATCCGGCGTAGGTGGCCGCGTCCTGCGGGCTCAGGGCGTCGAGGTCCACCTCCGCGCCGGGGGTCGCCGTGATCGGTAGACCGAGTGCTGTCATACCCCCACTATATCGATCGGCATCGATGGTTGCATACATCGACGACCATCGATACTCTGACAGCAGATTAGATCGATACCCATCGATGAAAGGATCTGTCATGAGCGAGTTGCCCATTGTCGTCGTCGGAGCGGGACCGATCGGCCTGGCCGCCGCCGCCCACCTGCGCGAACGCGGCCTCGAACCGCTGGTGCTCGAACGCGGCGACGCCGCCGGAGCCGCCATCACGCAATGGCACAGCGTCCGCACCTTCTCCCGCTGGGCCGAACTGATCGACCCCGCCGCCCGCCGCCTCCTCGACACCACCGGCTGGACCGCGCCCGAGGACGACGCCTACCCCACCGGCCAGGACTGGGCCGGGCAGTACCTGACCCCACTGGCGGATGCTCTCGGTGACGCGGTCCGCCTCGATCACGAGGTCGTCGGCATCGCTCGCCGCGGCCGCGACCGCATCGTCGACGCCGGCCGCGACACCGAACCCCTGTCGGTGCACGTGCGCCACCGCGACGGCACGGAAACCCGCCTGCTCGCCCGCGCCGTCCTCGATGCCTCCGGCACCTGGGGCACTCCCAACCCGCTCGGCGGCGAAGGCCTGCCCGCCCTCGGGGAACGCGCCGCAGCCGAGAAGATCACTTACCGCGTCCCCGACCTGGGCGACGATGCGGTGCGCGACCGCTACGCCGGCCGGCACACCGTCATCGCCGGTAGCGGCCACTCGGCACTCAACGCGATCGTGGCGCTGGCCGAGCTCGCCCGCACCGACCCCGGCACCCGGCTGACCTGGGCGGTGCGCCGCGGCGAGGTCGGCGCCGCGTTCGGCGGCGGCCAGGACGACCAACTGCCTGCCCGCGGCGCCCTGGGACTGCGCGCGAAAAAGGCCGTCGACGACGGGCTGCTCACCGTGGTCACCGGGTTCCGCACCGCCGCCGTCGAACCCGCCACCGACGGTCAGGTCGTCATGGTGTCCGATACCGGCGCCCGCCTCGAGGCGGTGGACGAGGTCATCGCCTCGACCGGCTTCCGGCCGGACCTGTCGTGGCTCTCGGAAATCCGTCTCGACCTCGACCCGGTGCTGCAGGCCCCGACCGCGCTCGCCCCGCTGATCGACCCGAACGTGCACTCGTGCGGGACCGTCTACCCGCACGGCGTCGCCGAGCTCACCCACCCCGAACCCGGCTTCTATGTGGTCGGGATGAAGAGCTACGGGCGGGCCCCGACGTTCCTGGCGATGACCGGCTACGAGC
>NZ_JBHWXB010000011.1:0-218498 GCF_042729855.1 Rhodococcus sp. NPDC060090 | reverse complement strand
GCTCCCCGGGGGGGCCGCG
This sequence comes from Rhodococcus sp. NPDC060090, assembly GCF_042729855.1. Lineage (NCBI taxonomy): Bacteria > Bacillati > Actinomycetota > Actinomycetes > Mycobacteriales > Nocardiaceae > Rhodococcus > Rhodococcus sp. NPDC060090. The sequence goes on along the minus strand of NZ_JBHWXB010000011.1, from coordinate 218,479 downwards.
TCTATGGGCGGCCCCGGGGGCCCCCCCCCGCTCCGCCCCCGGGTCGGCCCCCCCGTATCTGGTCCCCCCCCCCCGCCCCCCCCCCCCGCCCCGCGACGTGTATGCGACGGCTCGTTGGCACAGCCTCGATCTCGCAGAACCGGACTGCTATGACGAACTGCAGTCACTCGTTCGCGGTGCCGATGCGGTGGTGCATCTCGCATGGGGATTCCAGCCGTCGCACCGCCGCGACTACCTTCGTCGCACAGCGCTGAACGGCACCCGTGCGGTGTTCACCGCGGCCGCCGAAGCCGGGGTTCCCCACGTGGTGCACATGTCGTCGGGAGCGGTGTACGAGGCAGGAGCGAACGAACGCTTCGTCGACGAATCGTGGCCTGCGAACGGCGTGACGAACTGCGACTACAGCGCCGACAAAGTTCAGGTGGAGCGGTTGCTCGACGATCTGTCCGCCCGTGCCGATGCCCCGGCCCTCACACGTTTCAGGCCGGGATTCATCGGCCAATACGATGCGGGTACGGCGTTGCGACGGTACGTGTTTCCCGATTTCCTCCCGGGATGGGTCGTCCGGCATCTGCCCTTCATTCCCATCGACCGCAGTCTCCGAATTCCCGCGGTCCACGCGGACGATGTGGCAGCGGCAATCGAATCTGCACTCGAACGTCATGTCCCGGGGGTCTTCAACCTGGGCTCGCCGACCCCGGCGAACGCTGCAGACTTTCTCGCCCCTTTCGGAAGCCGAGCGCTGCCCGTCCCGAGGCATGTACTGGCAGCAGTCGCCGACGTCACTTGGAGGTTGCGCCTGCAACCGGTCCAAGGTGGGTGGATCGACCTCGCCTATGCGACCCCGATGCTGGACTGCCGCCGGGCGGCCACCATGCTGGATTGGGTTCCCCGTCACGCCGGTCCGCAGGTGTGGCGCGACACCGTGAACGGCATGCGGGCGGGCGCCGGAACATCGAGCCCGGTGCTGTGTGCGCGCACCGCCCGGCAGGTGGCGGCGGTCGTGCTCGAACGCGGGCCCATCGATCGGCGTATCCCTCCGTAGACGACTCCCTCTGGAAACACCGGGTTTTGCATACGTCGTGCGATGGGTATGTACGCAGGCATGACGAATACACCCGAAGACAAGCAACCCACCACGGTCAGCCGCCTCGCGGGGTGGGTCGGGTACGCCTGCGCCCTCGTCGGAGTCGTGATCATCGCGCTGGTACTCGTTGCTGCGGGTGGCGGATTCGAAGGCTGGGCGACACTCGGAATCGTTGCAGGTGTGATCGTGTTCCTGCTGGGAGCGGTGTTGATCACCATCAACTTCCGGGGCGGCAGACTGCGCGGTTCCGCCGGCACCCCGTCACACGAGCCGCGCTGATCTCGGCCGTTCTTCACTGCTCGGCCGTTCTTCACTGCATCGGCGGTACGGCCGGTGCAGTGAGGGACGACCGGTTCTCCGCCCACGCGGTCAGCAGATGTTGTGCAAGACGGCCGTCGAGAAATTCGGAGGCGTTCGCACCGAACGCGATGTCCGCAGCACAGCCCGGATCCTTTGCGAGCAGATCGCCGACAACATCATGCCGCAGGACCAGTTCGTGTACGGCGTCCGCCTCGACGTGCTCCGCATAGAAGGTGATGCATGCAGGCGGTGCGTCGAGACGCTCCAGAGCGGAGACCATCCGGCGGGAACCCGGTGACGAGGTGATCTCGACTGCCGCGAACATACCGACCAGCATCGGTATACGCGCCCTGTGCAGCCCGCACAGCGACATGAAGTTCACGGTCGCGAGGGTGTCCGCAGGCACGTATTCGAGATAGCCGAGATAGTCGTCGCGTAGACCGGCTGCGACCAGGAGATTCGCGAAGAGCCGAGAGTGCAGTCGCTCGGCATGTCCGCCGCCGTACTCGTCGAACTCGACCGCGACGAGTGCAGCTTTCGAACGTCCCGTGAGTCGTGGAATCGCCCACGCGTTCGGATCGGCTTCCTTGAGGTGGTAGATGGAACGGTGCACGAAGTACTCGCGGACCTGTTCCCACGTTCCGTAGGCAGCCAGCTGGTGCGAAAGCCCCCACGCGTCGCGTGCTTCATGGCACAGATCGTCGAGGACCGCGTCGGGATCGTCACATTCGGGGACATCGTGCCGCAACGCGCGCAGGAAGAGTTGTTCCAACTGGGCGCGCACGCCGAGCGGTCCGGGCATCCATTCCCACTCGGCGTCGACGCCGTCGAATCCGCGGTAGTGCATCTCGTACAACACAGCAAGCGCGAGCTGTACGTCCTCGCCGTAAGGTTCGCCGGACGCTACTTGGATCGGCCACGGCCCGATGTCGGCGGGTGAACGTAACCGCGAGATCACCTCGGCGGATATCGGCCCTCGCGATCGGGGCAGAGGTGCTGTGTGCACGTCAGAAGAACGGAGCTGCGAAGTCATGGAGTTCGAGTACCCGTTTCTGGCTGGGTGGAACCGTCGTCCGGATGTGATTCGTAGGTGTCCAGGGCGGCGAGTGCGCTCCACAGGCCTTCTCCCGCCACAGCGATCACAGACCACGACCCGGGCAACGGCCGACTGCTGCGGGCTGTCTTCTTGAATGACTCGAGACGAGCGCGTGCCTCGGGAAGTGCGTTGTTCACGACATGAAGGTAGGGCTGCCGATGGTGGGCCGGGTCCCAGGTGAGTTCGTCGAACGCAGTCGAGTACGTCTCGAGCAGTTCGGCTGCATTCTCACGTAGTTGTTCTGAGCCGGGCGTAGCGGGCTCTCCCGCCGGATCATCGGAGGCGGCAATCGTTTCGATCGCGACCTCCATCATCGAAACATGCAGCAGCGACTGGTCGAGGATCGTGGCGATCGGCTGGTACACCTGTGAGCCGCCGACCTTGGCCCACCTCGCGCTGCGAATGTTGCCTCGCAGGCTTTCTCGGCCTTCGCGTAGCGCAGCTCGGGCACCGGTCGACTTGTACAGCTCCCACACCCACTGCTGGTCGCGGTCGCCGTCGTGAGAGCCGTCCCGCAGCCCGTGCGCAAGCTCTGCAAGGAGAGTGGACAGTTCATAGGCACGCGCAAGGAGGAGGTCCCGGGCGGTGGACAGTCGATCGGGAGGCAGGATGAGAGCATTGACCAGGACACCGACGAGCACCCCCAGCGTGACATCGAGGACCCGATGGAACACCACGGTGGCATTGGTGGCCGTGCCGTACAGCAAGACCAGCAGTGCGGTGATTGCCACCCACATTCCATCCGGCGCCAACCATCGGCTTCGGCCCAGGACGGTGCCGGTCGCGACGGCAGCTGCCAGCGCCGCGAGTTCGGGCAGAGTGCTTGCCGCCAGCGCCGCTACGAGCACCCCCAGCACGACGACGGTGACCTGTCGTACGGCAGCGGTCACCGAGCTGCGGACCGTGGTGCCGATGATGAACAGGGCGGCGTAGGGGGCGAGGAAGGCTTCCGGGCTGTGCAGCCCTCGATCTGCCAGCAACCACGCGATCAGCACCGCGACAGTGCATTTGACGACGGACACCACGGCGGGGTGCAGGAGCATGCTGCGCAGCCGCACGTCGCGACCCGCAGCACGCAGTCGGCGTGGCACTTCGACACGCATCGGTGAGTTGTTCCTAGTGCGTACGGTCATTCCTGAACAGCGGGGTACGGCTGTGCTCGTAGTGTGCGGGCCAGATGTGCGGCTGTGCGGGCGACGGTGGCGTTGGTGGAGGCGACGGCGTCGGGTATGCCGTCGAGGTCGTTGTAGTCACCCGGTGTCATTGCCTCACCGTTCCAGTAGGTACATCCCTGTGCAGGAATGGTGAATCCGCAGTCGTTGAGCGCCTGGAACAGGGATGCAACGATGGCGTGCGCACCGTCTTCGTTACCGACAACCGCGGCGATCGCCACTTTGTCGAACAGGACAGGACGCCCGCGGTCGTCGGTTTCCGACAATTCGGCGTCGAGCCGTTCGAGGGCGCGTTTGGCGACGCTGGACATCTGACCGAGCCAGGTCGGGGTCGAGATCAGGAGGATGTCGGCTTCCGAGATGCGCGCACGGATCTGCGGCCATTGGTCGCCGTTGCCCATATCGGGTTCGACTCCGGGTCGGATGTCGAAGTCGACGAGGCGAATCTTGTCGCCGGTGACGTCATGTGTACGGAGTTCGGTGAGTACCTGGTCGGCGATCAGGTCGCTGCTCGAAGGAGCAGGCGATGGCTTGAGCGAGCAGGTCAGGGCCAGTGCAGTCAAGGATGTCATGCCGAATCGGATACCCGTCCTGTGCTCTCCCAATCCGTCGGCTACGCGTGTGCCTCGCCTTCGGACCGGGTACGCGGCCGTACACAGCGAGCAACACCCGGAGCATCGGGCCAGCGAATGCCGGACCCGGCCCGAGCGAAAGGAGCCGAGATGCCCAAAACCACGAAATCCGGAGCAGCGAAGCAGAGTGAATTGCCCAGCACACTGAGGCGTTCCCCCGCGAAAGCTCAGCGGACCTTCGCGGAAGCTCACGATGCAGCGCTCGAGCAGTACGACAGCGAGGAACGCGCACACCGAGTCGCGTACGCGGCCCTCAAACACAGCTACGAGAAGGTGGGTGACCACTGGGAGGCGAAGGACAAGCGAGGGCCCTCCGATCAACGCGCGAAAAGCGGTGGTCCCGACGCCCGCGGCGAAACCCACGAGGGGGTCAACGCGAACGCGACGAAGGAGCACCTTCTGGACGTTGCCCGTCGGCTCGACATCCCCGGGCGGTCCACCATGACCAAGCAGGAATTGATCGAGGCCCTGGAGAAGGAGAACCGGCGCGTCAGCAGGAGCTGAGCAAGAACGGTCAAGTATGTTTCCCGTCCACTGCGCGACACTGGATTCATGACCGGATCCGGACGTGACCGACTGCGCGAACTGCTCGACGCCGTCCTCGACGAGGACCATGCGAATCTCGACGACATGGCACGCGGCGCATTCTCGTCGCCGTGGCATTTCAGTCGTCAATTCTCGCTCGGTACAGGAGAATCCCCGGTTGCACTGCGGCGCCGGGTGATGCTCGAGCGTGCTGCGTGGCAATTGCGCGACGGCCGCGCTGTCACGGAGACGGCCTTCGCTGCGGGATACAGCTCGGTGGAAGGATTCAGTCGCGCGTTCTCCCGGGCGTACGGTTATCCACCGAGCACGACCGGGAGTCGGGCACTCGCACCGTCCGGATGCTCGCACTGGCTCCCTGCTCCCAACGGAGTACATTTCCATCCGCCCGTGCACCTGTGGGTGGAGGGTGACACCGGCGGATACGGTCGCGGCGCCGGAGCCGGCCAGGTGACCGCGCAGATGGTCCACCACGATCTCGACGACACCCGGGTCCTTATGGATGTCGCATCGGATCTGGACATCGGCGACTACGAGCGCGTCAGATTTCCGGGACTCGTGGTGCTCGAGTGGGACGGACCCGAAGGATCGATTGCGCAGGTGCTCGGCAATCTTGTGTGGTCGAAACAGATTTGGCTCGCATCGATGGTCGGCGCCGACGAACCTGTGCGTGCGGGTAGTGACGTGGCATCGCTGTGTAAGCAGTTCGACGTGATCGCACCGCAGTGGGCCGAAGCCGTACGCGATATCGATCGACGCAACGCCTGGGGTGATCGCCTGATCGACGCGTTGTGCGACCCACCCGAGAGCTTCGTGCTCGGCGGCGTCGTCTCGCATGTGCTCACATTCGCGGCGCACCGGCGACAGCTCGTGCGCCACATGCTGCGCTCCGCCGGCCGCAGCGTCGACAACGGGGACCCGCTCGAATGGCAGCGCGGCGCCTCGTCCCACATGCTCGGAGACGAGCCGGAAGGAAACCCGATATGAGCCGGATGATCTTCTTCACCGCGAGCACGCTCGACGGGTTCATCGCGACGGAGGACCACAGCCTGGACTGGTTGTTGTCGCGCGACATCGACCACGACGGACCCGGCGGGGGCGCAGCATTCATGTCCCGGATCGGCGCGGCCGCGATGGGCGCCTCGACGTATCAGTGGGTCCTGGACTATGCCGGGGCCGACAAGTGGGAGTACGAATTCCCGTGCTGGGTCTTCACACACCGCGACGGCATGCCGGTGGCGCATGGGCCGGACGGACCGGGTGATATCCGGTTCACGCAGGACGACGTACGCACTGTCTACGACGAGATGGCAGCCGCCGCCGGTGATCGAGACCTGTGGATGATCGGCGGGGGAGATCTCGCAGGGCAGTTCGCCGACGCGGGCCTCCTCGACGAGATGATCGTGTCGTTCGCCCCCGTCACGATCGGTGCGGGCAAGCCGCTGCTGCCGAGACACGTAGAGCTGGAACTCACCGACCTGGCGCGCAACGGGGAATTCGCGATCGCAACCTATCGGGTGAAACCGTCTGGTGCGCCAGAGCGCTGAGCTTGTGACGGGCATCACTCGCGGGTACCGTCGGGGTCAACCGAAACGCAGTCCTCGGGAAGGAGTCAAGGCTATGAAGCTCAACCTCTTCGTCGCGTGGTCGGCATTCGCACTCGCGCTCATCGGAGTGATCACGATTGCATTCACCCTGGTTGCCGCCGGATCCGGGCATGGTGGATTCGCGCTCGCCAGCGGGGTCGCCGCAGCCGTGGCCGTCATGCTCGCCTTCGGCATGGTGGCGGGTACCGTCCGGCGCGATCATCGCCGACATTTCGATACACCGCACCTGTTCTGACGATCAGGATTCCGCCAGCCGCTTCTTCTCGGCCTCGATGTCGAAATCGGGTTCCGGCCAGTCGAGGTCGAGACGTTCGAATGCGTCGATGAGTAGTTCCATCACGGCGAGGCGGCTGTACCACTTTCGGTCGCACGGTATGACGTACCACGGCGCGTGGTCAGTGTTCGTCTTGTCGAGCATGTCCTGATATGCCTGCTGGTACTCGGGCCACAGAGCGCGCTCGGAGACATCGCTCGGGTTGTATTTCCAGTGCTTGTCACGGCGCTCGAGCCGCTCGGCGAGACGCTCCTTCTGTTCGTCGAGGGAGACGAACATCGCGACCTTGACGATGGTCGTGCCGTTGTCGGCGAGGTCGCGTTCGAAACGGTTGATCTCGTCGTAGCGACGACGCCAGACGGAGTCGGGGACGAGCTTGCGCACGCGGGCGACCAGGACGTCCTCGTAGTGGGATCGGTCGAACACTCCGAGCTGGCCGTCGCGGGGCAGGGCCTTCTGGATGCGCCACAGGTAGTGGTGGCGCTTCTCTTCCGCTGTGGGCACGCCGAACGCCCTGTGGTCGACCCCCTGGGGATCCACGTGTCCGATGACGTTACGGACCATCCCGCCCTTACCTGCGGTGTCCATGCCCTGAAGGACCAGCAGCACCGATCGCTCGTCGCCGAGGCGGCCGTTGGCGAAGAGCATCTCCTGCAGGTCCGACAGCACAGCGCCGCGTTCCTCGATCAGCTTCGTCCCGAGTTCCTTGCCACCCTCGAATCCGGGCGTACCGCTCGCGTCGAGGTCGGCGACCATGTTGTGCGGCCCGGCCCGCAGAATCCGGACTGCCGGGGTGTGCCATCCGTCGCCGTCGTATTCCATGGAAGCGAGCGTGCCACACTGCGTCCGCTCAGTCGGTTTCTTCGGTCTGTGTCCGGTAGGTCTGTGTCCAGTAGGGCGGTGGCGAGGTGCCGTCGATCATATGGCTGCCCCACAGGTCGACCTCGGTGATGCGTCCGGTGGCAGTGGCGGTGCTTCCGCCACTCACGGGAATCCGGATCGTCACCTCGGTGCCTGCGCCCAGGGGTGTATCGGGCGCGAGCGCGACGCCGAGCCCGCGTAGCCGACCGCGCCACACGTGCCGACCCACGATCGGATCGAAGTGTCCGGACAGTTCGATGTCGACGGTGGCGGTTTGCGTTCCGACGGCGACCTCGGCCGGGCCCCTGTAGCCCTCGGGGTCTTCGTCGTGGTGTGGCGGCATCGCATCGGACATGCCCCGAGATTACACGTAACTCCGGGTTACGTGAATGGGTCAGGATTCGTCAGCGGGGAGCAATGGGTGCGGCTGCGACTTGAAACGTCCGGGCGACCCCCCGGCCTTGGCGATTCCGGCGATCCCGCCCCACACCATCATCGTCAGGTAGTCGACGAGGTCTTCCGCGGTCATGGACTTGTTCGAGATCCACCAGTGCGTCGCAAGCTGGATCGCGCCGACGATGCCGTACGCCCACGGCACCGACCCGCCGGAATCCATTTCGAGCAACCGCAGCCGCTCGCCGAGTACTGCCGACACCAATTCGGCGATCATCCGCTCGGAATCGGCGACGACGTCGCGGCTCGCCGACGAGCTGTTCGACATGATGTAGAGGTACACCTCGGGATCCTCGGCGACCGTCTCGACATACGTCGTGATCGCGACCCGGGTGAGGTCGTATTCGTCGAGATCCTCGGACACCGCCGAGTAGATGCGCGGCGCGAGAACCGTCTCGATGTATCGCATCATGGTCGCGGTCGTCAGATCGTTCTTGTCGGTGAAGTACCGGTACAACACGGTCTTGGACACGCCGATCTCGGCGGCGATCTCGTCCATCCCGATCTCGTGCCCGCGGGCGCGGATTGCCTTGATGGTGCCTTCGATGAGTTCTTCGCGGCGCGCGATCTTGTGCTCGTGCCAGCGACGTTTCCGGCCGTCCTGCTTCGTGGGCGGGGCGTCCGTCGCGTCGGGTGTAGAAGAAGGCATCTGTTCGGCACATCCATTCGGTCTCGATCGTCCGCTCAGTCTACGGGCGCCGGTTCCTCACACGATTCGGTGGTGTACCAGGTGGTGTCTACGCAGCGCTCGGTGGCGGCGGTCGAATTTCGGCACAATGGTCCGGTGCAGTACATGAATATCGAGGACGAGGCCAAGCGCCGGGATCTACGCCGGATGAAGGCCGTCGCGACAGGCTTTCTGATCGTGGCCGCCGTGGTGTACCTGTTCTGCAGGTGGCAGGAAACCCAGGGTGCGGGCGCGTGGGTCGGATACGTTCGTGCCGCGTCCGAGGCAGGCATGGTCGGCGCCCTCGCCGACTGGTTCGCCGTGACTGCGCTCTTCCGTCACCCGATGGGAATTCCGGTGCCCCACACCGCGATCATCAAGCGGAAGAAGGACCAGCTCGGCGCGAGTCTGAGCTCCTTCGTCGGAACCAACTTCCTCGCACCCGAGGTGGTGTCGGCGAAAGTCGAATCGGCACAGATTCCGCTGAGGCTGGGCGGCTGGATGGCGCAGCCGCGGAACGCCGAGCGGGTGGCGAAGGAAACCTCGACGATCCTGCGCGGTGTGGTGAGCATTCTCCGCGAGGACGACATCGCGCAGATCATCGACCAGACCATCGTCAAGCGGATTGCTGAACCAGAGTGGGGGCCGCCTCTCGGGCGCATTCTCGGTGAACTCCTCGCAGAGGGAAGGCAGCGGCCGCTGATCGACATGCTTGCCGAACGTGCACATCAGTGGGCGCTGGGAAGTCAGGAGACCATCGACCGAATCATCACGAAGGATTCGCCCTCGTGGTCTCCGAAGTTCGTCGACCTCCTGTTGGGCGAGAGGATCCATCGGGAGCTGGTCGACTTCACCTGGAAGGTCCGCTCCAACCCCGAGCACGAGGTTCGGCTCGCCGTGGAGAAATTCCTCGTCGACTACGCGCGGGATCTCCAGTACGACCCGGTGACCATCGCGAAGGCCGAGAAACTCAAGGCCGAGATCATGGGGCGTGAAGAGATCACGCAGTTGGCTTCCGCGACCTGGAGGGTCGCCAAACGCATGATCCTCGAGTCCGTCGACGACCCGGACAGCACGCTGCGCAGGAAGGTGGCCGAGAACGTCGAGCGCTTCGGTATCCGGCTGCGCGAGGACACCGAGATGCGCGGCAAGGTCGACGGATGGCTGCTCGCCGGTGTCCGGTTCATCGCCGCGAACTATGCGGACGAGATCACTTCGGTGATCCGGGAAACCGTCGAACGCTGGGATGCGGAGGAGGCCAGCCGCAAGATCGAGCTCGCCGTGGGGCGTGATCTGCAGTTCATTCGCATCAACGGCACGGTCGTGGGTGCCCTCGCCGGCCTTGCCATCTACACGGTCTCCGAGCTGTTGTTCGCATGATCTGCGTCACGCGCTAGCTGAGTGCTTGCTGTAGCTAGCACCCCTCCGTACGCTTGGTGTCGTGTCCACGAATCGAGAATCGGCCGAACCGGCCGGCGACCACCAGAGCGACAACGCTGGGCCCACCGATATCGCTGCACGGGTGGTGGGCAACGCCGCCCAGGACATCGGAAGCTTCATTCGGTCTCAGCGTGAAGCCGCTCAGGTCTCGCTGCGGCAGCTGTCGCAACTGGCAGGGGTGAGCAACCCGTACCTCAGTCAGATCGAGCGCGGACTGCGCAAGCCGTCCGCGGAAGTGCTTGCGCAGATTGCCAAAGGGCTGCGGCTGTCCGCCGAAGTCCTCTATGTGCGAGCCGGAATTCTCGAGGAACGGCCCCACAGCGCGCTTCGCGACGCGTTGCTTGCCGATACCGCACTGTCGGAACGGCAGAAGCAGGTCCTGCTCGACATCTACGACTCGTTCTGTCGCGAGAACGAGACGGTTCCGGCGGCATCGACGCCCGGAAGCGTCGCCGACCGCGTGATTCCAGCAGATCGCGTGAATCCCACAGACTCAGACGAGGAGAACTGACATGACCGATCCCAACGCTGCACTCCGAACATCCCTCTACGCAGCTGTCGGTGCGGGCGACGCCGTCGTCCAGGCCGTCGCCGACGTCGTCGTCCAGGTGCGTGAGCGCGCCGAGAATACCCAGTTCGACGTGAACGACCGCGTCGAGACTGCACGCGAGCGCATCGCGGCGGTCCCGGCCGATCTGACCGAGACCATCGAGTCCCTGCGGGCCCGCCTGGGTGATCTGCCCGCCGAGCTTCCCGAGGAGCTCGCTGAACTGCGGGAACGCTTCAGTGCCGAGGAGTTGCGTAAGGTCGCCGAGGCCTACCTGAAGGTCGCATCCGACCTCTACGCCGCATTCGCCGAGCGCGGCGAAGAGACCATCGACCGTTTGCGTCAGCAGCCGGCCGTCGAGGAACGCCTCGGTCGGGCCGAGGCCGCCTTCGGCGACGTCGTCGACCTCACCGAAGACGCGCTCGGTACCGTCGCTCGCCAGACGCGCGCTGTCGGTGAGCAGGCCGCCAAGTTCGCCGGACTGACTGCGGACCGCATCACCGACACGGCCACCGAGGTCGGCGATGCTATTGCCGAAGCCGGCGACGACGCTGCTCTTCGCGTCCTCGAACTCGGCGATCAGGCCGAGGAAGTCAGTGGTGAGGCGGCAACTCGCGTCGAGTCCGTCAAGGGCGATGTGGACGACGCTGCGCAGACTGTGACGGCGAAGGCCGACGCTGTGGTGGCTGCGACCCCTGAAGCCAAGGCTGTGACTCCTGAAGCCAAGGCTGTGACTCCTGAAGCCAAGGCTGCGACCCCTGAGGTCAAGACTTCCACCACTGTTGCGAAGCCGGCACCGGCCAAGGCTCCTGCGAAGAAGGCACCGGCCAAGACCGCTGCGAAGGCTCCCGCCAAGAAGGCTGCGCCCCGCAAGACTACCGGCGCCTGACCGAAGTCCCCGGTTCCGACCGGGGTGAACTCGATCGGCTCCCGCGCGCGAAGTTGCGCGGGAGCCGATTCTCGTAGACTGGTGCTGTGCCGAATGTTGATTCTCTTGCCGGTCTGATCATGCTCGCCCTACAGGTCATTGCGCTTGTAGGAGCGGGCTTCGCGTTGTTCCATGCGGTTCGTCAACCCGCCGAGGCATTTCCCGCGGTCGACAAGCTCACGAAACCCGTATGGCTCGGAATTCTCGCGGCCGCGTTGATCGTCCTTCTGCTCTTCGGGGCAGTGGGGATGCTCGGCATCATCGCCGTGGTTGCGGTCTGCGTGTACTTGGTGGATGTGCGCCCGCGCGTCGAGGAGGTCCAGAAACCGCGCTGGTAGCGCCGGCCTGCACCGATCGGCGATCGTCTCGGCCGGCCACTTGACAAGTGTGATCCAGATAATGACACTTCGAGTAACGGGTATCAATCGAGGCGAGGTGGTTCGCGATGTCCATCACTCGAGCCGACGGGTCGATCGAGAGTGCGCCCGGTCGAGTACGCGGGTCGTCCGCGATCGAGGGAAAAGAGGGCACAGCACAACGACTCCTCGACTCCTCGGCGCGTAAATCCTACGATCCCGCCTTCGAGATCGACTGGGATGCTCCGATCCCCGACGACAAATACGGCATGACTCCCGAGTGGTCCAGTCTGTACGGCACAGACCTGTGGGAACGGATGTCGGAACAGCAGCGGATCACGCTCACCACGCACGAAGCGGCGAGTATCGCGGGGACGGGCATCTGGTTCGAGATGATCCTCATGCAGATGCTCATCCGCGACCTCTACCAGCAAGATCCTTCCAGTGCGTACGTCCAGTTCGGTCTCACCGAGATCGCGGACGAATGCAGGCATTCGATCATGTTCGCGCGCTCGGCGAAGCGACTCGGTGTGCCGTCGTATCGGCCGAAGCGGTGGATCCGCCTGAGTGGACGAGGGTTCAAGGCGGTCGCGTCGGGGGCACTCGCGTTCGGTGCCACGCTGTTCGCCGAAGAGATCTTGGACATGATGCAGCGCGATTTCATGCGCGACGAGCGCGTCCAGCCGCTCACCCGGACGGTCAGTCACATTCACGTAGTCGAAGAGTCGCGACACATTCGGTACGCGCGCGAAGAAACCGAACGCAGGATGCGTAGGGCCACGCGGACTCAGCGCGCGTACATCCGTATGCACCTGGGTGTGTCCGGCTACCTGATAGTGACGAACCTGATCAACGACCAGGTGTATGCGGCGGCCGGCCTCGACGTCGCCGAAGCGAAGGCCGCAGCGCGTGCGAATACGCACTACCACGATAAATTGCGGCAGGGCACGCGGCGGACGGTCGAGTTTCTCGACTCGGTGGGACTGATCGGCGGTCCGTCGGCGCACCTGCTCCGCAGAGCGCACGTGCTGTGAGTCGTGCCCACAGCCAGAACTGATCCGGCTGCGAAGCCTGTCACCGACCGACAACCGATCGCCGGATGCACCGGCGTGCACTCAGGAGAACACACGTGAAGAAGCCCACCCGTCGTCAGACCGTGCTGCTCGCCGCAGGGGTGACCGCGTTCGCCTGCGCCATGGCGAGCGCGTTCGCCGCGCGTCGCGCCCGGTCCACGGTGGTGCGCACCAAGGATGTGGCTCCCCACGCACTGCTCTCCACTCCGAGCCTGGAGGCCGAGGAGATCGAGGTCCGGACCGCCGACGGCGCCAGGCTCCATGTGCTCGCCTACGGTGATCCGGATGCGCAGCCGCTCGTGTTCAGCCACGGGTGGACGTGCAGCGGGATGTACTGGACTCCGCAGATCAACGCGTTCGCCGACCGATACCGCGTCGTCGTCTACGACCAGCGCGGACACGGCGCCAGCGAGGTGGGGACACGTCGGCTGGGTCCTGACGTCCTCGCCGGCGACCTTGCCGCGGTCCTGGATGCAGTGGTCCCGGCCGGACGCAAGGCGGTGCTCGCCGGGCACAGCATGGGCGGGATGAGCATCATCGCGTGGGCCGAGAGGTACCCGGAGCAGGTCTCTGAGAAGGTCGCGGGTGTCCTCCTCGCCAGTACCGGAATGGACAACCTCATCGCGGACGCGGCATTGATCGCACTTCCCGAGCGGTTCCCGCGGGTGCCGGTGAAGGTGGCGCGTCCGCTTCTCGGTGCGAGGGTGCCGTTGGTCGAATCGAAGTTCACCACCAGGGCTCTCAAATACGTGGCGCTGTCACCGGCGGCGACCGCGGCCGAGGTCGATTTCTGTCAGAAGATCGTGCTCGGGTGCCCGCCGCGTACGCGCGGGGGCTGGGGCTTCGCGCTGAGCACTCTCGACATCCACGAGGGCCTCGAGAACCTCACCGTGCCCACGACAGTGCTCGTCGGCGCGGCCGACCGGCTCACACCTCCGGTACACGCGCGACGGCTCGCAGCCGGACTCGAGAAGGCCGGAAATCTCGAACGCCTGGTGGTGCTCGACGGCGTCGGACACATGAGCTCTGTCGAAGCCATCGACGCGTTCGACGACGAGCTTCTGCATCTCGTCGAGCGCGCGGGAGCGACCGTCTCCTAGTTGAAGACGACGGTCTTCTTACCGTGCACCAGCACCCGATCCTCGAGGTGCCACCGGAGACCGCGCGACAGGACGAGCTTCTCCACATCGCGACCCTGCCGCACCATGTCCGCGACGCTGTCGTTGTGGCTCACACGGATGACGTCCTGTTCGATGATCGGGCCCGCGTCGAGTTCCGCTGTCACGTAGTGGCAGGTCGCGCCGATGAGCTTCACGCCGCGGGTGAACGCCTGGTGGTACGGGCGGGCGCCGATGAACGACGGCAGGAAACTGTGGTGGATGTTGATGGCCCGCCCGGCCCAGTGCTCGCACAGCTCCGCGGGCAGGACCTGCATGAACCGTGCGAGCACCACGGCGTGCGGATCGTGTGCGTCGACGATCTTGCGGACCTGTTCGAACGCAGGTCCGCGTTCGGCGGGATCTGACGGGAACGAGACGTAGTGGTAGTCGATCCCGTGCCTGCGTGCGACCTGCTCGAGTTCGCGGTGATTGCCGACGACGGCGCACACATCGGCTTCGAGCTCGCCGGCGGCCACGCGGCCGAGAAGGTCGTGCAGGCAGTGGGCTTCCTTGCTGACGAGCAGCACCACGCGCTTGCGCTGACCGGTGTCGGAGAGTGTCCATTCCGTTTCCGCGCCGATCTCGTCCGCCACCACGGCGAACCTGTCCCGCAACTCGTCGATGCCGAACGGAATGGACGACGCCCGGACCGCCTGCCGGGTGAAGAACCAGCCGCCGTCCGGGTCGGCGTGATACGCGGCCTCGACTATCGAGCCGCCGACCTCCGCGAGAAACGTGGAGATCTTCGCGACGATCCCGGTGCTGTCGGGGCAGCCCAGGGTCAACACGTAACGGCGGTCGTCGGTCGAGGTGGAACGAGTCATGCCCGCGATTGTCTCAGGTGGCCGGAAGCTGCGGTCGGGGGCCGTCGCACGGTAGCGGTGCCCACGAGCGTGCTGAAGTCGATCGTGTGGATACCGCGCGCGGTCACCTCGTCGGCGATGCCACGTCGCACTGCTGCGATCTGCTCGTCGTCGAGGCCGTTCAACGCAGCCCGGTATCCGGTGCCGGTGACGAGATTCCAGCACAGATCGTCGGTCGCGGGAAGCCGGTTCGACAGGACACGCACATCGACGGAATGAGTGCCTGCGCCGGCGAGCCATGCCTCGAGCGTGTGTGGGGTGTCGATCTCGTGGAGGGGAGTCCGCGCACGCAGCGACCCGCGCTCGGCGAGTTCCGGATCGAAGCGCGACGCGACGTCGAACACGACCTGTCCGTATTCCTCCAGCGCTCCTCGCCTCCATACCGTCACACCGACCCGGCCGCCGTGTCGTACGAGGCCGACGAGCCGCGCGAACGCCCGATGCATATCGGGAAGGAAGAACACTCCGTAGGAGATCGCGAGTGCGTCGTATCCGTCGGCAGGAATATCCGAGGGCGCTTCCCATGCGGTTGCGTCGGCGCACACGAAGTCGACGTTCTGCAACGCTCGGTTCTCGGCGATCAGGCGGGCCTTCTCGAGGAGGTCGGCGGAGAGGTCGACGCCGTGCACACGCCCGGACGGACCCACCGCTGCCGCGGCCGGAAACGCTGATGCACCCGCGCCGCAGCACACGTCCAGGACCGTGTCGCCGGGGCCGAGTCCGAGTTGGAACGCCAGTGCCGTCCCGGCGGGGCCCCACACCGTGTCGGTGAGCAGATCGAAGGTGACGCTCGCGTCGTCGAAAGTGCGGGCGGTGTCTGCTGGGTTGTCGCTCATTTCGGTCAATCTACTGACTCGTGGGTCGATTTCGGCCGGGTCGAACGGTGTGCGAAACCCGCATCCGGAGATTGCGGCCCGGTACCGCCATGATATTTATATGACGACATGTCATCACAAAGGAGGATTCATGGAGCCGGTGGCAACACCGCCTGAAGGCGACGCCGATCGCGCCCGCCGTCTCGCCGACGCTGCTGTGCGCTGACGTGTACGCGAGCCCACCGGAGATCGTCCACCTCGTACAGCGAGAAGTGCGACGGACGATCACGGTCGAACTCGAGCGTCTCGCCCGACGCGCACAGCTCGGTGTTGCCGAGGTCGACACGGTTGCCGAATCCCTCGCCCGGTTGTCATCGGTGCTGGTCCTCGACCGTATTGCTGCGTGGCAAGGTGATTGCCGGGTGGTGGTCGATCTGTTCGACCTGCAGACGACGAGTGAGTGTGAGGTTGGTGCAATGCCGAAGTTGACCGGTGGTGCCACGGTGGCGGAACACAAGGCCGCTACGCGGGATGCGATGCTCGATGCATTCGCAGTCGAGTTCCACGGGAACGGCTGGGAAGGAGTCAAGTTGCAGACCATCGCCGAGAAGGCCGGTGTGGCACGGACTGCGGTGTACAACTACTTTCCCGACAAGACCGCACTGCTGATGGCCTGGTCCGAGCGGGAGATGACGCGGTTCATCGCGCTGGCACAGCGGGAACTGGCCGACCGCAGGGAGCCCCTCGATCGGTTGCAGGTGTTGATCAAACTGGTGCTCATCGAGTTCTCGCTGCAACGCGGTGTCGGCGAGTCGGTTGCGTCGGCATTATCGCCGAAGGATCGCGAACAGTTCTTCACCCACATCGCGCCACTGGTCGAGTTGGTGGAGGAACTTCTCCGTGACGGTATGGAGCACGGAGTGTTCGCCGAGGCCGACCCGGCCGATACGGGCCGCCTCGTCATGGCATGTCTGGAAGCGCAGCGCTCGGGGCTGATCGCAGGCGGTCGATCGGATGCTGCCGTGGCCCGTACCCTTCCGTTCATCCTCCGAGCTCTCGGGGCGGCGCCGGAGGATCGATGATCCACCAGCGCTAATCGAGCTCGTAGAACGGCGCGGGATATCGGAACGTGCCCGTCGTGGCCGGATCGTAGGAACTCAGTGGGCGTGCCTGGAAATGTGGTGTGGCCCAAGCCTCGACATCGGGCGTGATGCCGAGGTCGGTGGCGGGGACGAAGCCGAATCGAGGGTAGTAGTCGAGGTGGCCGAGCAGGACTACGACGCTCTCGCCGAGCGCGTCGGCCGCACCGAGGACCGCGTGCATCAGCGCGCCGCCCGCACCCGTGCCCTGCCGGTCCGGTCGTACCCCGATCGGGCCGAGCGCGAGTGCGGCGGCTCCGCTGATCTGTGCGCGGGTCACGCACACATGCCCGATGACGGTTCCGGTGGACTCTTCGGCGACAAGTGACAACTGTGGAATCCAGGCCGGGTCGGCGCGCAGTGCCGCAACCAGACCGGGTTCGACGGGCTCGTGACCTTCCGGCGTGGACGCCAGGAAGGCGTCGCGGTGGATCGCCTCGATGCTCTCGGCGTCGGATGGGCGTTCTCTACGGATCAGCACGCCCGTAGCGTGCGCCGCTGTCGCCGGGCCAGGCAAATGATTTTCACCTGTGGAAAGCTGACGGCATGCCGGATACCACCTTCTCCCGCTCACACGTCGCGTCGATGATCGACCACACCCTGCTCAAGCCCGAAGCGTCCGCGGTGGATGTGCAGGCACTCGTCGACGAAGCCCGGGAGCTCGGTGTGTACGCGGTGTGTGTCTCACCGTCGATGATGCCGTTGCGGGCGGAAGGCGTGGCCGTCGCGACGGTGGTGGGCTTCCCCTCGGGCAAGCATCATTCGCTCATCAAGGGTGCCGAGGCGCGCCTCGCCGTCGAGCAGGGTGCCCGTGAGGTGGACATGGTCATCGACGTCGGAGCTGCGGTGGCGGGGGACTACAACGCGGTGCTCGCCGACATCCTCACGGTCCGCGAGGCGATCGGGTTCGATGTGGTGCTCAAGGTGATCATCGAATCGGCTGTGCTCTCGGACGAGGCGATCGTCGAGGTGTGCCGGGTCGCGGAGAAGGCGGGCGCGAACTTCGTCAAGACCTCCACCGGGTTCCATCCTGCCGGAGGTGCCTCGGAACACGCGGTGCGGATCATGGCGGAAACGGTCGGCGGCAGGCTCGGGGTCAAGGCGAGCGGCGGCATCCGCACCGCGGAGGACGCGGCGCGGATGCTCGAGGCAGGAGCGACCCGGCTCGGTCTGTCCGGTAGTCGGGCGGTTCTCGACGGATTCCCGGACAGACCTTCTCGGATCAGTTGATCCAGATTTCCTCCACCAGAGGTGAACCGAGAGTGTAGAGCTCGACGCCGTGGACGTCCTTGCCATAGATGATGGCGGGTGTCGCTCTGGTGTAGAAAACGCCGACGGAAAGGTCCGCGAGCCGACTCTCGACTGTGTTGTAGGCCTCGACGCGTTCGTCATGTGACGTGGACTCGCGTCCACGGTCGAGCGCCTCGTCGAGTCCCGGGTCGCTGACGCCCATGAAGTTTCCGGGCGACGTGGAGTGGAAGGCCGACCAGAGGCCGTAGTCGGGATCCTGGACGATCGCGGACGTGATCGACATGTCGAAGTCGCGTGCTGCGGTGCGCGCCTGTGCGTTGGCGATGTCGTGGATCTCGACCTTCACGTCGACATTGTCGTAGGCACTGAGCTGTGCTTGGACGGCTTCGGCGAGCGTCTTGCTCTCACTGGCCGGGTAGGACATGAACGTGAACGACACGGGCTTGCCCTCGGCGGCCAGCTCGTCGAACAGCTTCTGCGCTTCCTCGGAGTTGGTGTCGGGGAAGGGCATGTCCTGGTAGTACGGGGATTCTTCGGAGAACAGGGTTTCCGGCACGTCGCCCTCGCCGTTGTAGACGATGAGGTTCAGGTTGTCGGTGTCCAACGCGAGCTGCACGGCTTGTCGGGCACGGATGTCATCGAACGGTGCCCGACGATGATTCATTGCGATGATCTGACCGCCGCCGGTCGGAACGACCTCGGTGTTCAGTCCCTGTGCCTCGGCCGCGATGATGTTGTTGGGGCTGGACTCGGACGCGAGATCCGCTGCGCCGGTGGTCATTGCGTTCATTCGTTGAGTGGCTTCGTGCGCCGTGCGGATGGTCAGGGTGTCGAGATGCGGCTTGGGTGCGTCCCAGTAGTCGGGGTTCTTCTCCATCTCGATCTCACCCTGGCGCGTCCAGCGCACCACCTTGAACGGTCCGGCCCCGGCCGGATTGTCGTCGAATGCTGTGGTGCCCTGCTCCAATGCGGTGGGGGAGGCGATCCAGTTCAACGACGTCGCAGCGATGCCCTGTGCGAATTGGGGATTCGGCGCCACCAGGGTGACACGGAGGGTCTCGGCATCGACTGCGTCGGTGTTCGCGATCGAACTGGCGACCCGGATCGCGGTGGAACCGGTCGCCGGGTCCTTCAAGCGGTCCCAGTTGTACTTCACGGCTGCGGCATCGAGGGGTGTGCCGTCCGTGAAGGTCAGCCCGGGCTGCAGCTTCAAATCGAAAGTGGTTCCGACGTCGGTCGTGGAGAAATCGGTGGCCATCTTGTATTCGATCTCGAAGTCTTCGGTACTGTTGATCATGAGCGTGCCGTAGAGGGCATTTCCCAAGGGCGCCATGTGGGCCCATGTGTTCGACAGCTTCGCCGGGTCGAGTGTAGGTGGTTCTGCGACTTCCAGGATCGTGGCGGAGCCGCCGGCCACGGGCTCACCGCCGTTGGCGGAGGAACCCGAGTCGGAGGTATCGCCGCCGCCGCACGCGGCGACGAAGGCGAACAAGGTGAGGGACAGTAATGCGGCCGGTAGCTTCCGTATTCGTCTGCGGCGGATCATCGACGACCTCTCGATCTGGTTGTGGGGTTGGGGAGTTCGGCGAGCGATGCTCGAGGGCCCTCGTGGCGACACGGCAGTGACACAGGCGAACTGCAGTGCCATGCTGTGGACGTGCGTGACGAGACGGTTCGAGCCAGAAAGGGTATGGCACGTGATGGGCCGAATCGGACTGGGCATCAGCCCTATCGAATTCGGTGAAGTAGTGAGGTCAGCGCACCGTGCTACCGAGAGCACGTAGGCAGAACTGCCACAGCTGCTCCTGGACCTCCGCGACGGTGCCTGCCGCGTACGCATAGTGGTGGTACACCGAGCGAGTGAGCTCGACGATGAACCAGGCGTCCTGCTCCGTGTCGGTGGACGTCACGAGACCCGCAGCTGCGGCGGCCCGGATCTCGGTGTGGATGAGGTCGACCAGAGGTCGGTCGGCCTCGGCCAGCTCCTTCGGGAAGACACGATGCAACCTCCAATGGGTCGCCACGATGAACTGGGCCAGCGTGTAGCGCTCGGGGTCCCTCGACCGGCCTCCCAGCGACGCGGTGATGAAGAACCGGAGCCGTTGCAGAGGGTCGACGAGATCGTCGGCAGCGGCGACCATCTGTCGGCACGCGTCGGTGAGCCCGTCGCTGATGACAGCGAGGAGCAATTCGTCCTTGCTCGCGAAATAGCGATAGAAGGTCTGGAGGGCCACCCCGGCTTCCTTCGCGAGTTCCTGAGTGGTGAACGCGTCGCCCTTTGCCTCGACGAGGCGGTGGGCCGCGTCGAGAATCGCACGGATCTGATTCTCGACGCGCGACCGCGACCGCTGCACGGCCACCGATCGTTCGACCGCTCGTTCTTCAGCCCGGGACATGGTGTCTGATTCTAGACATCGTCACGTCGGTGAGAGGACCACGACCGGGATGTCCCGGTCGGTTCGGGACTGGTAGAGGTCGTAGTTCGGCCACGCGTCCGTGACGATCCTCCAGAGCCGCGGCTTCTCCTCTGCGCTGGCAGTTCGCGCCACCACCGACATCGTCGTGTCCAGTACCTGCACCTCGGCGTGCGGATCGGCCTGCAGGTTCTCGTACCAGAGCGGATGCTTCGGTGCGCCACCCTTCGACGCAACGACGAGATAGTCCTCACCGTCCTGGGTGAAGATCAGCGCGGATGTCTTCGGCTCGCCCGAACGCCGGCCGGTCACGGTGAGGAGGAGTGTCGGCACACCGTTCCAGATGTATCCCTCCTTCCCCCCGCTTTCCCGATAGACGCGGATGTGCTCGTCGCCGCGGAGGCTGATGTCCGTCTGTGTGTACTCGGTTTCTGCCATGGTCACCTCACTTCGTATCGAAGAGGACGGGAATCGCGGTGGCTCCGCGCTCGTACATCCCGACGAGCCGCGGTGGCTCGGCGGCCGGATCGAGCCGAAGCCCGGGGAGTCGGTCGAGCAGGGCGTTGATGCCCACGGTCATCTCACCGCGTGCTACGTGCATGCCCAGGCAGATGTGAGCTCCCTGGCCGAATGCGAGCGTCGACTTCGTAGACCGGGTGATGTCGTACTCGTCGGGTCGTTCCCATCGCTCGGGATCACGGTTCGCGGCAGCGACGCACAGGTGAACGACCGAACCCTTCGGAATGTTCTGACCGTAGAACTCGATATCTTCGGTGACCCACCGCGAGAACATCGGGTCGGTGGGCATCCAGCGCAGGGTCTCCTCGATTGCCGCGCGCAACAGGGACCGGTCCTCGCGTACCTTGTCGAGCACATCCGGACGCTGAAGCAGTGCGGTGATCGTGGTTCCCATCTGCTTCCAGGTGGTGCCCGATCCCGCGGCGAGCAGCAACAGCGAGAAGGTGTAGATCTCCTCATCCGAAAGGCGCTGTGTGGTACCGGATTCGTCGGTCCGCTCGGCCTGCACCAGAACACTGATCAGGTCGTCCTGCGGTTCCTCTCGCCGTGCCGCGACGATCGGAGCGAGGATGTCGATGATCTTCTGTTTGTCGCGGATCAAGGCCTCACGAATGTCGAGCGCCTGCTCGATCGGCACACCGAAACTTCCTGTGATGGTGAGAATCGGTATGGCAGCGCAGAAGTCGACGTTGAGTTCGGCATGTCCGTCGTCGACGAACCCGTCGATCAGGAGGTGGACCGCTTCCTCGATCCAGTTCTGGATCCACCACTGTGCGTTCGACGGAAGGAACGACGGCTGGACCAGACTGCGGTACTGCCGGTGCTGCACTCCGCCCATCGACAACATGCTGTTGTGGACGAGTGAACCCGATTCGGGGTCGATGTCCACGGCTTCGGGAGACGACGCGAACACCCTCGGATTCCGGAAGGCTTCGTTGCAGGCCTCGAAACTGAACACCGAGAAGTGCTCGCGGTCGGGATACGGGAGCCCCTGGAACATCAGCGGCTCCGATATTCCGGTGAGCTCGTGCACCGTGCCCGGATGCACCGGCTTCTCACTGCGGAGCCGATGCCAGATCGGATACGGATCGTCCGAGTAGCCGCCGCCGGTCGCCACGTTGTACGAGCCGCGCAGATCGAACAGCTCCCGTACCCGCTCTCGATCGAGCGATGTCGTTTTCATCGTGCGACGTACCCTCCGTCGACGGGCAGGACCACACCGGTCACGTTCTTCGACATGTCGGATGCCAGGTACAGGATCGCTTCCGCGCAGTCCTCGGCCGTGATGAAACGGCCGAGGGGATGCTGGGTGGCGATGCGATCGGTGACTTCGGGTCGTGCACCCATCTCCGGATCCAGCCCGCCGGCGGTCATGAACCCGGTCAACGGCATCCCTGCGGGAGCGATGGCGTTGACCCGGATGCCGTGCGGTGCGCCCTCGATCGCCACCGCGCGTGTCAACTGGTGTACGGCACCCTTGGTGGCGCCGTACACCGAGCCGCCCCACGCGACGAGCCCCGCGACCGACCCGGTGTTGACGATCGCACCGCCCGAACCCTGCTTTTTGAACTGCAGGACGGCATGCTTGCTCCCGAAGAAGACGCCGCCCAGGTTCACCCCGACCAGCCGTTCGAAGTCTTCGCGGGTGTGTTCCTCGAAGGTTGCTCCCAATCGCGGGGTGGGGATTCCGACATTGTTGACGAGGATGTCGAGCTTGCCGTACTGCGCGACCGCCGCGTTCACCATCGCTTCGACCTGGTCTTCGTCGGACACATCCGTTGCGGCGGCCGTTGCGGCGCCACCGGCGGCCTCGACGAGGCGCACGGTCTCTTTCGCCTGATCCACATCAATGTCGGCGCACACGACCTGTGCACCTTCTTCGGCGAGGCGCAGGGCGGTCGCGCGGCCCACTCCTGAGCCCGCGCCCGTCACGATGGCGGACTTGTCTTCGAGCAATCGATTCATGACATATTCCTGTTCGGCCGCAGCAACGTCAGACACCGGCCAGGACCGGGGGCTGTGCCGGAGTGAAGCGGTACAGACGCTCGGCGTTGCCGCGCAGGATCTTGTACTGCTGTTCGGTCGTCAGGTGCTCGATCTGCTTCTTGACCACCGAGATGCAGTTGGGCCAGGTGGAATCCGAGTGCGGGTAGTCGGTCTCGCACATGATGTTGTCCTCGCCGATCTCGTCGATGCTGGCGATACCGTGGTGGTCCTCGATGAAGCAACCGAAGATGTGCTTGCGGAACACTTCCCGAACATCCAGTTCACCCAGATCCAGGTCGTTGTTGCCGTGGTCGCTCCACTGCGCACCGCGCTGGATCCAGTAGCGCTGCTTGTCGAGCACCTGCTCGGCACGTTCGAGGAAGTACGGCACCCAGCCGATCTCACCCTCGGACAATGCAATCTTGAGGTTGGGGTAGCGCTGGAACATGCTGCTGAACAGCCACGTCAGCATCGCCCCTGAGGTGCGTGTCGCGCCCCAGGCCAAGTTGGCCAAGAACGGCGAATCCTTCGAGATCCGCGGCACCGTCGACGACGAGCCGACGTGCATCGACACGACCATCTCGAGATCGTTCGCGGCGGCCATGACCGGATCCCAGTAGCGATCCTTGTCGTGGATGGTCGGCAGACCCAGCGGTTCGGGATTCTCCGAGAAGGCGAACGTCGTGGCGCCCTTCGCTGCGCAGCGTTCCATCTCCTTCGCCGCAAGGGCGGGATCCCACAGCGGGATGAGGATCAGCGGAATGAAGCGGCCCGGAGCGGCGCCCGCCCACTCTTCGAGATGCCAGTCGTTGTAGGCCTGCAGACAGGTGAATCCGAACTCGCGGTCGCTGGCCTCCATGAACATCTGTCCGCAGAAGCGAGTCACTGTCGGAAACGACAGTGAAGCAAGGATCCCGGCCTGGTTCATGTCTTCCACGCGAGCGAGCGGATCGTAGCAACCGGGGCGCATCTCGTCGTAGTTGAGGGGTTCGGGGCTGAACTCCTCCTTGGACTTGCCTGCGACGGCGCTCAGACCGCTGCTCGGGAACTTCTTGCCGTCGTAGACCCAGACGTCCATCCCGGTCTTGTCGTCCTTGATCATGTGGGGTGCACGATCTCGGTCCTTCTTCGCAACCCGATCGACCCACAGGTTGGGCGGTTCGAGGATGTGGTCGTCGACCGAGACGAGCCAGTCCAGGTCGAGGTTCGTGGTGTCGTTCGATGCAGCTGTCATTTCGGGAGTTCTCCAATCGACATGTGCTTGACTTCCTGGAATTCGCGGATGCCCTCGGGGCCGCGTTCGCGTCCGAGTCCGCTCTGCTTGTAGCCCCCGCTGGGTGCGAGTGCGCTGAACACGGTGGTGTTGACGTTGACGGCGCCCGCACGGATCCGGCGGGCCACCGCGACTGCAGCCGCGGCGTCGGCGCCGTAGACCTGCCCGGACAGCCCGTAGACGCTGTCGTTGGCGATCCGCACCGCATCGTCGACGTCGCGGTAGCCGATCACCCCGAGAACCGGTCCGAAGATCTCCTCCTGCGCGGCCGGGTTGGAGTTGTTCGGCAGATCGAGGACGGTCGGCTCGAAGTAGTAACCCCGATCGAGGCCTTCCGGACGCTTACCGCCGGCCCGGACCTTGGCGCCCTGCTCCTCCGCGAGTTGCACGAACCGCTCGCACTTGGATCGCTGTGCCGCGCTGATCACCGGACCCATCAGCGCGGTCGGATCGGTGGGAGACCCCACCTTGATCGAGTTGTACGCGGCGGCAACGCGTTCGAGTACCTCTTCCTTGTGCTCCTCAGGAACGAGCATGCGTGTCGCGGCGACGCAGGCCTGTCCTGCGGTGCGGGCCACGACGCCCATTGCGCCGATGCCGACCCGCTCGAGCGCGTCGGGCAGGTAGATCTGCGCCGATTTGCCGCCGAGCTCGAGAGACAGTCGTTTTACCGTCGGGGCCGCTTGCGCGATGATGTTGCGTCCGGCGACGGTGGATCCGGTGAACGAGACCATGTCGACCGCGGGATGGGTCGTCAGCAGCTGCGCGCCCTCGGTGCCTTCCTCGGCGACCACGCTCAGTACACCGGGCGGCAGGCCTGCGGCGTCGGCTGCATGCCCGAAGATCAACGATGACAGCGGGGTCAACGGACTCGGCCGCAGGATCACCGAGTTGCCCGCCATGAGTGCCGGAATCAGCTTCTGCAAGGCCATGATCAGAGCAGCGTTGTACGGAGTGATGGCGGTGACCACTCCGACCGGTTCATGTCGCAGGATGCTGAGCGCGACCCGCCCCCGTGTCAGATCGTCGACCGGGACCGGTGTGGCCTCCTCGTGTCGCATCGACAGGTAGAGGTCGATCGTCTGCCGGGCAATGGATATTCCCGTACGGCACTGGGTTTCGTCGGCGAACCGCACGGGCTGCCCGGCCTCGGCGACCAGGGTGTCGACCAGCGTCTCGTGATTCGCCTCGAGGTGGTCGATCAGTGTGTGGACCGCCTCGGCCCGGTCGCGGGGTGTGCGCTGCGCCCATATTCCGTCGTCGAAGGCGGTCCGAGCGGCGAGGATAGCGCGCTCGACTTCGGCAACGGGTGTCGCGCTGACGTCGGCCACGTGAGTTTCGTCGGCCGGGTTCTCGACTGCGATGACCTGGTCGCCGGTGACCCATTCGCCGGCCACATAGGTACGACGTTCGGTGAGGATACTCAAGACGCCCCCTTTTCCCTGCTAGTAGTAGAACATAGTTCTCGTTAGGGCAATAGTGAGATTGCGAGTTTCTGAAAAATGATGCGTCAGAAGCGATTGGCGGAGTACACCACGGCGCCGCCGTAGTGTGGCGACGAGTGACACGCCACCGCGGTGGTCAGGCCGGCACGCCCCCGGGTACCTGCGCGTCCGGAGAGTTGGAGATAACACTCGAGCATTTGTGGAACACCGTGCATCCGGCCGTTTCCGAGCGCGCCACCTCCGGACAGCGCCGGAATCGCCCCGGGCCGGTCGCTGTCGATTCCGCCTTCTTCGACGAACCGGTGCGCCTCGCCCGGTGGACACAGACCCAGGGATTCGAGCCAGAACCACACGAACGGGGAGAAACCGTCGTAGACCTGGGGGAGATCGATCTCGCGCATACCGATTCCGGAGGATTCCTCGAGTCGGCGAACCAGATCACCACCGGCTCCGAGGATGTCGTCGAGCGGCCAGTGCAGGGGGAGTCGTCGTCGCGTCGGTGTCGCGTTCGCGTACCCGGCGATGTACACCGGCGGGTGGGGGAGATCCTTCGCGCGCTCGGCGCTCGTGAGCACGAACGCGGCGACGCCGTCGACCGGGATATCGCAGTCGAACCTGCGCACTGGATCGAACAGTGCTGGTGCGGAAAGGTATTCGTCTCGATTCAGCGGGCGGTCGTACCAGAACGACCACGGGATCCGTGCACCGTTCTTACGGGCCTCGGTCACCACGGCCGCCATGGACTCGGGTTTGGCACCGTACCGCTGCAGGTACTCGTTGTACGGCAGGGCGATCATGGCCAGTGGACCGAAGAAACCCTGCGGCGCGGTCCACTGCTGTGGGCCGTGTACGGCTTGCATCGGATTACCGTGGTAGCTCCCCGTGGGATTGTGCAGCGCTCGATGCACGATGACGTAGTCGGCGGCGCCACTGGCAATCGCGTTGACCGCCATCGACACCGAGCCGGTCAGCTGGCCGATCCCGTCGAATCCTGCGACATAGCGCGGGGTACCGCCCAGTCGCCCGGCCAGCCACGCGGACGACACGGTGCTGACGCCGTCCTCCACGACCCGACCGCTCGCGCTCGGCATCAGGCTCGAACTGACGTAGCCGTCCACCTGCTCGAGTTCGAGGCCGGCGTCTGCGGCGGCTGCGCGGGCGACGTCGACGGTGAGGGCGCCGAGCGTGCGACCGGCAGTGCGTCGGATATCGCTCTGCGCGTAGCCCACGATCGCCACCTTGTTGCGAGCGAAGCTGCTGGTGTCACTGTTGCGAGCGAAGCTGCTGGTGTCACTGTTGCGAGCGAAGCTGCTCATGATGCGATCTCGAATGCCGGAACCGACAACTCGGAAGATAGCTGCTCGAACGCGGTGACGACCGGCGTACCGATCCGGAGTTCTGCGTCGGGCCCGTCGAGCAACCGGCCGATCAACCGCAGTTCGGACTGCTCGGCGAGTTCGACGTCGACCAGGACGAACGGAAGGAGGTCGTCGAATCCGGGGAGGAAGGATTGGCGGACGATCGTCCACGATCGCACGGTACCGCGCCCGCTCACGGGAACGAATTCGAAAGCGGGGTCGGTGGATCCACAGTTCGGGCACACGCTGTCGGGTGGGTGCGCGAAAGCGCTGCACTCTCGGCAGCGCGCCAATTCGAGTCGATGTGCCGCTGCCGCAGCCCAGTACGGTGCCGACGTCGTGTCGGGCACCGGCAGGGGTCGGTGTGTCGTCGTTTCGTGTGCCATCACGGGATGACGCCCTTGTCGGCGAGCGATCCGATCCGTTCCCAGTCGTAGCCGAGTTCGAGCAGCACGGCTTCGGTGTGCTCACCGTGCTCGGGGGCGCGTCGCAGGACGGGAGGTTCCTGATCCAATTGGACCGGTACGGCGGGCAGCCGGTAGGTGTGCCCGTCGTCGAGCCGGACCTCGCCGACGTACCCGTTGGCTGCGACCTGCGGGTCGTCGATCACATCGTGCACAGACTGCACCGGGGCCCAGGGCGCGTCGAGCTCCGCGAGGATCTGCTTCCACTCGTCCAACGTGTGCTTCGCGAAGATTCCGTCGAGTTCCTCGACGCACGCCACACTGTTCTCCCGACGAGCGGCCATATCCACGAACCGGGGGTCGTCGACGAGGTCGTCGCGCCCGATGAGGCGAGCGAAGGCGGGCCAGTAGCGATCCCCCTGCAGGAACATCAGCTGGATGTGCCGAAGATCGCGGGTCCGGTATGTGCCGGTGAGCGGATTGACCTGCGGCCCACGGCCCGTCACCGAGGCCACGTCGCCGCCGTTGAGTGCGACGAGTAGGTCGGACGACAGCATCCACATCGCGGTGGCGAGCAGCGACACGTCGACGACGGTTCCCGACCCGGTCTTCTCTCGTTCGAGGAGCGCGGTCGAGATTCCGAATGCCAGGGCCATCGCGCCGTTGCGGTCGCCCATCGCGCCGCGCTGACTGATGGGGTAGTCGCGTTCGGTGGGGGTGAGTGTGTGACCGACACCGCCGCGTGCCCAGAACGCTGAGCTGTCGTATCCGGGCTTGTCGGAGTCGGGTCCGCGGACACCGAACCCGTGTCCGCGCGCGTAGATCAGGCGCGGATAGCGCAGGCGCAGCGTCTCGGCGTCCAGGCCGAGTCTCTCGAGGGCACCCGGACGGAGGCTGGTGATGAACACGTCCGCAGAGGCGAGGAGTTCGTGCAGCACAGCGAGACCCTCGTCGCTCCGGACATCGAGCGCGATCGAACGTTTACCGCGGTTGGCCAGGGCCATCGAGAGGTTTGGGCCACCACGATCGGCGCCGATGCCCTGCGTCGCGAGGCCGCGATATGGATCACCCTCGGGCGGTTCGATGCGGACTACGTCGGCGCCCCAGTCGGCAAGGAGGGCTGCGGCGACGGGCACGAACACCCATTGCGCGAGTTCGACGACGCGTACCCCGCCGAACGCCTGCGGCTTCGTCGGCGGTTCACCGCTCATCTCGGTCGGCTCCTTCGACACTCCGCATCAGAGTGATGGCGCCCGTGGGGCATCCGGATGCTGCGACTTCGACGTCCGACATTTCCGTGACGATCGGCGTTCTCACCTCGGCTGTGGCGTCGCTTCCCATCGCGAAGGTGTCGGCGGCATACGAAACGCAGACGCCTGCGCCCATGCAGATCTCACGATCGAGTTCGACCAGGTACTGTTCGTCAGACATGCGATGCCTCCGGTGTGCGTTGTTGCGCTGCGTCGGCGACGAACTTCCGGATCCGATTCTTCTGCACCTTTCCTGATGCGGTGCGCGGGAAGTCGTCGACCTCGTGCACTTCCTCCGGCCACTTCTGCCTGGCCACTCCGGCCGCGGCGAAGTGGTCCCTGACTTCGGCCAGCGTGGGCATGGAGTGCCCTTCCACGAGTCGCAGTACCGCAGCCACGCGTTCGCCCAGTCGCGAGTCGGGCGCTGCGACGACGATGGCTTCCGCGACCGGTTCCATGGTGAGCAGCGTGTCTTCGACGGCTGCGGCGCCGATGTTCTCGCCGCCGCGGATGATGAGGTCGGACATTCGATCGGTGATGGTGAGATACCCGTCGTCGTCGATGGTCCCGACGTCGCCGGTGTGATACCAGCCGGCGTCGTCGAATGCGCGTGCGGTCAGGGCTTCGTCGGTGTAGCCGAGACACAGATCGGGCCCGCGGCTGACGATCTCGCCGTCCTCGGTCAGGCGGATCTCGACACCCGGCCGTGGGTAGCCGTCGGTGAGCAGCCGCTTGTCTTCGGGGGCAGTGGTGGCGGATCCGGTGATGGAAGGATGTTCGGTGCTCCCGTACGAGCGGGTGACGACGAGACCGAGATCGGCCAGCCTCCGCGGAACGGAGGCAGGCACGGTGGATCCACCGAGACCGATCGGCCCGAAGAAGCGCAGGTGCTCGGGTTCGAAATCGGGATGGTCGAGCAAGCTGGTGACGAAATACGGTGGTCCACCGCCGATCGCGACGCCGTCGGAGTCCATGAGCGCGATGACGCGGGTGGGATTCCACTCGTCGCACATGTCGGCGGGGATCGCGTCGAGGACGGGGAACAGGACCGCGCCCAGCATCCCGATGAAGTGCCCGACCGGCAGGGCGGTGAGCTGACGCCCGCGACCGGGTTCGTAGTTCGACATCAATTGCCGCGTCTCGCAGATGAGCGTTTGGTGGGTGTGGATGACGCCCTTCGGGTTTCGGGTAGTTCCCGAGGTGTATGCGACGATCGCGGGAGCGGCAGCGTCCACCTCGACGAGGCTGTGCAACGGCTCGTCGGCGAGTAGATCGTCGAAATCTTGTCCGACCACGCCGACGATCGGCACATGTGCACTCGCTTCCGGCGTGTACGTCATGCGGCCGAACTGTGCGGCCGTGATGAACACGTGCGGCTCGGAATCCTCGAGTATGAAGCCGAGTTCCTTCGGACCGTAGAAATGGACGATCGGAACCGTCACTGCGCCGAGAAGGGCGGATGCCCAGAAGGTTGCGGCGGCTTCCATCCAGTTCGGCAATTGCAGTGCGATGACATCGCCGGGGCCGACTCCCCGGGCTTTCAGGCCTGCGGCGAGTCTGCGTGCGACAAGTTCGACCTCGGCGAAGGTCCCCCTGTACGGGCGAACTGCGGAATGCACGTGAAATCCCATGCCGGGGTGTTTCTTCAGTCCGTCTGCGAGGATTTCCCCGAGTGTTTCGCGGGTCCACCACCCCTGCTCTTCGTAGTGGCTGCGCAGGGATGGGGGGACTTCGCGGACAATCGAGCTCAGTCGATTCGTAACCAACGTTTTCACAACACCTTTCGCAGATGCAAGTCGAGATCAGCGCGCGGCGTAGGGAAGGGCTGTTGCCGAGTGTGCGCAATAACTGCATGTCGAGGTAGAACGTGATTCTCGACCAGCCTGCCATGATTCCCGTACGGATTCAATACCCGGATCGGTGGGTCAGCAGGGGGCCGAGAACAACTCGGCGGAGAGGGCATCGTGATCGGCGACCGCGGTGCTGAGCCGGTGCAGCAGGATCTCGATCAGGCGCGGCTCCACTTTGACGGTGATGCCCCAGAGGTAGAGGCCGCGCACCATGCCGCGTCGAAGTGCGCGCCGTGCCGGGTCGATCTGCGGTGGCTCGATGCCGTGTGAGGCAAGGCAATCGAGATAGTGCGCGAGCAGGTCGTCCTCGGTGCGACGCCGTTCCTCGGGCGGCAACGCGGTCGCGATGTGGGTACCCACGTCCATGTACCACATGCCGCGTTGGACGAGTTGCCAATCGACGAGGCTCGGGCGGCCGTGGCCGTCGAGGTAGATGTTGCCGACGTGGGCGTCTCCGTGGATCACGCACCAGTCGGACGTCTCGTACTCGGACGCGAGGGCCTCGACCAGGCCCAGATAGGCGGAGACCAGCCGGGGTGCGTCCTTCAGTTCGTCGGGTACCCGTATGCCGTTCGGTCCGTGGAAGTTACGGTCGATACGTGCGGTGATCTCCTCGATGCCCATCGCGCGTATGGCGCCGGTGAGCCGCGGTGCCAGCCACCGCTGGTGATCCCACCGGGAATTACCCCACGTGGCGGCGTGCAGTTTCGCGTACTCGGCGAGACTCACCGCCACCTGGTCGGGGGTGTAGTCGCTGCCGGCGTCCAGGAAAGTGCAGTTCTGGGGGACGACGTCCTCGGTGATCACGACACCGTGGTGAGTGTCCGGATCGAAATCGGCGTACACGCTCCGGAGGGTCCGCGCTCCGATGTGGTCGCGGAGGTCGCGGTAGAACAGCGCTTCGGGCTCACCGGCGGCGCGGGTCGTCCGGCCTTCTTCGTTGAAGTAGCCCTTGATACAAAGGTCGGGGGACAGGCCCTCGGGAATGTCGCCTGCGCACTCGATCGTGAAGCGTGCATTGGTGGACACGCGGTCCACGACCGGTCCGAGCGTCGCTGCCGTCACGTCGATTCCGGGGAACCGGGGTTGCAGAGCAGACGTGAGCCATCCGGGCGATAGGGCTTCATTCAGGGTGTCCGGGACGGCCGCGGTCATGAAGCGCACCTCGGGCCATAGTCCCTGCAAAAGGTAGAATGTGATTTCACCATGGCAAGAATGTAGTACTTCTTATGGTGAGAGTCACACTCTTTTTTGAAATCCCAGCTCTGGGGGCTAGGCGAGCAGGCCGCAGCTTCCCTGCTGCTGCTGTTGCTGACCTTCCGGCGCCTCCGGCATCACGAAATGCCCGCCTTCGAGCGCCAACTGCACGCCGGACTCGGACACGCCCACCTCGGTGGCCTGCATGCCCAGCGGGTACTGCTGCAGACCGGACGTGAGGATCTCGACCACACCGTCGACGAGTGCGCTCGGCAGCCCGATCCCGAAGAGCGAGGCGTTGGTGGTCTCCACCGTCACCATGCCGTTGTTCACCACCGGCCGCGCGGTGAACTCGGCAAGTCCTTGTCCGCCGACCGTGAAGGTCAGCGTTCCTGTAGACGCGTCGGTGGTGACATCGGTGACGAGCGCGCCCACCGACTGGCTCTGAACCGTCGCGAGGATCCCGCTCGTGGGCCAGTCGATCTCGGCGCGCGAGCTGCCGATCGTCCCGGAGCCCTCGGCGGAGTCGCGCAGATCGACGTCCTGGACCTCTGCGTGCACCTGCATCTGCTGCGCGGGACCGAATGCGGTGTCGTCGCTGTCGAAGGTCACCGACGGTACCTGGCGATCGAGAAGTTGCAGCAGCACCGGCTTCCAGCTCAGGTCGACGTCGACTCCGGTGCCGAGTTCGCTTTCGAAGGACTGGGCGAGGCACGTCGTTGCGCGATTGCGAACGTAGGCCTCGGCGCCCACGAGGACCGCGACAAGCGCCGCGATGACGATGACGGCGATTGTGGTGAGGCGACTGCGCTTTGGTTGCGTCATGTGGCCGATTGTTCCGGACGAGTCTGAAAATCACATGAGCAGACACGTACCAAGTGGATGAATTATGTGAGCTTTGACACATTCTTTGGGTACTGTGGGCGCCATGACTGGGTGGACGGATTCAGAGTACGGAGCATCCGGGCGCGCGGATGCAGACGAGCTGCTTCGGCGCCTGGCGGTGACGCAGGCCGGCTTCTTCACCGCCCGCCAAGCCCTGGGGCACGGCATCACGAGCGAGCAGTTCCCCACACGGATCGAGTCAGGGCAGTGGCTGCGGGTGGAGAACGAACTGTTCCGGCTCTGCGACAGCCCGCCGACCAAGTTCGACGAGTTCGCGCAATGGTGCGCCTGGTACGAGGGGACCGCGGTGGTCTCGCACCAGAGCGCCGCCGACCTCCACGGAATGGGACACCTACAGCCCCGATTCCTGCACTTGTCGACGGTCGATCAGCGGACGGTTCCGAGCAATCGGCTGGCCTTGCATCACCGCGAACTCGCCGCTGTCGACTGCGAGTTGGTGGGGTGTTTCCGGGTCACCACGCCCGCCCGCACCGCAGTCGATCTCGCCGCGGGTGGAGTCTCGCAGGAAGTCCTCGACGAACTCATCGGAGATGCGATCGCACTCGGCCGGGCAGACGCAGATGGGCTGCACGCCGCGGTCGCGGGGCAGCCCACTGCCGTCGCCGATCGTATCGAACTGGCGTTGCTCTCGGCAGGTTGACGGAAACTCCGCTCACCGCGGTGCGACAGTGCTCCGCTCATCGCGGTGCGACAGTGCTCCGCTCATCGCGGTGCGACAGTGCTCCCTCGTCGCGGTGCGACAGTGCTCCACGGAACGGTGAGAATGCAGTCGCGCATACGTCGTCGCTGGCCCTGCACCTCGAACCCCTGACCCCGGAGTAGATCCAGGGTCGCGCGCCATCGGAGCCGGGGACCGAACGTCGAGTGCGGTGCCGAGGTCGCCCAGGCGCGATCTGCAGCCGTCAGCAATTCGTGGATCGGCTCACCAGGCACATTGTGGTGGATCAGCGCTTTGGGGAGCCGCTCCGCGAGATCCGACGGCCGGTCGGCGTGGAAGGGACTCCATGCCAGAGTCAGGGTGCGCGGACCGTGCTCGTCGAGCAGTACCCACGCGCAGCGGCGACCCAGTTCGTCACACGTGCCGTCGATGATCAATCCGCCCGGAGCCAACCCCGAACGTAGACGCTCCCACGCCGGTGCGACCGCTTCTTCCGGATACTGGCGCAGAACGTTGAACGCACGGATCAGCGTCGGCCGCAGGCCTGCCAGTTCGAAGCCGCCGCGGGCGAACTCCACCCGGTCGCGCCCCGGAACGACACGACCGGGGTCGATCTCGAGGCCGACCACCCGAAGATCCGGCCGTACCGTGCGCAGACGCGCAGCCCATTCGAGAGTGGTGACGGGCATCGCGCCGTAACCGAGGTCGACGGCCAGCGGGCTCGAGGTCTGCGTCAGTACACGTGTCGCGACGGGCTCGTGGACCGTCCAGCGGTCACTGCGGCGCAATCGGTTGATTCCGGTGGTGCCGCGGGTGGCGACGCCTTCCGGGTGCTGTCCACGCACCGCCCTACTGCCGTGCGAGCCAGTCGGCGGTGATCGCCGCCTCGGTGCGGAACACTTCGACGAGGTTGCTGAGGATCAGCTCTTCGAGCTTTCCGCCGATGAACGGCAGATTGACCTTCGCCTCCGACGAGGTCCGCAACGTACATCCGGGGGTGCTCGCGAACAGCTCCATGGTGCCGGAGAGACCTCCCGGACCAGCGGGTATCGATGCGTTGAAGCGGCCCGTCGTCGTGGAGCCGAACGGGCCGTACGACTCCGTGCGGGTGATGATCATGTCTTTCTTGATCACGGTCTGGGCGATCTCCGGCAATTCCGAGCGAGGAATCACATGGTGGAGGACGAGGTCGATACCGCTGTCGGTGACGGTGAATTCCTCGACGTGGTTCTCCGAGTACTTGCGCATCTCCGACATGCGGGCTTCCCAATGATCGGGGTCGGACAGCGCCGAATACACCCGCTCCGTTGAATACGGAAAGCGGGCGGAGAAGTTGCTACGCCGTGCCACGGCGGGCCAGCGTACCGGCCCGCATGCGGTCCGGAAAAATCGTCCGCTACCTCAGGAGGGGTTTGCGGCGGCCAGCCAGTCGGCGGTGAAGGTCTTCTCCGAGTCGAACAGCCCCACGAGCTCGTTGACGATCATGCCCTCGATCTTCGCGCCGAGAAACGGGATCTTCACTTCGACCGTGCCCTCGATGAGTACCAGCGATCCCGCATCGTCCGGGAGGAGCGCGAGGGTTCCTTCGACGGTGCCGGGCATCCCTTCGACACCGGCGGAGAACCGGCCCTGAGCGCGGTCACCGTCCAGGCGTTCCCACGCTTCATGGCGTCGGATGACGAGATCGCCCGGACGGATGTTCGTCACCATGACGGGGAGATGCTCGGCGGGAATCGATTGACGGAGGTCGAGCTCGATCGTGTTGTCACCGGTCTGGATGTTCTCGACCTCAGCGCCCGGACCACCGACCTCCGCGAGGCGGCTGTTCCAATACTGCGGGTCGACGAATGCCGCGTGCACTGCCGCAGGCGGAAACGAGTAGTGCGTCGAGTGGTCGATAGGGCTGCCCATATCCGGCACGCTACCGTTTGTAGGTGCTTGATCCACATATCAGGGCCCGGCTCGTCGACGCGGGAGCCGCAGTCACCGAATCCGTGCCGCTGTCGACGCTGACGACCTTGCGGCTCGGCGGCCCCGCCCACTACCTTGCCGACTGCGCCTCCACCGACACGTTGATCGAGGTCATGCGGTGTCTTGACGCCGAGAACATCCCCGTCCTCGTGCTCGCGGGCGGCTCGAATCTGGTGATCGGCGACGACGGATTCGACGGGGTCGTCGTCAAGGTCTCGAATACACGGGTCGACGTCGGCAGCGAAGTCGTCCGCGCCGAGGCGGGTGCGGAGTGGGACGACGTCGTGGCACGCACCGTTGCGGCCGGACTCGGCGGTCTCGAATGCATGTCCGGCATCCCCGGCTCTGCCGGTGCGACCCCCGTGCAGAACGTCGGAGCGTACGGCGTGGAGGTCGGGTCGGTGTTGCGGCGAGTGAGGCTGCTCGATCGCGGCAGCGGCGTCGATGAGTGGGTCGGCCCGGAGGCGCTCGGGCTCGGATACCGCACGAGTGTCCTCAAACATTCCGACGACGCGCTCGTCCTCGAGATCGAACTCGATGTGCGTGCAGACGGGGCCAGCGCAGCTCTCGGTTATCGCGAACTCGCGACCTCGCTCGGCGCGGAAGAAGGAGAGCGACTCCCCACTGCACGCGTGCGCGACAAGGTGCTCGCGCTGCGGCGGAGCAAGGGCATGGTGCTCGACCCCGTCGACCACGACACGTGGAGCGCCGGCTCGTTCTTCACCAACCCAGTGGTGCCCGACGACCGGGTGCCGGGCGTCCTCGCGGCGATCACGGAGCGTGTCGGCGTGGACGTGCGTATACCCCGGTACGACGCCGTCGGCGGGACGAAGCTGTCGGCGGGATGGCTCATCGAACGCGCAGGATTCGTCAAGGGATTCCCGGGAGACGAGGCGGCCGCGCGTCTGTCGACGAAACACACCTTGGCGTTGACCAACCGGGGGTCGGCGACGACCGCGGATCTCGTCGCGCTCGCCCGCGAGGTACGCGACGGTGTCGAGGACATGTTCGGTGTGCGACTGCATCCCGAACCCGTGACCGTCAACTGCGTGATCTGACCGCCGAACCCACCCCCCAGCTGAGCGAATGGCACACCCGGTAGGCCTGAGGAGACGAAGGATACATTCGCTCGGGGAGGGGGGTGGGCATCACCAGCGGTTGCGGACCTCTTCGGCGAATCCGAGAAGGTTCTCGACCTCGATGCGCGTGCCGTCGTCGAGCAACACGAATCCCGTGTAGCGGCCGAACACCTGATGCTGCGTCGAGCGGAGCGCAAGGGCGTTGACATCGGCGGCGCGGTCGAGGAGGGGATCGAATTCCATCTCCAGGCGATCGTCGCTGCTCGTGAACCGCCACGGTGCGCCGTCATAGGTGTCGGCGGGCCGATGGAAATGGACGCGGTCGAGCTTGTGGGCGACGCCGTCGTGGAACACCATGTTCTCGCTCGCCGCGGTGGTGTCACCGAAGCCGTAACCGAGGTTGAACCCGAACGGAACTGCGTCGACGAGTCCGGAGGCAGAACCCCAGTACCAGGTGTTGTCGTACGTCCACACCCCGCGACCCCAGTCGAAGACCCCGAATGCGCTGGTCGCGTCGAACTCGCGAGTGACGCCGTCGACCCTGATCGAACCCCACGCAGGCAGACAGTTGATCTTCTGGTTGTAGTAGAACGCCTTCGGCGCGTGCGGGAACGGCGTGGCGATCGCCACGCGGTCCATCGGCGGCTGCGACAACAACAACTCGCCCGACAGTCCGCGACCGCCGTCGAAGCCGGGGTGGTCGACGATCAGACGTCGTGCCTGCCCCTCGTTCCGGAACTCGATCCGCATCGCGCCGCGGTGGATCACGACATCGCCGGCGTCGGCGCTGCTCGGCATGCCCATGCGTCCGAGGGGGAACGGGACGAGCTTGTTCTCGGTGATCTCCGTGCGGCTCGCGAGATCGAGCCAGCTGATGCCGAGTAGGCCCATGTATCCGTTGTCGGCGACGGTCAATGCGATGCCGTAGGGGCCGGCATCGCCATCGGCCAGGACGCAGTAGTAGTCCCATTCCTTGATCCGCAGCTTCGACGCCGCGACACGTTTCCGGTCGTACGAGCGGACCTCGCTCGCAGCCCAACCGGCTTGTGCGAGGGTGCCGTTCTCGTTGAGTAGGGGACCGGGCGACAGGCGTTGTTGCTGCATACCTCGCGAGACTACTGCGGCGACGCGACCGTCAGTCTGCGGTGCGGTTGAACCGTCCCGCGCTTGCCTGATCGCGAGGCTTGACGATGATCTGGTCGAGGTTCACGTGCGACGGACGCGATGCGACGAACCCGATGATCTCCGCGATGTCCCGGGCAATGAGCGGGGTGATGCCGTCGTACACCTTGCCGGCGCGATCCTGATCGCCTTCGAAACGGACCAGCGAGAACTCCGTCTCGACCGCGCCGGGCGCGATCTCCGTCAAGCGGACGGGCTGGCCGAGCAGTTCCCCGCGCAGTGTGCGGTGCAGGACCGCCTGCGCATGCTTGGCCGTCGTGTACCCGGAGCCGTTGTCGTATGCCTCGAACGCGGCGACCGAGGTGATCGTGATGATCAGTCCGTCGCCCGAATCGATGAGCTTCGGCAGCAGAGCCTTGGTGACACGCAGGGTACCGATGACATTGGTCTCCCACATCCAGCGCCAGTCGTCTTCGACGGCGTCGAGCACCGTGGCGAGGCCCTTCGCGCCACCGGCGTTGTTGACCAGCACGTCCACACGCGGGATGACCGTCGTGAACGCGTCCACGGAATCCTCGTCGGTGACGTCCAATTCGAGGGCCGAGCCGCCGATCTCGTCGGCCAGTGTCTGCAGACGATCGAGGCGCCGCGCACCGACGACGACGTGGTATCCCTGCGCCGCGAGGGTGCGTGCAGCGGCTTCTCCGATGCCGGAGGAAGCTCCGGTGACGACGGCGATGCGAGACTCGACGGAAATGGTCATACGTCGAATCGTAGTGGCGACGGTGCTGACGCGCTCGGCCGATTCTCCGGTTGCCCGGCACGGAGGTGCGCTCGTCCTGCAGATCGCTGTCACCGGCGCTAACGTCGGCTTTCATGACGATGAATCGCGGGCGTTACAGCTCAGGAGAGCGCACCCGCATCCGTCTGATCGAAGTCGCCGAGAAACTGTTCGCGCGGCGCGGTTACGACGGTGTCACCCTCGCAGACATCCGGAAGGCAGCCGGTCAGCACAATTCCTCGGTCATCGGCTACTACTTCGGTACCAAGGACGGCTTGCTCGACGCGGTGGCCGATCATCGCTTCCCTGCGGTCGACGCCGAGCGTGGCGCACTCGTTCGACGGTTCCTCGAGGACGGGCATGCATTGTCCACCCGCGATGCCCTGTGGGCAGTCGCGGAGCCTCTCGCGAACACCCTCGGTCGCAGCAATCACTACGTTGCCATGCTCCACCGGCTCCTCGACGACGGTCGGCTCTCCGAACACGCTGCCGCTGCGATGTCGACGTCGAACGGCCGCGTCGCCGACCTGGCGTTGCGGGAATCCGCCGCGCATCTCCCACTCGATGTGGTCGATCAGCGTCTCGAGCTCGTGTACGAAAGCATCGTTCGAGCGCTGTCGCGGTGTGATGCCCAGGGCAGACATCCGTCGCATGCCGAGCTGTCCGCCTTGGTCGATGCGTGGGAAGCTGCGCTGGTGGCGCCGTTGTCCGCGGAGACGGAGGCGGCCCGAGCCGCGCGCTGACCGAGCCGCGCGCCAGGTGGGTCGTCCGTCCGGTCACGGGCGCATTTCCCTTCCAGTTGTGGAGAATCCGAACCGTGACATACCCTTCGTGGCATGTCGCCCGGTCGAGTCTCCGCCCCGCGCGTCACCTATGTGACCGCCGCACTGGGCTCCCGGCTTCCCCTGGCTCGCGAACTCTGTTGTCGCTGCTGCGGTAGGTAGATCCGCGCCGACCATCCCCGGGTTCTGCTCAGGAATCCTTCATCTGCGTGCCGTGTGCACGTCGAGGTCAGGCGCGTCGATGTCCGTATCGTGCCACTCCGGGTCAGTCCACTCGCGTTCGAGCATCGCGCTCTCGTCGAGACGCCCGGGACCGAGTCGCAAGGAACCTCGAACGTGTCAGCTCCCACCCTGCCCCGTCCTGCTACATCCCGCACCGATGTCTCCCGTCCGGCGTCGCTCGCTGCGACGTCCCGTCGCAGCCAGGCGCATGTGCGGATCGTCGTCCCCCACCTGCGGATCGCCGATGGCGCCGCGGGGTCGGTGCTCCGTGTCGCGGCCGATCGCGGCCCCGCTTCGCGTGACCTGATCGCCAAGGCCACCGGCCTGAGCATCGCCACCGTGAATCGGCAGGTGACCGCACTGCTTGCCGCAGGATTGCTGCGCGAACGCGCCGACCTCACCGAATCCGGCGCCATCGGCCGTCCGCGGATCCCGGTGGAGGTCGACCACGAGCAGTTCCTCACCGTCGGAATCCACATCGGCGCCGTCACCACCGGGATCGTCGCCGCAGACCTTCGCGGCCGAATCATCGGTGCGGTCGAGATTCCCACGCCCAGTGGAGACCAGGACAGCGCACTCGCCTCGATCACTGCCAGCGCGAAGGCCTTCGTTTCGCGGTGGCACCGTCGAACTGCGCTGTGGGCGGGTATCGCGATCGGTGGGCGTGTCGACTCCACGACCGGAATCGTCGACCATCCGAGGCTCGGCTGGTCGCAGGCTCGTGTGGGGGAGGCCGTGGGGCTCGGCCTGCGTTTGCCGGTGTCGGTGTCCGCGCACGTCGAGGCGATGGCCGCCGCAGAACTCCTTTTGACCCCGAACAAGAGTTCTGTCGGCACGACGGGTGCCGGTCTCTACATCTACGCACGCGAAACAGTCGGTATCGCCATCACATTCGACGGCAAGGTCCATACACCGACGACCGGACCCGGGTCGATCTCGCACCTGCCCACCGGTTCGTCGGCGCGGTGCGCCTGCGGTGGAACCGGGTGCCTCGAAGCGACGATCAGCGACCAGGCCGTGCTCGAACGTGCCCGCAGTGAAGGACTACTCACAGGCAGCGACCGGTCGATCCGCGCGCTGTACGGACTTGCGCGTGAAGGGTCGGAAGCGGCACGCACCATTCTCGTGGATCGGGCATCTGCCCTCGGCCGGACTGTCGCGATCCTCCGCGACCTGTTCAATCCCGACCGCGTGATTCTCGGCGGGCAGGCCTTCACCGAGTATCCCGAAGGGATCGCGTACGTGGCGAAAGCATTCGAGCGCGCATCCTCGTTGCCGCGAAAGGACGTTCACATCACCGGGTTCGGCAACGGGGTGCAGGCCCACGCTGCGGGGGTGGTGTCGCTGAGCGTGCTGTATTCCGATCCGCTCGGTGTCATGCGACGCGCAGCGGCCTGAGGACCGGCGCGGTGTCGGCTATCGCGGACCGTAGGAATCGAGCATCTGCTGCGGCAGCGGTGGCTGCATCACCACCTGCGACCCGTCCCACGTGTAGTCGATGACGGCGGGCCCGCCCGACGGGCAGCAGTTCGCGTCCTCCGGGTCAAGCCAGCGATACTGCACCGACACCGTCGAACCGTCGGCGCCCACCACCTGGGTGTACGAGTAGGAATCCGAGGTGGCGGTACCGAGGTAGGTGCCGTCGCGGAAGAACAGCACGTGCGACGGTGAACTTGCCGTCCCACCCGGTGTTTCCGCCATCAGCCACAGCAACTCCCCGCAGGAACCCGTGACGTCCGAGTAGGCGCCCGCGATCCAGGGGCTCCCGCCCGGCGCTGTAGTGCCCAGCGAGGCAAGCGCGTCCGTGACCATGGGCGAAGCCGGGTCGACGCAGGGGCCCGTGCTCTCTTGCGGCGCCGATGTTTCCGGGGCCGGTGTTCGCTCGGCGGGTTCGGGTTTCTGCAGTTGGTCGGCGCCGGCCGGGGTGGTGATCGGCGCGGCAGATGTCGTAGGAGTGGTCGCGGTGTCGCTGTCACCGCACGCGGTGAGCAGGGCTGCGGCGGCAACGAGCGCGATCGATGCGCTGATCCGGTGGTTCGTCATGGTCTCAACTTCCCTCGCAGTACGGCGCCGTGAACTCACGTGGATCGTCGTCGTCGGGCGTGTACCCGTTAGCAGCAGTTACGGATTCGTTACTGCCGAGAAGGAGATGCGTCTGTTGCGTCCGGTGCCGACCCGCGGCGACGGAGCTCGGTCTCCGCCCGGTCGAGCCCGCCGTGCTCGAGTGCGGCAAGCGAAGATTCGTCCTCCCACACCACGGTGCCCCGTTCCCGGACGGTCACCCGCAGCGCTCCGGCCAGGTGCTCGATCGAACCGGC
Organism: Rhodococcus sp. NPDC060090; assembly: GCF_042729855.1. Classification (NCBI taxonomy): domain Bacteria; kingdom Bacillati; phylum Actinomycetota; class Actinomycetes; order Mycobacteriales; family Nocardiaceae; genus Rhodococcus; species Rhodococcus sp. NPDC060090. The sequence goes on along the minus strand of NZ_JBHWXB010000011.1, from coordinate 176,680 downwards.
CACATTGCGGCGCTGCGCGGGAAGCGGCACCGGCAGCACGTGCGCACGCCCGATCGGGGAGCTCCCTTCGATCTCGACGTTCCACCGCCGGTTGCCGCCGCGCAGCGACCACGATTCGTCGGTGACGTGGGCGCGGATCGGGGACACCACCGGATTGCCGAGTCGGATGACGCGCCCACCCGGCAGTGCCACCACGACCGCGGTCACGGTCGTGCGCAGGGGCCCGGTGTGGATCTCGCCACCGGCGAATGCGACGCACGCCGACGGATCCCGGAACCCCTGTGCTTGCCCCCACCACCAGGAATCGGGGAAACCGCCTCGACCCCAATTCTTCTCGCAGTAGACCTGCGCGCCGTCGAGTTCCCACACCTCGCCGCCCAGTACGGCGCGACCTTCCGCACGTCCGCCCAGTAACCACGGATGCCAGTACTGATTCAACGCGGGCACCGACTGGAACACGCTCGACCCGCCGAAGCGGCGCCGCGGCCACGGCAGGGTCGGGGCGACACGGACGTCGAGCTGTGCGTCGGGCCCGAGATCCATGCGGACACGATCGCTGCCTGCGCTGAACGCCGTCCCGGCGAGGGCACCGAGCCTGCTCGGATGCGCGGTGCCGTCCGGGTGGGCCTCGGTGCGCAGGAAGCCACCCGGATGCGCGGCCAGCCCGAGCGTCGCCCAGTTCCCGTCGGCCGCACGGTTGATACCGCACAATGCGATGACCACCCGCCCGGTGCCGGGTTGGGTGAATCGCCAGAAATAGCCTTCCATCGCGACGTCGTGCGCGCTGAGAAGATCGCCGAACGGCAGCGTCGCACCGCCTTCGCGGTACCGCGTGAGCAGAGACATCGCTTATTCCCTTCGTTCCGCCGCAGCGGCGATGTCGTCGAGATCCTGACGTAGCGCCTTCGTGGTCGCACGTTTCGCAAGTGGAGCGGCGAGCGTCATCAGCAGTTGCGCGGCAGCGCCGAGTGGACCGGAGTCGCCCGAGAACTCCATCGTCAGATCCGTCCCCGTCGAGGTCGGTGCCAGCTCGAAGACCGTCCGATAACGCGCGCGGCCGGATTGGGCTGTGACGACGGTGCGTTGTTCGGGCACGGCCTCCGTCACCTGCATCTCCTCGGTTGCGGATTTGCCGAACATCACCCGCGTCTCGCGCCACCGGGTGCCGATCCGGTACTCGCCTCCACCATCGAGGCGTTCGACGGCAGTGACGCCGCTGAGAGTGTCCGGAGCGGAGTCGAGGTCTGTCAGGACCGCCCACACCGCGCCCGGTGGCGCAGCGATCGATCGCGTGACGGCGATTCGTTGTTCCACAGGCACTCGCCTTTCCTAGGGAGCTCGGGGATGATCTCCGGTCACAATCGCAGCGAGGTCTCCTGCAGTCCCGGTGCGCCACCGCGCCGCCGGAACCATTCGATTCCGAATGCGGCCCGCAACTGTTCGTCGGTCATGCCGAGCATCGGGCCGAAGTCACCGATCTGAGATTCGTGTGCGCGCATGGCCGCGACCTTCGCGGCGATGGTGCCGGTGACGTCGACGGCAGTGGTCAGCTCGGACTCGGGTAAGCCGAACGTGTCGAGGTCGGGTGGGTGCGCATCGCTCGTCACCTCGGGGTTCGCGGCGAGTAGCCGTCTGAGATGATCGCGGTTCATCGCCGATTCGTACACCGCGTCGTGGCCGGTCGATTCTGCTGCGCGTACCCCGACGCGGTGGACCTGCACGTGATCGGGGTGTCCGTATCCGCCGTGGGCGTCGTAGATGGTGACCGCGTCGGCGCGTTCGGATTCGACGATGGCGGCCAACCGGGCGGCTGCAGAGTCCACGTCGACTCTCGCGAACGCCGCGGGGTTGTCGTTCTCCGGTGTTCCGGCCATTCCGGAATCGGGGTATCCGAGCGGCACGAGCCGCGCCACGCCGAGCGCTTCGGCGGATCGTTCGAGCTCCCGCATCCGTCGATCTGCGAGTGATTCACCTGGGCCGAGCAGCCCGGCCGGGTGTTCGCCGGCGGCGCCATCCGTTGCGACGACGAGCACCACCCGGTGCCCCGCGTCGGCAGCGAGGCGCATGACTCCGCCGGTCGCGAAGACCTCGTCGTCGGGGTGCGCGTGAAAGCAGACCAGAACGCCCATACGCTGCATGCTGGCACACGTACGGCCGTGCGCGGTGCCGAGAGAGGAAATCCCACCGAGGTGTCCCAGCAACCGGGCGGTTCTTACCGCGCTCTGTTCACCGCGCCGGGCTCCGTCGCGTTCTGCGCGGCGGGGTTCGTCGCGCGCCTGCCGATCGCCATGATCGGCATCGGCATCGTCACGATGTTCTCCCAGCTACGGGGCGACTACGCGCTCGGCGGTGCGCTGTCCGCAGTGTTCGCGCTGTCGTACGCAGTGATGACACCCCTGGTGTCGCGGGCCGTCGACCGGCTCGGTCAGCAGCGAGTCCTGCCCGCGGCCGCCGCGATCAGTGCAGCAGCCACACTCACGATGCTCCTGGGCGTACGGTTCGAATGGCCCGTGCCGCTGTTGTTCCTGTGCGCGATCCCCGCCGGCCTGATGCCGACGATCGGGGCGATGGTGCGGGCGCGCTGGACGGAGCTGTACGGCGGAACACCGCAACTACGCACCGCTTTCGCACTCGAAGCCGTGATCGACGAGATGTGCTTCATCGTCGGACCGGTGCTGTCCGTCGGACTCAGCATCGCCCTGTTCCCCGAGGCCGGACCCTTGCTGGGCGCGATTCTGCTTCTCGTGGGCACCCTCGTACTTGCCGGGCTACGCGGAACGCAGCCGGCGGTGCGGTCCCGCACGGCAGAGACGCCGAACGCCAACCTGTTGCGCTTGCCGGTGCTCGTCGCGCTGATCGCCGTCATGTTCGCGATGGGCGTGATCTTCGGGGTCATCGACGTCGTCGGGGTCGCGTTCACCGCAGAACACGGAGTTCCCGGCGCCGCGACGGTAGTGGTGGCGCTGTTCGCTTTCGCCTCGGCGATCAGCGGCATCCTCTTCGGTGCACGGGTGACGACGTCGTCGTTGACCCGACAGTTGCTGATCGCAACGGCCCTGGTCGCGATCATGCTGTGGCCGCTGCTGCTCGCCGGATCGGTGCCCATGCTTGCAGGGCTGTATCTGCTCGCCGGTCTGGCGATCTCGCCGACGATGATCGTCGCGACCTCGCTCACACAGCAGATCGTGCCGTCCGGTCAGCTCACGGAGGCCATCACCTGGACCGTCGCAGGTCTCGGCGTGGGCGTGGCCGCAGGGTCCGCCCTGGTCGGGCAGGTCATCGACCGGGTCGATGCAGGCGCGGGATACGGAGTGGGTGTCGCCGCAGGCGTGATCGCGGTGGCGTGCGCCGCCGGGATCCACCTCCGCGCGCGGCTACAGTGACCGCCATGACAGTGCGTGAGGTAGTCAGCAGCGACGGCACCCCGATCGTGTACCGCACATTCGGGCACGAATCCGCCCGTCCGCTCGTCCTCCTGCACGGCTGGGCACAGTCGTCGCGGTGCTGGGGCGACCGAGTCCTGGGCGATCTCGCTCGCACCTTCCGTGTGATTGCCGTGGACCTGCGCGGACACGGATACAGCGGGGCTCCGCAGGGCGGCTACGACAATTCGCAGAACTGGGCGGCCGACGTGCACGCGGTGCTGGACGCCGAACACGCCGACAACGCGGTACTGCTCGGATGGTCCTACGGCGGCCTGGTGATCTGCGACTATCTCGCGGTGCACGGGTCGGCGAAGGTGGCCGGTGTCGTGCTGGTCGGTGCCATCACGAGCATCGGACGCGGCGAGAAGGGCGGGAAGGTCGGTGCTGCGATGCGCGCCGCGATTCCCGCGGCCATGTCGGAGAAGCCGCGCGAGGCGATCGCGGCGCTCAGCTCGTTCGGTGCCGCATTGACCGGGCCGCCGGAAGGGAAGGGGGCAGTATCGCAGGCGCTGTTCGGGGCGTCCCTGAGCACTGCTCCGCACGTGCGGAGCGCCCTGTTCGACCGTGCTGCAGGCAACGACGACCTGCTTCGCGGCCTCGAGATCCCGGTCCTGCTCCTACACGGCACCGCGGATTCGGTGGTCGACATCTCCGCCGCGCGACACGCGGAGTCGCTGCTGCCCCACGCGTCGACTTCCTATTGGGACGGCGTCGACCACGGCCCGTTCGTCGAGGACCCTGCGCGGTTCGTTGCCGAGGTGACCGAGTTCGTCGAGTCGGTGGACACATAGGCGGTCGGGGCATAGGCGGGAGGTCGATTCCTCGCGAGAGGAACAGGCAAGGCAGTATGGAGGGGTGACGTCCCAGCCCAGCCGCCCACACCGCGTGGCCGTGATATCGGTCCACACCTCACCGCTGGCGCAGCCAGGCACGGGTGACGCCGGTGGCATGAATGTGTACGTCCTGCAGACCGCGATCCAACTGGCACGTCGCGGCGTGGAAGTGGAGATCTTCACGCGCGCGACCTCGTCGGCCGATCCGGCCGTGCAACACGCCGTTCCCGGCGTGCTGGTACGCAACATCGAAGCGGGACCGTTCGAAGGGCTCGACAAACACGACCTGCCCACGCAGCTGTGCGCCTTCGCGGCGGGTGTGCTGCGTGAGGAAGCTCGGCATCCGCAGGGTTACTACGACCTCGTGCACTCGCACTATTGGCTGTCGGGCCAGGTCGGGTGGCTTGCGCGCGACCGGTGGGGGGTGCCGCTGGTCCACACCGCGCACACGCTTGCCGCGGTGAAGAATGCGTCGCTCGCAGCAGGCGACAAGCCCGAACCCGCCGCGCGGCAGATCGGCGAACAACAGGTGGTCGCGGAGGCCGACCGGATGGTCGCGAACACCACCGATGAGGCTGCCGCGCTCGAACGTATCTACGGCGCCGATCCGTCACGGATCGACGTCGTCGCTCCGGGGGCCGATCTGTCGCGTTACCACCCGGGCGACCGGGACGCTGCGCGGGCCGAGCTGGGGCTCGATCCCCGAGAGACGATCGTGACGTTCGTCGGCCGGATCCAACCGTTGAAAGCGCCCGATGTGCTGCTGCGCGCTGCAGCGAAGGCGATTGCCGATGCACCCGACGTTCCGCTTCGGGTGCTCGTCGTCGGGGGTCCGTCGGGGAGCGGTCTCGAACGGCCGGATTCGCTGATCGAACTCACCCGTGAACTCGGGATCGCAGCACGGGTGACATTCATGCCCCCGCAGCCGTCCGACCGTCTCGCCCGAGTCTACCGAGCGTCGGATCTTGTTGCAGTGCCGAGCTATTCGGAGTCCTTCGGGCTCGTGGCGATCGAGGCGCAGGCATGCGGGACGCCGGTCATCGCGGCCGATGTCGGCGGGCTCGGCGTCGCGGTGCGCAGCGGTGAGACCGGAGTGCTCGTCGCCGGGCACCGCATCGATGATTGGGCCGCCGCATTGGGGTCGCTCGTCTCGGATCCGGGCAGGCTTTCCGCGTATGCGGAAGCTGCGCCCAAGCACGCCGAGAACTTCTCGTGGGAGCACACCGCGGAGGGGCTGCTCGAGAGCTATCGACGGGCGGGAATGCGCCGGAACCGCGCGTTCGGTTCGACAGAATATTCGCTGCGGAGGCAGCGTGGACTGTGGAAACTGCGTCGGACGAGTGGAGTGAAGGCGTGAGCGAACGGCTGAGCGAACTGATCGAGGCGACACTGCGCGATCGGGAGTTGGAGTTCTCACGCAAGGAGGGCGGCCACTTCGTGGTCGAACTGCCCGGCGAGAACAAGCTGAAGACCACCACACTGCTGACGGTCGGTACGCACGGCCTGCGCGTCGAAGCGTTCGTGTGCCGCAAGCCCGACGAAAACTTCGAGGGCGTCTACAAGTACCTGCTGCGGCGTAATCGCCGACTGTACGGAGTGGCGTACACACTCGACAAGGTCGGCGACATCTATCTCGTCGGCCGGATATCGGAGCAGTCCGTCACCGCCGACGAACTCGACGTCGTGCTCGGCCAAGTTCTCGAAGCCGCCGACTACGATTTCAACATCATCCTCGGAATCGGATTCATCACGTCGATCAAGCGTGAGTGGGAGTGGCGCGTGTCGCGCGGCGAATCGTTGCGCAATCTCGAGCCTTTCCGGCACCTCATCGAGCAGGAGAGCGGACTCGATTTCGAATCGTCGAGTGACGACGATCAATAACGTCACACTTCGGATTCGGCGCGATTCGGACGCATTTCTCTTGTCCGATTTGCGCGCCCTCTACCAGCTTGTTCTGTGACCCTCGGCACATTACATGCGTGTGATCCCACGTGCCGCCGAGTTCGATTTCCCTCTCGTCACCTGGCGAAATCCTTGTTGATCAAGGTTATTTCAGCACGAATGTGCCAATAACTCGGTCCGTGACCTTTTCGTGATTGGCCTTTAACGTTGTTATCGACCGACAACGAACAGGTCATTACCCCGGACCCGCAGCCGCTGAATCTGCCCCGCGGACAATCCGATAAACCACCCCCGAGGGGCAGTGCGAGACAAACGAGTCGCCGACTTTCCGGCGCTCGACATCCGACCGACATTCGGTCCCGGGTCCCGCAGAAGCAGCCGAGAGGATTCACCAGACATGGCACAGTTCAACATCAAGCGCACCCTGGGCACCGTCGCCACCGCGGCAGCCCTCGTCGTCACTCCCTTCGCCCTGGGCTCCGGCACCGCGAGCGCAGCATCCGGCAACTGGGATGCCGTCGCGCAGTGCGAGAGCGGCGGAAACTGGGCGATCAACACCGGTAACGGCTACTACGGTGGCCTCCAGTTCAGCCAGAGCACCTGGGAGGCGTACGGCGGTACCGGTGTCGCCAGCAATGCTTCCAAGGCCGAGCAGATTCGCGTCGCCGAGAATGTCCTTGCCGGCCAGGGTGTCGGTGCGTGGCCGACCTGCGGTCAGTACCTCTGACCCGACCGCGCCTGCGGAAGTCGTGACGTGTCCCGCGTGCACATCTGTGCACGCGGGACACGCGCATCGTGACGGTCTTCCGCCCGGCTACGCCAGCATGTGCGGTAGACCGGAACGAAATCGATCGGCGTCGATCTGCCTCAGCGGCTGCAACTCGGGTGGTTCGTGCAGGGTGAACATCGACGGAGCCGGCTCGGGGGAGTCGGCGGCCTCGAGCACTGCACTCACCGCTGCGCGGGCGGACTCGTTCGCCGACTCCATGGTCGCGAGATCGATGTCGGTCCGCACATAGTCTCCCGCCAGGAACAGGTTCGGGATCGAGGTGCGGGCATCGGGCCGATTCGCGTGTGATCCCATCGTGTTGATCAGCAGCGGAGTGTCGTTGGTGTTGCGACCTGTCGCGGCATTCCAGCGCACCCCGGGATCGAGGAACCACGACACGAGATCCTCCTCGCGGAGATTCTGATCGCCGGTGTCGTCGAGACACGCTTTCATCTGGGCCCACGTCTCGCGAGCGATCTCCGCAGCCGTGCAGTCCTTCGCGGTCTTGCCGTAGAGGATTCCGGGGGTGTCCCAATCGGAGATATCGACCGAGAGACAGTCGACCGCGCTGCCGTCGCCGTACCGGTCGGCGAACGATCCGCGCCAGAACTGTGCCTGGCTGATCGACGTGAGTGCCCACGGTGTTCCGAGATATGCCACGTGCCCGGCGGCGATTTCGGTGGGCCTGCGCATGAAGTACTGGATGCCCACCATCCAATCGGTGACGAGGTTGCGCATGAGATCCAAGCGTGGTTCGGCGTCGAGCATCTCGCGCGACCACAACGGCACTGCACGTTCGGCGGGCATCGCGGCGACGAACCAGTCGGCGTCGACCTGCGCGCGGTTGCCGGCCGTATCCACGACGCGGACGCCACTGATCTTCCCGCCGGACATATCGAAGGATTCTGCAGCCCAACCCATTTCGAATCGAACACCACGATCCCTCAGTAGCTGCGCCCACGGATCGATCCACGCTTCGTTGGTCGGTGCCGACAGCAGTCGATCGAGGTGTCCGTAGGACGGCACGACGCCCATCGCATTCCAGACGAAGGCCTGGCCCATGATGCCGATCGTGCGGGTCGAGACCCTGTCGGGACGTGCGGCGACGAGCTGCCGGGTCAATGCCGAGACCAGAATGTCGTGATATCCCTTGGACTTTCCGTCGGCTTCCAATGTTTGTGACCAGGTCTGATGTTCCCACTCGTTGTCTCGGCGCTCGATGCTGCTGGTCAGGAACATCGTGAGCTTCCGAAGAAAGACGGACAGTTCGTGAGGTGGGATGGCGCCTCCGAGAGAGAAAGCGGCGGCGAGCGATCGTTGCAGTGACTCGGCGTCGTACACGTCGAGTCGGTCGATCGAGCTCGGTGCCGTCAGGTCCGGTCCGTCCGGGATCGACATGCGGAACGCGGGCCCGGCAACCAGATTGTCGAACACTCCGTTCGGGTTGTGCGGGAAGGGGATTCGGCGCATCGTGTCCGGAATGTGCTGATAGAAGCCGGGGAAGAAGCGAAATCCGTGCTCGCCGGGAAGGTCGAGGCGACCACCGGCCGCGGTACCGGGCGACGGCATGCTGCGGGCCTTGCCGCCGAGTGCGGTCGGTTCGTACACCGTCACGTCGAACCCACGCTCGATGAGCTCGTGGGCAGCGGTGAGGCCGGCCATCCCGCCGCCGAGGACCGCGACGCTGCGGCCGTTCGAGCGCAGTGCCGGGGATCGCGGCGCCGAGTGGGGGTGTGGTCGGGCTCCGGCACTGCCGGGTAGTGCGGCTGCCGCACCGAGGGCGCCGAACGCGGTCAGGACGGTACGTCGGGTCATGCGGAATTCGGTCACTTCGTCCCCCGGTTCGCGATGGTTTCTTCGTGATGCCGGGCGACGCCCGGAATATATGGCAACACGTGTTGTCAGATATAGCGGACATTCGACGCGCCCGTGGGGGAATCGGCGACGCGATCGTGTCAGGATTGGAGCATGAGTATCGGAACACTGGTTCTGCTCCGCCACGGCGAGAGCGAATGGAACGCGATGAATCTGTTCACCGGCTGGGTGGACGTGCACCTCACCGACAAGGGCGTCGCCGAGGGCAAGCGCGCAGGCACCCTGCTCGCAGAGCAGAACGTCCTTCCCGATGTTCTCTACACCTCGCTGCTGCGGCGTGCGATCAGCACCGCGAACTTCGCCCTCGACGCCGCCGACCGCCACTGGATCCCGGTCGTGCGCGACTGGCGACTCAACGAACGTCACTACGGTGCCCTGCAAGGTAAGAACAAGGCCGAGATCAAAGACGAGTTCGGCGAGGAGCAGTTCATGCTCTGGCGTCGTAGCTACGACACCCCGCCGCCCCGGATCGAGGCAGGCACGAAGTACAGCCAGGATCAGGACGTGCGCTACGCGGACGTCGACGAGGTCCCGCTGACCGAGTGCCTGAAGGACGTCGTCGATCGCCTGATCCCGTATTGGGAAGACACCATCTCGAAGGATCTGTTGGCGGGTAAGACCGTGCTGGTCACCGCGCACGGCAACTCGCTGCGCGCGCTGGTCAAGCATCTCGACGGAATCTCCGACGACGATATCGCCGGCCTGAACATTCCGACGGGCATCCCGCTGCGGTACGACCTCGACGAGAACCTGCGCCCGCTGAACCCCGGCGGCACCTACCTCGACCCCGAGGCCGCTGCGGCAGGCGCCGCGGCCGTCGCGAACCAGGGCGCCAAGTAGCACGATCGGACAAACCGGACCCCGCGCGACAACTCGTCGCGCGGGGTTCGGCAAATTTCAGGTGAACACCGGGCCAACCACTGAAAAATGGCCCGTGACGTGCAGAGAGCGTTGGCCACCCGCTGTTGCTGCACGGCCAGGTGTCATTACGATTCGAATTGTGAATGTTCTGCAGGTCGTCCTGGTGGCCGTGGTCGCCGCAATCCTGGGCGCACTGCTCGCCGCCTCACTTTTGTGGTCGCGTCGTCGTCGAGACCGTCATGACGACGACGAACTCACGATGGCCGTCGTGCTGGATCGCGTCGTGTACGGCTCGTCCACCGGCATCGCCGTCGTCGACAAGTTCCACGACGTCATCCTCTTCAACCCGCGCGCCGAGGAGCTGGGCCTTGTCAGCCGCAGACTTCTCGACGACCGCGCATGGATCGCAGCAGGCCGGGTCCTCGAGGACGGGGACACCGTCGAACTCGACCTGAGCCGGAAGAACCCGCACGGCCGCGACCGTGTCGCGGTGCGCTGCGTCGCCAAGAAACTGCTCGACGACGATCCCCGGTTCGTGGTGCTCTACGCCTTCGACGACTCCGAACAGGTCCGGATGGAAGCGACCCGCCGCGACTTCGTCGCCAATGTCAGCCACGAACTGAAGACACCGGTCGGAGCGATGGCGTTGCTCGCGGAGGCCCTGCTCGAATCCATCGACGATCCCGAGAGTGTTCGGCACTTCGGGCAACGGGTCCAGAGCGAAGCAACGCGGCTCGGCAACATGGTGACCGAGTTGATCGCGTTGTCGCGGCTCCAGGGTGCGGAGAAGCTTCCGGATCTCGAGGAAGTCGACGTCGACACGGTGATCGAGGATGCTCTCGACCGCACTCGGCTCACCGCCGAGAACGCAAACATCGAGATCAACACCGATCGCGCGACCGGATACCAGATGCTCGGGGATCACCTCCTGCTGGTCACCGCGCTGACCAATCTCATCGAGAATGCGATCGCCTACTCCCCGCCGGGCAGCCCGGTGACGGTGAGCAGATCGCTTCGTGACGGGTGTGTCGCGGTCGCGGTCACCGATCGGGGAATCGGGATCGAGCGACAGGACCAGGAGCGTGTGTTCGAACGTTTCTTCCGCGTCGACAAGGCCCGGTCGCGGGCAACGGGAGGCACCGGTCTGGGTCTGGCGATCGTCAAGCACGTCGCCGCCAACCACTACGGCGACATCGTGCTGTGGAGCAAGCCGGGAACCGGCTCGACGTTCACCCTGCTCATCCCGGCTCATTTCGAGAAGGGCGACGATGAGCCCGCCGCATCGCGGCACGATACTGCGGTCGGACAATGAGTCCGACCGGAACCGCACCCGCACTCGGGTGGAATTCGATCCAGAAAGCAACGGAGGACGCAACGGTGACGCGTGTGCTGATCGTGGAGGACGAGGAGTCGCTGGCGGATCCGCTCGCATTCCTGCTACGCAAGGAGGGATTCGAGACCACCATCGCGGGCGACGGACCCACAGCGTTGGCAGAGTTCGACCGGGGCGGGGCGGACATCGTCCTCCTCGACCTGATGCTGCCGGGAATGAGCGGCACCGACGTGTGCAAACAGCTGCGGAGCCGTTCGGGGGTGCCGGTCATCATGGTGACCGCCCGCGACAGCGAGATCGACAAGGTCGTGGGACTCGAACTCGGTGCCGACGACTACGTCACCAAGCCGTACTCGGCGCGAGAACTCATCGCCCGGATCCGCGCGGTCCTGCGGCGCGGCGCCGACCCGGACGTCGAGATCGGTCAGGACGACGCCGTCCTCGCCGCCGGTCCGGTGCGCATGGATGTCGACCGGCACGTCGTGCAGGTCGACGGCGAGGATGTGGCACTACCGCTCAAGGAGTTCGATCTGCTCGAGTACCTGCTGCGCAACTCGGGCCGCGTGCTGACCCGAGGGCAGCTCATCGATCGAGTGTGGGGCGCCGACTATGTGGGCGACACGAAGACACTCGACGTCCATGTCAAGCGGCTGAGGTCGAAGATCGAGGCAGATCCGGCGAAGCCTCAGCACCTGGTGACGGTGCGGGGCCTGGGATACAAGCTGGAGGGCTGAGACAAGCTGGAGGGCTGAGACAAGCCGGAGGGACGACGCCCGGTGCGTGGTTCCGGTAGCGCACGCTACCGAAACCACGCACGGTCAGTGGTGGTGCTCGGCCGCTGTGGTCGCGGGATGGATGGCGATCAATCCCAGCCCCTCGCGACGCCTGCACAGGCGAGCGAGTTCGTCGTATGCGGGTTTCCCGAGGAGCTCGCGGAGTTCTGGCGCGTACGACTGCCACACCGGCTTCGCGCCGACATGCGCATCGGGGGAACCGGAGCAGTACCAGTCGAGGTCGTGACCGCCTTCACCCCAGCCGCGCCGGTCGTACTCGGTGACCGTGGTGCGCAGGATCTCGGTGCCGTCCGGTCGTTCCACCCAATCCTGGGTACGGCGGATCGGGAGTTGCCAGCACACGTCCGGCTTCATCTCGAGAGGCTCGATACCGCGACGCAACGCCATCTTGTGCAGCGCGCACCCCACACCGCCCTCGAAGCCGGGACGGTTCAGGAAGATGCATGCACCCTTGTATCGGCGGGTGCGCAGTGCGGGCTCGTCCTCGAGTTCGTCCTCCTCGAGAAACCCCTTCTTGCCGAGCCCCTTCTCCATGAATTGCCAGTCGTCGGAAGTGAGATGCTTCACTGCACCGGCCAGCTTCTTCCGGTCGTCGCTGTCGGTCAGGAAGGCACCGTGCGAGCAGCATCCGTCGTCGGGTCGCTCGGCGATGATGCCTTGGCACGCGGGTGTCCCGAACACGCAAGTCCACCGGGAGAGCAGCCAAGTCATGTCTGCGGCGATGATGTGTTCGTTGTTGTCGGGGTCGGTGAACTCGACCCACTCGCGTGGAAAGTCGAGAGGAACTTCTGGGGCCGGAACGATCTTGGGCTGAGCTCCGGACATACCTGCTGTCACAATCCTCGACGGTAGACCCAGTACCGTATCCATGTGCGCCTAGGGGTACTCGACGTCGGAAGCAACACAGTTCATCTGCTGGTGGTGGACGCCCATCGTGGCGGTCACCCCACACCCATGAGCTCGACCAAGGCAACGTTGCGGTTGTCCGAGAACATCGACGACGACGGCAACCTCACGGTGGCCGGTGCCGATCGACTCGTGGAGACGGCAGGGGAGTTCGCCGCCATCGCCTCGACCTCCGGGTGCGGTGAGCTCATGGCTTTCGCAACCTCGGCGGTCCGCGACGCCGGGAACTCGGAGGCGGTGCTCGCCCGGGTCAGGAACGAAGCCCGCGTGAACCTCGATGTTCTGTCGGGGGTCGACGAAGCGCGCCTGACCTTCCTGGCGGTGCGCCGCTGGTACGGGTGGAGCGCCGGACGCATCCTCAACGTCGACATCGGTGGTGGCTCGCTCGAGCTGACCTTCGGCGGCGACGAAGACCCCGACGTGGCGTACTCGCTGCAGCTCGGCGCAGGTCGCCTGACCCGCGACTGGTTCCGGGAGGACCCGCCCGGCAAGCGTCGTATCTCGGCGTTGCGCGACTGGCTCGATGCCGAACTGGTGGAGCCGACCAAGCATCTGCGTCGCGCCGGAGACCCGGATCTGTCCGTCGCTACTTCCAAGACTTTCCGCACACTGGCACGATTGACAGGTGCAGCACCGTCGTCCGCGGGAATCCGTGTACGACGCACCTTGACCGCGAGCGGCCTACGACAGCTGATCGCGTTCATCTCGCGGATGACGACATCGGACCGTGCGGAGCTCGAGGGCGTGAGCTCGGACCGGTCCCAGCAGCTCGTCGCGGGCGCATTGGTGGCCGAAGCGAGCATGCGGGCGCTCGGGGCGGAGACCCTGGAGATCTGCCCGTGGGCGCTGCGTGAGGGTTTGATTCTTCGGAAGCTCGACACTGAGATGGGCGGGGAATTGGTGGTGGCATCCAAGTGACCGACAGTAAGAGCACGGATACCGGACAGATTTCGGTAGCAGAACTGCTCGCGCGGAACGGCAAGAAGGTGGGGTCGCGCAGCAGCGGCGGTGGCCGCCGTCGCCGCGGCACTGCCGGCGGCATCTCCGTTGCCGAATTGACCGGCGAGATTCCGATCACCCGTGTGCCTGCAGACCCTGAGCCTGCCGTGGAGTCGGGGGCCGGCGAGGACATCAGTCCGCAGGTGCCCGCGGTGGCCACACCGAAGACGCCGAAGGTGGAGCCTGCTGTTCCCGAGACCCCCCGGGTCGAACCGGTCGTGCCGGAGACCCCGAAGGTCGCTGGGCCGACGCTGTCGACCCCTGCATCACCGTCGAGGACTGCATCACCGTCGAGGACTGCATCACCGTCGAGAACTGCGCCACCGTCTGCCGACGAACTGACCACGATCACTCCGCGAGCGGCCATCGTCGACGCGACGACAGTGACACCCGCGGTGCGAAAGCCCGCCGGCGGAAAATCGGCCATCGGCAAGGCTGCATTCGGTAAAGCTCCCGTGGAGGACCATCCCACCACGATCTCGGACGGCGCCAAGGTCGAGTCGCCTACCGAGATCATCCGTCCGGAGGCTCTGCCGCGTCGTGCGCGCGCACACCTGGACACTGTTGGCGTGCCGGTGACTGCGGCACCGTCACCGTCACCGCCGCCGCGGGCCTCCGGCGCTCCGGAGCCACGGTTGCTCTCGGGCCCCGCAAGTGACCTTCAGGGAACCGGCGCCGACGACGATGGCGACGACACCGACACCATCGGTGTGGCGAAGGGCGATGACGGCGGTAACGCGACGGGCAAGACATCGTCGAAGAGCAAGGCCACTTCGAAGAGCAAGGCCACCTCGAAGAGCAAGGCCGCGTCGAGTGGTAAAACCACCTCGAGAGGTAAGGCTGCGTCGAAGGATGATCCCGAGTCGTCGCGTGCATCCTCGGCGAAGAGTGAGCCCGGCAGGAGCAAGCCCGGCGCCACTGCGGACGACGGCGTCGACAAAGCCGACGGCGGCGTCAAACAGTGGGCTCTGCTCATCGGCGAGAGCATCGCCGCGATCGTCGTCGGCGGGCTGTTGTTCAAGGGCTTCGAGAAGCTGTGGGACATGATGCCGTGGGTGGCGTTCGGTCTTGCATTGTTGGTGATCGTCGGCCTCGTGGCTCTGGTGCGGGTCCTGCGCCGCACCGACGACATCACCAGCCAGCTCATCGCAGTCGGGGTGGGTGCGTTCGTGGCATTCGGTCCGCTGCTGTTCCTACTACCCAACAGATGAGGCCGCGTTCATGGTGACGGCGCGGCGCATTCCGGTGGGGCTGTCGACGGCCTCGGTGTATCCGGAGAACACCGAGGCGGCCTTCAGGTTCGCCGCAGACCTCGACTACGACGGGGTCGAACTCATGGTGTGGGGCGACCCGGTGAGCCAGGACCCCGGGGCGGTACAGCGGCTCGTGCGCAAGTACGGGGTTCCCGTGCTCGCGGTACACGTGCCGTGTCTGCTCATCTCTCAGCGCGTCTGGGGCGCGGATCCCGCGGTGAAGCTCCGACGGTCGGTCGAGGCAGCCGAGATCTTCGGTGCGTCGACGGTGGTCGTGCACCCGCCGTTCCGCTGGCAACGCCGATACGCCGAGGGCTTCGTCGATCAGGTGAAGACTCTCGAGCAGGGCAGCCACGTGTCGGTGTCGGTCGAGAACATGTATCCGATGCGTGCGGACGTGCTGTTCCGCGGCCGCGGCGCGAACCGTCTGCGTCGTCGAGGGGGCCCCGGTCCCGCAGTGTCGGCGTACAGTCCGTCGCTCGATCCCACCGACACCGGATTCGATCACTACACGCTGGACCTGTCGCACACCGCCACCGCCGGAATGGATGCACTCGCGCTCGCCGCACGGATGGGGGAGGGTCTCAACCATCTGCATCTCGCGGACGGTCGAGGGTCGTCGGTGGACGAACACATGATCCCGGGTGCAGGTGACCAGCCGTGCGCCGAGGTGTGCCGGCAACTCGCCGACAGTGATTTCTCCGGCCAGGTGGTGCTCGAAGTGAGTACGCAGAGCGCGCGTACCCGGGCCGAGCGGTCGGTGATGCTCGGCCGGGCGCTTTCGTTCGCCCGAAAGCATCTCGATCGTCCGGCGCAGAGCGCGATCACCACGCGTCCCGCGCATCCGCGCGCAGCGGAAGTTGCCCGGATTCCCGGCGCTGAGACGCCTGCAGTCGATGCGCCCGGATCAGATGGCGCTGATGCCGGCAGCGAGGACCGCGACACCTGAGATCACGACGCCGGCGGTCAGTGATGCGGCGCCGAGCCACACCGAGTGCATCATCCGGCCCGGCCGTGTGGGATTCGCGCCCAGTACCGAGAGGAAGAACCCGGCCGGGACGAGGATTGCGGAGGCCAGCACGGCGATGGAGCCGGTGGCCGACCATCCCGGTGATGCGCCGGTGACGTGGGTGACGACGGCCACGACAATCCCGAGCGTGACGAGGACTCCGGCGTGGGCATGTCCGGCCCGGAAGAAGGACTTCTGGAGGTCGTTGGTGGCTACGCCGCCGTTTGCGATGCGGAGCAGGAAAGTTCCCCCGAATGCGATACCTGCAACGGTCAGCAGGGTCGCTCCGAGAACGATGACGAGCAAGGGATGCATGGGGTGTCTCTGTCCCTAGATTGGATAGTTGGAATACCCAATACTGGATAGCTGTAGTATCCGATGTCAAGAGGAAATCGGAGGCGATCATGCGGATCTCGGAATTGGCGGCGCGCACCGGCGTGCCGCTGGCCACCGTGAAGTACTACCTGCGCGAAGAACTCCTGATGCCCGGGCGCGCAACGAGCGCGACGCAGGCGCAATACGACGACGCGCACGTACGACGACTCGGTCTGGTCCGTGCGCTCGCCGGTCAGGGGCTCCCGCTCGACAAGATCAAGGTGGTCGTCGCACTCGTCGAGGATCCGGGCGAGGATCTGTTCGTCGCACTCGGCAAGGCGGTCATGGCGCTCCCGCCGTACCCGGGCAGCCTTTCCGGGGCCGACGACTCGGCAGACGCCGAGTACCCGCGTACGCGCGCACTGCTCGAGCGACTCGGACAGTTGTACGACCCGAGATTCACTGCTGTCGCCCAACTCGAACGCGCGCTCGCGGCGCTCGACTCGGCCGGCCTGACCATGTCCGATCGACGCATCGACGTCTACGGCGAGCACATCCGTGGGATCGCGGACCTCGACGTGGATCTCCTTCCGACGACCTCTCGTCAGGAGACCGTCGAAGCCGCAGTCCTCGGCACAGCGCTGTACGAACCGGTGCTCGCGGCGATGCGTCGCCTCGCGCACCAGCATCGAGCCGCCCGGACTTTCTCTACAGCAGCCGACCCAGGCAGTTCCGGCTGCACCCAGCCCGATCGACACCCGCAGGAGACACAGTGACCCCCGACCATCCTTTCCGTGATCTGACCGCACTCACGGCCACCGGCGAGGGCGCGTGGTCGGCACACATCGCGCCCACCTGGACCATCGGACCCAAGGTTCACGGTGGATGCATGCTCGCGGTGAGCGCCGCCGCGGCCCGCCGCGCCGGAATCGAGGCCGGAGCCGACCCGGCGGCACAGCCCCTCGCGGTGAGCGCGTCCTTCATGTCCGCACCCGACCCCGGCGACGTCGAGATCACCACCGTGGTCCGCAAGCTGGGGAAGCAGGTCTCCGTGGTGGAGACCGAACTCGGGCAGGGCGGCCGGATCGCGGTGCGAGCAAACGTCACGTTGGGCGTTCCCGACAGTGGCCAACCGCGGTACGCCGTGCCGCATCCGGCAACCGCATTGCCCGCGCTGCCGACCGAGGACGCGGTGGTGATCACCCCCGATCACCCGATGGGGCAGATCGTGAACCTGTGCGGCTCCGTCGACATGCGCGTCGACGTGTCGACCGCAGGATTCCTGCGCGGCGACCAGAGCGATCCGCGCATCGCGATGTGGACCAAGCTCCGTCCCGCAGACGAGGCGCACCTCGACACGGTGGCACTGTTCGCCCTCATGGCGGGCGACATCTCGGCGCCCGTGACGATGAACCGCGGCATGTTCGGGTGGGCGCCCACCGTGCAGCTGACGGCGTACCTGCGCGCGCTTCCCGCACCGGGCTGGCTGCGCTTGACGAACGAGAGCATCGTGCTCGGGCAGACGTGGTTCGAGTCGGATCACACCGTGGTCGATTCGACGGGCACGGTCGTGGTGCAGTCCCGCCAGCTCGCGATGATTCCGCGTTGACGAGCCGGTCGGCCGACGTTGACGAGCCGGTCGGCCGACGTTGACGAGCCGGTCGGCCGACGCCGACGAGCCGGTCGGTCGACCGAAGATCGACTACGGGACTGCGATGCGTGCCACACAGGGGACCCGTGGCACGCTGTCACCCATGACGAGAATTGCGGTGATCGGTGGCGGCAGGATCGGTGAGGCACTGATCTCGGGGCTGTTGCAGAACAGCTACGCCACCAAGGACCTCGTGGTGGCCGAGAAGCTGTCCGAGCGAGCAGACGAACTGGCTCGCGCGTATGCGATTCGTGTCACCGACAGCACTGCCGATGCCGCCGAGGGCGCCGACGTCATCGTCGTCGCGGTCAAGCCGGGCGATGTCGATGCCGTGATCGCGGACGTGGCCTCGGCCGACCTCGACAGTGATTCCGAGCAGATCGTCGTCTCGCTCGTCGCGGGCATCGCGACCGCGCACTACGAGAACAAGCTCCCCGCGGGGTCTCCCGTCGTCCGAGTGATGCCCAACACCCCGATGCTCGTCGGGCAGGGCGCGAGCGTGCTTGCCGCAGGGCGTCACGCGAAGGGCGAGCACCTCGACATCGTGCGCGAGATGCTGGGGTCGGTGGGAGCCGTCTCTGTGGTCGCCGAATCGCAGATGGATGCGGTCACCGCGGTCTCGGGTTCCGGGCCCGCGTACTTCTTCCTCGTCGCTGAGGCGATGATCGACGCCGGTGTCGCGCTCGGGCTCGGCCGCACCGTCGCGACGGACCTCGTAGTGCAGACCATGACCGGATCGGCGGCGATGCTTGCGCAGTCCGGGGAGAACGCTGCGGATCTGCGTGCGGCCGTGACGTCGCCCGGGGGCACGACGGCCGCCGCGATCAAGGAACTCGAGCGGGGTGGGGTGCGGACTGCGTTCTACAACGCTCTCGAGGCTGCACGGCAGCGATCGGTGCAGCTCGGCGCCCGTTCCGAATAGTCGAACATGCCGGCGTTGCGCCCCGCGACACGCCGCAGTTGTGTGGCAGAAGTGAAATTGGTGACCGTCATCGTCGCACAGGAACCATTCGTCACGCTAAGCTCGAATGAGCACGTGCGTGTCTGTTCCGCCGGAGGGGAAGCCGGCGGCGCGGACGTGCCGGAGGTGTGTAATGGTTTCAGGAAATACACCGTCGAAGGGTCAACCCCAAGACGGACAGTCGGTCCTCGCAGGTACCCAATTCCTGACGGTCGCCGAAGTGGCGTCGTTGATGAGGGTGTCGAAGATGACCGTGTACAGGCTTGTACACAGCGGTGAACTGCCCGCTGTGCGCGTCGGACGTTCGTTCCGCGTGCACGCAAAGGCAGTTCACGACTATCTCGAGACATCATATTTCGACGTCGGATAAGCCGGCTCGGAAGGCTGTGGAAGCACGGAGCGGACCTCGATTTCATCCGGTCGTTCCTGCACCGGTACGATTGCAATTCGTCGTACCGGTCAGCCGGTGTCGTGAGGCACTGACCTCGTCACCACGAGGCCCAGCGTCCGACAGAAGAAGGCGTACGTCACCGGCGTGCGCAGGAACGCTATAAGAACGCGAGGGATGCCCACATGGGGTCTGTGATCAAGAAGCGCCGCAAGCGCATGTCGAAGAAGAAGCACCGCAAGCTGCTCCGCCGCACTCGCGTGCAGCGTAGGAAACTCGGCAAGTAGGCCACTGCCGGTTACGGCAATTGAGTCACTGCCGGTCACGGTAAGTGAGTCACTGCCGGTAGCAGTAAGTGAGTCACTGCCGGTAGCAGTACTGCCGAGCGAATGCCCGTCACTCATGGTGGCGGGCATTCGCCGTATCTGCACTAGCAACTCGACGGTTACCCAGGTGTCATGCGGTGTCGCCGATGTCACCGTATTGTTGGACCGCATACCGTCCTCGTGGCCGAGGTGGGGCCGACGACGGAGATGTTCTGCAAAGCAGGGGGTGCTGTGACTTCACGTGGCCGACAGGCCGAACCGCCGAGTGTCGTATTGGTGACGGGCGCGAGCCGGTTCCTCGGCGGCTACCTCGTCACGAGACTGGCGCAGAACCCCGACATCGAACGCGTCATCGCCGTCGACAACCAGTCGCCCACCAAAGACATGCACCGCCGCATGGGACGCGCCGAATTCGTCCTCGCCGACATCAGGAACCCGCTGATCGGCAAGGTCATCAGAAACATGAACGTCGATACCGTCGTGCACGCGTCGGCGGTCACCAAGGCGCCGAAATCCGGCGCGCGCGCCGCAATGAAGGACATGAATGTTCTCGGCGCGATGCAACTGTTCGCGGTGTGTCAGAAAGCGCCCTCGGTGCGCAGTGTGGTGTTGCGGTCGTCGTCGGTCGTCTACGGGTCGAGCGCCAAGGATCCCGCCAAATTCACGGAGGAGATGAGCGCTCGACGCCGTCCCACCGGGGCGTTCGCCCGCGACATGATCGAGATCGAGGGCTACCTGCGAGGTCTGGCACGGCGACGCAGCGACATCGCCACCACGATCCTGCGGCTCGCACCCACGGTCGGCAATCGCCTGCCCGGGTCGGTGTCGAACTATCTCACTTCCCCGCTGGTCCCCAATGTCCTCGGGCGTGATGCACGACTGCAGTTGCTGCACGAGGAGGACGCACTCGGCGCGCTCGAATGCGCGACGCTCGGCGGGCCGTCCGGCACCTACAACGTGGCAGGCGACGGCATCGTGATGATGTCGCAGGCGGTGCGTCGTGCCGGTGGTCTGACCGTGCCGATGCCCTACGGCCTGTTCCGAAATCTGGGCCATGCCCTCGTGGGATCGGTCATGAAGTCGTTCACGAAGGAAGAACTCGACTACTTCCACTTCGGTTGCGGACTCGACACGAGACGTATGCGTGAAGAACTCGTATTCGAACCGCGCTGGACCACCAAGGAAGCCCTCGACGACTTCGCGCGCGGAATCGGGATGTCCCGCATCGTGAAGTCCGAATGGGTCGACAAGGCCGAATCGATGTTGCTTTCCGCACTCGGGGAGCGGACGGAGGTGCGATGACTCAGGTTGCCAAGGTCATACCGCTGCATGCGGGGAGTCGACATGCAGGGGCTCGGCGTCCGGCTCATGGGCGGTCCGAGGAGTCCTTCGCCGCGCACCCGTCGCAGGGATCTGCGACCGGGAGTGCCGAACAGCTACCACCGCAGCACACGGCTGTCGACGGTCTCCTCGACGACCTGCGCACCGCCCTGATCGGGCACATCACGGGCGGAGCCGAATTCCTCAGGCGGCGGATCACCGGTGATTACGATGTCGACGACTTCGGCTTCGACCCGCATTTCAACGACAACATCCTCATCCCTGCGCTGCGTCCCCTGTTCGACAAGTGGTTCCGCGTCGAGGTCCGAGGGATCGAGAACATTCCGGCCGACGGTCGTGCACTCATCGTCGCGAATCACGCGGGCACCTTGCCCGTCGATGCCCTGATGACCTCGGTCGCCGTGCACGACCGCGCGCACCGGCCGCTGCGGATGCTCGCAGCCGATCTCGCGTTCGACATGCCGGTCGTCGGCACGGTGGCTCGCAAGGCAGGGCACACCCTGGCGTGCCATCCCGATGCCGAACGACTCCTTGCCCACGATCAGGTCGTCGCCGTCTTCCCGGAGGGGTACAAGGGGCTCGGTAAGCCGTTCAAGGAGCGCTACAAGCTGCAGCGTTTCGGACGCGGCGGGTTCGTCTCCGCGGCTCTGAAGACCCACGCACCGATCATTCCGTGCTCGATCGTCGGCTCAGAGGAGATCTATCCGAACATCGCCGACCTCACGTCGCTCGCGCGGTTGCTCGGTCTGCCCTACTTCCCGATCACGCCACTCTTTCCGGTGCTCGGCCCGCTCGGTGCGGTGCCGCTGCCGTCCAAGTGGTACATCGAGTTCGGTACGCCCATCGCCACGGATGTCCACGACGAGGCAGCGGCCGACGATCCGATGGTGTTGTTCGAGGTCACCGACCACGTCCGTGAAGTGATCCAGCAGACCCTCTACAAGCTGCTCACCCATCGCCGCAACGTGTTCCTCGGGTAGGAGAGCATCTCGAACCTGCGCGTTCAGGCCGGGGTGTGGTCAGGCAGCCCTGTCGCGGCGTCGCCCGAGGACGAAGGCGACCGCGCCGCCCGCCGCGCCGAGGCCGAGTGCCGTCGGCACACCGACCTTCGCGGCCTTGCGTGCCGTGCGGAAGTCCCGTACTTCCCAACCCCGGGTGCGCGCTACCTGTCGTAGATCGGGGTCGGGATTGATCGCGACCGGCGTGCCCACCAGCGACAACATCGGCACGTCGTTGTGGCTGTCGGAATACGCGGTGCAACGTTTGAGATTCAGACCCTCGCGGATCGCGAGGGCGCGCACGGCGTGGGCCTTGCCGAGTCCGTGCAGGATGTCGCCGACGAGACGGCCGGTGAACACACCGTCCTCGGACTCCGCAACGGTGCCCAATGCGCCCGTCAGACCCAGGCGTTTGGCAATGACGTCGGCGAGTTCGACTGGGGTCGCCGTGACGAGCCACACCTGCTGACCTGCGTCGAGATGCATCTGCGCGAGCATGCGGGTGCCCGGCCAGATCTTGTCGGCGATGATGTCGTCGTAGACCTCCTCGCCGAGCCGCCGGAGTTCCTCGGTGGATCTGCCCTGCACGAAGGAGAGGGCCTTGTCGCGGCCGCTCGCGACGTCGTCGCTGTTCTCCTTGCCGGTGGCCCGGAATTTCACCTGCTGCCACGCGAACTCGAAGAGGTCGGTCTTACGGAAGTAGTTTCGCGCGACGAGGCCGCGGGCGAAGTGGATGATCGACGCGCCTTGCACCATCGTGTTGTCGACGTCGAAGAACGCTGCTGCGGTCAGGTCGGTTGCGCCGCGGGTCTCGGTGTCGGAACGGGTGTCGATCGCGGGTTCGCTTCGGGCGCCGTGCAGGGCCAGAGCGGCGTCGGCGCTCGCCTCGCCGGCGAGATTCGCACGTACCTCTTCTTCGCTCGGGCCGAATTTTCGGGACAGAAGACGCCTGCCGGGGCGAATGATGCGCGCCCACGTCTCACCCATACCCCGCCCGTATGGAAACGAACGTTCAGGCACCCGCACCTCCCGTGTCGTGACGGTCGTGCAACCGCATCGTCACAGCCCAATGCACGACCCGCCGCAAGAGTAGCCCGTGGTGGATGCGTTATCAGGGTTCGACGTTCGGGCGATCCGTGGGTGTGACCTTCGTCTCCGGGGTCGATGTCGCAGAGTGGAGGCCATGACAGATCGACACTCCGGCGCGGCCGGGACCCCTGCATCCGCTCATGAGGTGACGCTCCTGGTTCGTGCCGGGTGCGGTAGTTGTGGGCCTGCGCGCACTCTCCTCGAGGCGTTGTGTGCCGAGTACGGGCTGCAGGTCACCTGCATCGATGTGGACGAAGCTGCTGCCACCGACCCTGAATTGCGGGCCGAGTTCGGAGACCGGCTACCCGTGGTGCTCCTCGACGGCAGGGAGCACAGCTACTGGGAGGTCGACGAGCCACGATTGCGCGCCGATCTCGCCCGATGACCCCGTAATACTCGGCCGTGACGCAGGTGGGAAGCACATTCGAGGGCCTTCGAGCAACTTTGTGCATGGCTTCACAAGCGGTTACCGTGGTGAGGACGAAATCCCGGATCACCGTGAGGCCGGACGTGTCCACCGGCCGGACGAGGAGCCACGAACGTGACGCAACCGCACCCACCGCAGGGCGACAATGCCCGCGGCACCGCCGGGACCGGCGAGGGTGCCACTCCCAGTGGCGAGCGTGTCGCTCCCAGTTCTCAATATCGGGATATTCCACAGGCTACTGTGACGCGTCTCGCGAACTATCTGCGGGTCCTCGGAAGCCTCTCCGAGGCCGGCACGCTCATCGTTTCGAGTGAGGAACTGGCGAGGGCGGCAGGAGTGGGTTCGGCGAAGCTCCGTAAGGACCTCTCCTTTCTCGGACCCAACGGAGTGCGCGGTGTCGGATACGACGTCCTGCGCCTCCAGACACGCATCGAGAATGCGCTCGGACTCGATCGCGGCCACCGCGTCGTCCTCGTCGGGGTGGGAAATCTCGGTCGCGCACTCGCCTGCTATCCGGGATTCGATCGCCGTGGCTTCACTCTCGCGGGGTTGTTCGACGCCGACCCTGCCCTGGTGGGGGAAACGGTGGGCGATCTCGTGGTCCGGGGCGTGGACCGGCTCGAATCCGACGCTCGTGAACTGGGCGCCACGATCGGGGTCGTGGCCACACCGGAGGATGCTGCACAGTCCGTCTGCGATCTTCTGGTGAGCTCCGGTGTTCGCAGTGTCCTGAGCTTCGCGCCGATCGAACTCGACGTGCCCGAGCAGGTAGAGGTGCGCCGCGTCGACCTCGCGGTCGAGATGCAGGTGCTCTCGTTCAACAGCGCACGAAACGACGAACTTCTCCGGGCAGCCGGGGGAGCACACGCGGCGGGTGTCCCGTCACCCTGCGGCCCACTCGGGTCCGCGGTGTCCACGCCGAGTCCGACTCGGCGATCCAGAACAGGCAAGGCGAACCCGCTGGGTTCGGCCGTGGCCAGAAACGGATCGGTGATTGCCCCGTGAGTGTTCTCCTCGTCGGCATTTCGCATCGAAGTGCCCCGGTGTCGATTCTCGAGAAGGTGGCCGTCGCCGACACCGACCGGCCGAAGCTGACCGACAAAATGATGGCGTCGGATCACATCTCCGAGGCGATGATCGTCTCGACCTGCAATCGCGTCGAGATCTACGCTGTTGTCGATGCCTTCCACGGTGCGCTCGCCGAAGTCAGCGAACTGCTGTCCGAACACGCCGGACTGAACCTCGCCGATCTGCACAAGCACGCGTACGTGCGCTACAGCGAAGCCGCTGCGGAACATCTCTTCTCGGTTGCCAGCGGCCTCGACTCCATGGTCGTCGGTGAGCAGCAGATCCTCGGGCAGATCCGCACGGCCTACGCGACCGCCGACGCCCAGCAGGCCGCAGGACGTGCGCTGCACGAACTCGCCCAGCAGGCGTTGCGCGTCGGTAAGCGGGTGCACTCGGAAACCGGGATCGATTCGGCCGGTGCGTCCGTCGTGTCGGTTGCACTCGACAAGGCCGGTGCACTGTTCGGTGGTGAAGGACTGCGCGGGCGAACTGCCGCGGTGATCGGTGCGGGCGCGATGGGCGGTCTTGCCGTGGCACACCTGACCAGGTCGGGCATCTCCAAGATCATCCTCACGAACCGCACCCGCGACCGTGCCGAGCGTCTCGCCGCGACGGCCCACGGAAACGGTGTCGACGCCGAGGTCGTCGATTTCGACGACCTGTCCGTAGCGCTGGCTCAGGCCGATGTCGCCGTCACCTGTACCGGAGCGGTCGGTACGGTCGTCACCCTCGCCGACGCCCACCGCGCCCTCGCGCAGTCGGATCGTGGCGAACGCCCGCTGGCGATCTGCGATCTCGGACTGCCGCGAGACGTCGAACCCGCGGTTGCAGGACTTCCCGGCGTGACCGTGTTCGACATGGAGGCACTGCAGAACGACCCGGCTGCCGGTGCCGCCTCCGACGATGCCGAGGCCGCCCGCGCGATCGTGGCATCGGAACTCGCCGGATACCTCACCACACAGCGGCTCGCGGAGGTGACACCCACCGTGACGGCGCTGCGTCAGCGTGCAGCGGAGGTCGTCGAGGGAGAACTCCTGCGTCTCGATTCGCGGCTGCCCGATCTCGAAGACGCTCAGCGCGACGAGGTCGCACGTACCGTGCGGCGGGTCGTCGACAAGTTGCTGCACGCACCGACCGTGCGGGTGAAGCAGCTCGCGTCGACGCCGGGTGGCGACCAGTACGCCGAGGCGTTGCGGGAATTGTTCGAACTGCGACCGGGGGCAGTCGAGGCTGTTGCGACCCCGACGAAAGAACTGGGGTCACTGACCGACCCGACCACGGCGGTGGATCTGTCCGCCGCACTGGATTCGGTCATCACGACGGAGCTTCGTGCTCCACGAAAGGACGGCAAGGTATGAGCGCCGAAGCCACCCGGATCGACGCACCGCGCGAGCAGCGCACATTGCGCATCGGTACTCGCGGCAGTGTGCTCGCCACCACCCAGGCAGGCACTGTTCGCGACGCCCTGATCTCGGCCGGACATCCGGCAGAACTCGTGATCATCACGACCAAGGGCGACGTCACGCCCGGGCCCGTACAGCGCATCGGTGTCGGTGTGTTCACCGCGGAACTACGCGAGGCCTTATTGGCCGGCGAAGTGGACCTGGCGGTGCATTCGTACAAGGACCTGCCCACGCAGCAGGATCCGCGCATGGTCATCGCGGCCGTTCCTCCTCGCGAGGATCCACGCGATGCCCTCGTCGCTCGCGACGGACTGGTACTCGGGGAACTGCCCCCCGGTTCGAAGGTCGGCACGTCCGCGCCACGTCGCCGCGCACAGCTGGCAGCGCTCGGCCTCGGTTTGCAGCTCGAGCCGCTGCGCGGCAACATCGACACCCGTATCGGCAAGGTCGATTCCGGTGAGCTCGACGCGATCGTCATCGCCCGCGCAGGGCTGTCGCGGATCGGGCGGCTCGATCGGGTCACCGAAGCCCTCGAACCGGTGCAGATGCTGCCGGCGCCGTCCCAGGGCGCACTCGCAGTCGAGTGCCGCGCCGAGGACACCGCCCTGATCGAGGTCCTCGCAGAACTCGACGATCCGTCGAGCCGCGCGGCGGTCGTCGCGGAGCGTGCCTTGCTCGCCGAACTCGAAGCCGGATGCACCGCGCCGGTCGGCGCGATCGCCGAGATCGTCGAGTCGCTCGACGACGACGGCCGTGTCTTCGAGGAGCTGTCCGTACGCGGGTGCGCGGCCGCACACGACGGGTCGGATGTGCTCCGCGCGAGCATCGTCGGCCCACCCGACCGCGCAGAGGAGCTCGGCAGGGCACTGGCCCGGGAACTCCTCGACCTCGGTGCGAAAGAACTGATCGTGGACAACGAACAGTGGGCCGCCGATGATTGACCATTTTGTTCAGCCCCGAATTTCCCTTACCGCAGATTTGATTGCACTGGAGAACAACCGATGAGCCGAGTCCGTAAGAACACTCCCGGACGGATCCTGTTCGTAGGGTCGGGTCCAGGCGACCCGGCGTTGCTCACCGTCCGAGCGCGCGACGTCCTGACGGGTGCCACGATCGCCTTCACCGATCCCGACGTCGACAGGGACGTCGTCGCTCTGGTCGGTACCGACCTCGGCACACACCCGGAGACGGGCGAGCCGATCGCCGACGTGCGCCCCGCACTGGGTGAACCCGCAGAAGTGGCCAGGACCCTGGTCGCGGAGGCGAAGAACGGCCACGACGTGGTTCGTCTCGTCGCGGGCGATCCACTGACCACCGATTCCGTGATCGCCGAGGTCAACGCTGTGGCGCGGACCCAGGTGGTGTTCGAGGTGCTGCCCGGGCTGCCTTCCGGTTCTGCGGTTCCCAGCTACGCGGGTATGGCGCTCGGTTCGTCCCACACCGAGGCCGACGTCCGCGGTGAGGTCGACTGGGCGGCGCTGGCTGCGGCCCCCGGCCCGCTGGTGCTGCACGCGACGTCCGGGCATCTCGCCGAGACCGCGAGCGCACTCGTCGAGCACGGCGTTGCTCCGCAGACCCCCGCCGCCATCACGGTGCGCGGCACGACGCGTCAGCAACGCACCGTCGAAGCGACCCTGGCGACCCTCAACGACGCCGGCTCCGAGTTCGTCGGACCGCTGGTCGTGACGGTAGGCAAGGTCGTAGCGCAGCGCAACAAGATGTCGTGGTGGGAATCGCGTGCCCTGTACGGCTGGACCGTGCTGGTGCCGCGGACGAAGGAGCAGGCGGGTGAGATGAGCGACCGTCTCGTCTCGCACGGAGCCATCCCGATGGAGGTGCCGACCATCTCCGTCGAGCCTCCGCGCAGCCCCGCCCAGATGGAGCGGGCCGTCAAGGGCCTGGTCGACGGTCGCTACCAGTGGGTGGTGTTCACCTCGACCAACGCGGTGCGCGCCGTGTGGGAGAAGTTCGAGGAGTTCGGTCTCGACGCTCGCGCATTCTCCGGCGTGAAGATCGCATGCGTCGGTCAGGCGACCGCCGAGAAGGTGCGCTCGTTCGGTATCACCCCCGAACTCGTTCCGACCGGTGAACAGTCGTCGGAGGGCCTGCTCGCCGAGTTCGCGCCGTACGACGATGTGTTCGATCCGGTCAACCGGGTGCTGTTGCCCCGCGCGGACATCGCGACCGAGACCCTCGCCGAAGGGTTGCGTGAGCGCGGCTGGGAGATCGACGACGTCACCGCCTACCGCACCGTCCGGGCCGCGCCGCCGCCGGCGGAGACCCGCGAGATGATCAAGACCGGTGGTTTCGACGCGGTGTGCTTCACCTCGTCGTCGACGGTCCGAAATCTCGTCGGTATCGCAGGCAAGCCGCATGCGCGCACCATCGTCGCGTGCATCGGTCCGAAGACCGCGGAGACCGCGATCGAATTCGGACTGCGGGTGGACGTGCGACCCGAGACCGCGCAGGTCGGGCCGCTGGTCGAGGCCCTCGCCGAGCACGCTGCGCGACTGCGTGCCGAGGGTGCTCTGCCCCCGCCGCGCAAGAAGTCCCGCGCCCGCCGCTGACCCACTCGTGCGCGGTTCCGGTAGTAGCCGCTACTGGAACCGCGCACGACCTGTATCCAGCTTCGAAAGGGTCCTGACGACATGTTCCCCGATATCCGTCCCCGCCGATTGCGTACCACTGCGGCGATGCGTCGCCTGGTCGGGGAGACCTCGCTCGAGCCTCGGCACCTGGTGCTTCCGATGTTCGTCGCCGACGGCCGCAGTGAGCCGTGGGAGATCCCGTCGATGCCCGGGGTGTACCAGCACACCGACGACTCATTGCTCGCCGCCGCGACCGCTGCCGTCGAGTCCGGTGTCGGTGGCCTCATGCTGTTCGGTGTCCCACGACCCGAAGACAAGGACGCGCGTGGTTCGGGCGCAACGGATCCCGACGGAGTGCTCAACCGTTCGCTCGCTGCTCTGCGCAGCGAACTCGGTGACTCGACGGTGATCATGGCCGATACGTGTCTCGACGAGTTCACCGATCACGGGCACTGCGGGGTGCTCGCGGCATCAGGCGTGGTCGACAACGATGCGACCCTCGAGCGGTACGCGGAAATGGCTGTGGCGCAGGCGGAAGCGGGCGCTCATGTGCTCGGCCCCAGCGGCATGATGGACGGGCAGGTCGCATCGATCCGGGCGGCGCTCGACGCAGCCGGTCACGTCGACGTCTCACAGATCGCGTACACCGCAAAGTACTCGTCCGCGTTCTACGGACCCTTCCGGGAGGCGGTCGGCTCGTCGCTCGAAGGCGATCGCCGCACATACCAACAGGATCCGGCGAATCGACGCGAGGCGCTGTACGAACTCGATCTCGATCTCGCCGAGGGTGCCGACATGGTGATGGTCAAGCCGGCCATGTCGTATCTGGACATTCTGCGGGAGGTTGCGGATCGGTCTCCGGTTCCTGTTGCCGCGTATCAGATTTCGGGTGAGTACTCGATGATCACGGCGGCGGCAGCGAACGGCTGGATCGATCGCGACGCCGCGATCGTCGAATCGCTGCTCGGAATCCGGCGTGCGGGTGCCGACATCGTGCTCACCTACTGGGCTGCCGAAGTGGCGGGGACGTTGTCGTGAGCTTTCCGTTGCCGCCGACCCCCGACCCGTCCACTCCTGTCGACCGGCCGACCCCGCAGGACATCGTCACCGCCTACCAATTGTGGTGCGGAGTCCTGCTTCTCACCGTGGTCACCCTGCTGTTCGGAGCTTTCGATCTCTGGAGCGGGCGGAGCGAACTCGTCGACATGATGGTCGAGATGACGGCAGACACGGGTACGCAGGAACTCTCCCGCGCGGATCTCGACGCCGTGGTGCCGATGGTGGTGATCCTCACGGTCGTGTTCGGGATGGCGATCGTCGGGTTGCTCTATCTCGCCGTCCGGAAGATGTGCAAGGGGAAGAACTGGGCCCGCATGGCATTGACCATGATCGGTGTGTTCATGACCCTCTCGACGCTACCGACGGTGTTCGGCGTGGGCGCAGGTGCCGGCGGATCGGGGCTCGCGCTCGGCATCATCTCCATCGTTCAGGCCGTGCTGACGGTGGGTGCGATCGTGCTCATGCATCGGCGCGAGTCCAACGCGTATTTTCTACGGCTGCCGGAGAACTGATCCCCACGCCACCCGGGTTTGCGCACCGGGGCGCACGGAGTACGGTGGGCTCACCCAGCGGCCGCGGCATCGGTCGTGCCCGTCGAGTGTGAGGACGTCATGCAGGTGGAACCCCGGCCCTATGGCCGTCGTCGCGAACTTGTGCTGATCGGTCTGATTGCCGTACTCGGTGTGGTGACGACGCTGCTGATCGTGATTCCCGGGGCGCTCACCGCTTGACCGAGGCAACCGAACCACGAGACGCGTCCGAGTTGCTGTTCCACGAGCCGGGTGCGAGGTGGCGCACGGTTGCGATCGGGCCCGTGTTCTGTGCAGTGGCGCTGATCGTCGAACTCGTGACGGGCCCAGTCGTGCACTGGATCGCGCTGCCTGTGCTCGCGATCGTGCTCGCAGGATTCGCCTATGTCATGGTAATTGCGGCGCGTCGCCACGTCAGTGTCGAACTCACCCGCACCGTGCTGCGCCAGGGCACCGAGGAACTCGACGTCAGCGATATCGAGGCGGTGCTTCCGCCGGCGATGGACACGTGGGACGAACCGCAACGCTGGGAGACCGCCCGCGTACTCGGAGAGCTGGCCAACACCCCGCGTGGGCGGACCGACATCGGGTTGCGGCTTCGTGGTGGGACGTTCGTGCGGGCGTGGGCCAAGGACGCCGACCGGCTCCGCACGAATCTCGGCGAGCTGGTCGGCGCCTGAAGCCCTGATCACACGGCCGGTTCAGCGGCTCCCTCGCGGTCGAGCATGGCCGATCCGAGCAGATACTCGGGCACACCGAGCCCCTCGACGAGAGTCGTCACGTGCGGCCGCAACGTACGGCAGCGCTCGTTGATCCCGCGCAGCACCGCCTTGGAGCGCTCGACCGACAGGTGCCGATGCTCCATGAACCACGCCTTGTCCTCGTCGATGACGGTCAGCGCGAACAGGTCGCACAGGTCGGAGAGCAGATCGCACGCGCTCTCGTCCCCACAGTCGTCGATGGCCGCGACGAACGCTTCCAGGACGACCCGGTCGATGTGTGCCCGTGCCGCGTGCAGCACGTGGTCCTGCACGAAGTTGAACGCGTCGAACGGATCGTCCTCGCGCTTGTTGGCGGCCTGCAGTCGCCGCGCGGCAGTCGAGAGCAGGTACTGCTCGCGGTCCTCGAACATCGTCAACTGGGTGCCGCGGTTGAAGAGGCTGCCGTCCTCCTCGTTGTCCTGGCGGGTGTCGAGGATCGTCTGGATGATCTGCTGTGCCGCGGTGCGCTTCTTCACGACATCGGAGATCGTGTCGGCGGCGAAGCGCATCCACTCCACCGGACTCATCCCTTGTACCTCGTCGGCATACGCCGTGAGAAGCTCCTTCGCGACGAGCTGCGTGAGCACGTGGTTGTCGCCCTCGAACGTCGTGAACACGTCGACATCGGCACGTAGCGCCGTCAGCCTGTTCTCGGCCATGTAGCCGGCGCCTCCGCATGCCTCGCGACACTCCTGGATCGCGCGCGCCGCGTGCCACGTGTTGACCACTTTGAGACCGGCAGCGCGCCCTTCGAGCTCGCGCTGCTCCTGCGGATCGACCTCTGTCGACGGCATCGACTGGATACGGTCCATGACGGAGATCAGCTCGTTCTGAGCGAACCCCAGCGCGTACGACTTCGCGATGTGCGGCAGCAGCCGTCGCTGGTGGACGAGGTAGTCCATCAGAAGCACCTCGTCGTCGCTGCCCGGGGCATCGAACTGACGACGCAGCAGCGCGTACCGCGTCGCGATCGACAGCGCGACGCGGGCAGCAGCGCCTGCCGATCCACCGACGGTGACCCGGCCACGAACGAGAGTGCCCACCATGGTGAAGAACCGGCGGCTCGAGCTCTCGATGTCGGAGGCGTAGGTGCCGTCGGCCTCGACGTCCGCGTACCGGTTGAGCAGGTTCTCGCGCGGGACCCGCACGTTGTCGAAGACGATCCGGCCGTTGTCGACCCCCGGCAGCCCGCCCTTGTGGCCGCAGTCGGAGGTGGTCACGCCGGGAAGGTCTCTGCCGTCGTCGTCGCGGATGGGAACGACGAAGCAGTGCACGCCGTACGACTCGCCCTTCGTCACGAGCTGAGCGAAGACCGCGGCGATCTTCGCGTGCTGCGCGGCGCCGCCGATGTAGTCCTTGCGCGCCGACACCGTGGGTGAGTGGATGACGAACTCGTCGGTGGCCGGGTCGAACGTCGCGGTCGTCTCGAGGGCCTGCACATCGCTGCCGTGACCGGTCTCCGTCATGGCGAAACAGCCGAGCAGATCCAGGTTGATCAGGGGCGAGATGTACTTGTCGTGGTGACGCTTCGTGCCGAGGTTCTCGATGGCTCCGCCGAACAACCCCCATTGCACACCGGCCTTGACCATCAAGGACAGGTCGGACATCGCCAGCATCTCGATCGAGGCGACGGCGCCGCCTACATCGCCGGTGCCACCGGACTCGACGGAGAAACCGGACGCGGCGTACCCGTGCTCTGCGAGCAGCCGCATCTGCCTCAGGGTGATCTCGCGGGCCTGTTCCAGGTCAGGGGTGTAGTGCGGTGCAAAAGCCGGATCGGCCATGTTCGTCCGGGCGCGGTCGCGTGCGCTGTGCCATGCACCGTCGAGGGCCTTGCTCAGATGTTCACCTGTAGTCGCCATGCTTTCGACCCTATGGCCGCGACGCCGTCCTGTGTGGCTTCATGACCGCTCGGTAAGGGCGGAATTTCGCCGTGAGACGCGCATCACAGCGGCTCATCGCACACCGATCGGCTTTTTGGCAAATCCGGGGAAACTGGGACACTGGACGTCGTGACTGCGACTCCCGCTGCTTCCTCCGTCCACGACGCCGCTTCGGCGGCATTGTTCACCCGGGCGTCGAAGGTGACACCCGGCGGGGTCAATTCCCCGGTCCGCGCGTTCGGTTCGGTCGGCGGAACGCCGCGCTTCATCGCCTCCGGATCCGGCTGCACCCTCACCGATGTCGACGGAAATTCCTACGTTGACCTGGTGTGTTCGTGGGGTCCGTTGATTCTCGGACATGCGCATCCTGCCGTCGTCGAGGCCGTACGCACCACCGCGACATCGGGTCTGTCCTTCGGTGCCCCGACCGCCGGTGAGGTCGAACTGGCCGAGGAGATCGTCGCCCGCATCGCCCCGGTCGAGCAGGTCCGGCTGGTCAACTCCGGCACCGAGGCCACGATGAGTGCGGTGCGCCTCGCGCGCGGATTCACCGGACGCACGAAGATCATCAAGTTCGCGGGTTGTTATCACGGTCACGTCGACGCGTTGCTCGCCGACGCCGGTTCCGGACTCGCGACATTCGGATTGCCCACCTCGCCCGGCGTGACCGGGGCACAGGCCGAGGACACCTTGGTCGTGCCCTACAACGATCTCGATGCCGTACGTGCCGCGTTCGACGCGCACCCCGGCGCGATCGCCGCGGTCATCACCGAAGCCGCCGCCGGCAATATGGGAACCGTCCCGCCGGCACCCGGATTCAACGAGGGCCTGCGTGCGCTGACCCGCGACCACGGCGCGCTGCTGATCATGGACGAGGTCATGACGGGTTTCCGTGCGAGCGCTACCGGTTGGCACGGCATCGACGGTGTCGCGGGCGACCTCATGACATTCGGAAAGGTCATGAGCGGTGGTCTGCCCGCTGCCGCGTTCGGTGGCCGCGCCGACGTCATGGCGCACCTCGCGCCGTCCGGTGCGGTCTACCAGGCCGGCACGTTGTCCGGTAACCCCGTCGCTGTCGCGGCCGGTCTCGCGAGTCTGCGCGCTGCCGACGCCGATGTGTACGCCGCGCTCGAGCGCAACGCCGCGACCCTCGGCGGGCTCCTCGGCGACGCACTGACCGCCGAGGGCGTCCCGAACCGCATCCAGAACGCAGGAACCATGCTCAGCGTGTTCTTCACCGAGGACCCCGTCACGAACTACGACGAGGCGAAGGCCGCACAGACATGGCGATTCCCCTCGTTCTTCCACGCCCTGCTCGAACACGGCGTCTACGCGCCTCCGAGCGCATTCGAGACGTGGTTCGTCTCAGCAGTTCTGGACGACACCGCGTTCTCCCGAATCGCCGATGCCCTCCCGCACGCAGCGAAGGCGGCTGCGGCCGCCACTGCACCCTGACCTGCGAGAGACACCGCCACCCACCCGCCTTCATCGACCTGAGGACACGCACGTGACCGAAGCCGCCCCGTCCGAGATCCGCACCATCGTGCACGTGCTGCGGCACGGTGAGGTGCACAACCCGTCCGGTGTCCTCTACGGCCGCCTGCCCGGTTTCCGGTTGTCGGTCACCGGCGAAGCACAGGCACGGGCCGTTGCGGCCGCACTCGCCGACCACGACATCGCGCACGTCGTCGCCTCGCCGCTCGAGCGTGCCCAGCAGACCGCGTCGCCGATCGCGCAGAAGCACGGCCTCGAGATCCGGACCGATGAGAACCTCATCGAGGCGGGCAACGATTTCGAGGGGCTCAAGGTCGCTGTCGGCGACGGTGCGCTCGGCCGCCCGCGTCACTGGTGGAAGCTGCGCGACCCGTTCACCCCGTCCTGGGGCGAGCCGTACCTGCAGATCGCGCATCGCATGCTGGCCGCAGTCAATACCGCGCGTGTCGCTGCGGCCGGTCGCGAGGCCGTGTGCGTGAGTCACCAGCTGCCGGTGTGGACGCTGCGCCGATTCCTAGAGGGCGAACGCCTGTGGCACGACCCGCGTCACCGGCAGTGCAGCCTCGCCTCTCTCACGTCGCTCGTCTACGAGGGCGACACCCTCGTCGACCTGGTCTACTCCGAGCCCGCCGGCGCGTCCGACCCGAACGTCCACGGCGCATGAAAAGAGCGGTCCACACGATCGTCGCACTGCTGTGCGGCGTCGTACTCCTGTCCTCCTGCGCGACGGGCACCGACGCGGTCGCGACCGGCGGCACCTTCGATTTCGTCTCACCCGGCGGCGAGACCCGTATCTTCTACGATCCGCCCGCGGACCGCGGCACCCTCGGCACGCTCACGGGTGAGGACCTCATGAACGAAGGGCAGACGATCTCCCTCGACGACTTCGAGGGCGAGGTCGTGGTGGTCAACGTGTGGGGTGCGTGGTGTGCGCCGTGCCGTAACGAGGCCGACGACCTCGAAGAGGTCTATCAGTCGACCAAGGACCTCGGGGTCGCGTTCCTGGGGATCAACGTCCGCGACAACCACCGCGACAAGGCACAGGACTTCGTGGTCGACCAGCAGGTCGGCTATCCGTCGATCTACGACCCGTCCATGCGATCATTGCTCGCCCTCGGTCGCAACTATCCGACATCGGTTGTGCCGACCACCGTTGTCCTCGATCGTGAGCACCGGGTCGCGGCGGTCTACCTGACCGAGCTCCTCGCGAGCGACCTGCAACCGGTCGTCGAGCGCCTCGCGGCCGAGCCGAGGCAGGAACAGTAGCAATGACACTCCTTGCATCGGGGGTCGGCGAGACCTTCCAGAACGTCGCAGCGTCCGGCCCGTTGCTTCTCGCGGTGGGTGTGTGCGTGCTCGCCGGCCTGGTGTCGTTCGCTTCGCCGTGCGTGGTTCCGCTCGTGCCCGGCTACCTGTCGTATCTGGCGGGTGTGGTCGGGGCAGAGACACCCGCGGTCACTGCCGCGCAGGCCGGCACGCGTACCACCAAGGTGCGCGACGACGGACGACTGCGTGTCGCGGGGGCGGCCGGGCTGTTCGTCGCGGGATTCACCGTGGTGTTCGTCCTGGCCACCGCGTCGGTGTTCGGTGCGATTTCCCTGTTGTCGGTCAACCGTGAGTTGCTGATGCGGATCGGCGGGGTGGTCACCATCGTCATGGGCATGGTGTTCATCGGCCTGATTCCTGCGTTGCAACGCGACACCCGCACGGCTCCGAAGCAGATCTCGAGTCTGGCCGGTGCGCCGCTGCTCGGTGCGGTGTTCGCGCTCGGCTGGACGCCGTGTCTCGGACCGACTCTCGCGGGTGTGATCTCGCTCGCTGCCGGCACAGAAGGGGCCACTGCAGCCCGAGGCGTGACGCTCATCGTGGCGTACTGCATCGGGCTCGGCCTCCCGTTCGTCGTCCTCGCGTTCGGCTCGGCACGGGCGCTGCGGGGTGTGGGATGGCTGAGGAACCATGCTCGGACCATCCAGTTGTTCGGCGGCATCATGCTGATCGCCGTCGGTATCGCTCTCGTCACCGGCGCGTGGGACCTGTTCGTGTCCTGGGTGCGTGACTCGTTCATCTCGGACGTGACTTTGCCGGTTTAACGTCTCCCCCTGCCTGAAGGGCAGGAGTTCCCAGTTCAGACGGCATCCGAACCACTCCCGAAGGAGGCGGACCCCAAGTGATCTACGTATCCGCACCTACCGACAGGTGTGCTCGGGCCGTTTCGGCTGCTCGGCGCAGCCCCACCCCTTCGGAAGGAGGTCGGCGTTTCCTCTCCCTCGTGAAGGAGGGAGTATCCGCGCCGAACAACAGATGACGGCCACCGACACGCAGACCTCCGCGCCACCGCCCGGCGCCCCGAAACAGAGCCCGGTCGGACGCGCCGTGGCGTTCGTACGCAACACGTGGCGCGGCCTGACATCGATGCGCACGGCGCTCGTGCTGCTGTTCCTCCTGGCGCTCGCCGCGATTCCCGGTGCACTGCTGCCGCAGCGCAACCTCAATGTCGGAAAGGTCGACGAATACATCGCCGCCCGACCGACTCTCGGACAGTTCATGGACCGGCTCGAGCTGTTCGACGTGTTCGGCAGCTTCTGGTTCACCGCGATCTACGCCTTGCTGTTCATCTCGCTCATCGGATGCATTCTGCCGCGCTGCGCCGAGTACTACCGCGCGTTGCGGGCCCGACCGGTCAAGGCGCCGCGCAACCTCTCCCGTCTGCCGCATCACGTCGAGACCACGGTCGACGACGAACCCGATGCGGTGATCGCGCGCGTGCGAGGCGAACTGCGCGGGTGGCGCGTCGAGCGTCGCGAGGGGGCCACGAAGGGCCGGGATGACGAGCTGACACTGTCGGCGGAGAAGGGATATCTTCGCGAGGCAGGGAACCTGGTCTTCCACATCTCGCTGGTCGCGTTGCTCGCCACCGTCGCCCTCGGCAAGCTCTTCGGCTACGAAGGTCAGCGCATCCTCGTCGCGAACGGTGAAGAGTTCTGCACCACATCGCCAGCCTCGTTCGACTCGTTCATTGCGGGTATCGAACTCGACGGCACGGGACTGACACCGATCTGTGTGCGGGTGAAAGACTTCACCGCCGACTATCTCGACAACGGTCAGGCCGAGATGTTCACCTCCAACATCGAATATCAGTACGGGAGCGACGTTGCGGCGAACATCTGGAGCGACGAGCAGTTGAAGGTCAACCATCCCCTCCGCGTGGGCGGCGACCGCGTCTACCTGCAGGGCCACGGATACGCGCCCACCTTCACGGTCACCTGGCCGAACGGCGAGACGCGTACCGAGACGTTGCAGTGGGCACCCGAGGACGCCACGAGCTTCCTGAGCAGCGGCGCGATGCGGTTCGATCCGCCCGGCGGGATGTTCCCCGACGCCGACGAACGGCGAAAGAACCAGATCGCGCTCGAAGGGCTCTTCGCGCCGACCGCGGCGTTCCACGGCACATTGTTGTCGTCGGCGTTCCCCGCGATGCTGGACCCGGCCGTCGCCATCGACATCTACAAGGGTGACTCCGGTCTCGACACCGGGAGCCCGCAGTCGTTGTTCTCGCTCAACACAGAACTCATCAACCAGGGCCGGCTGGTCAAGCAGGAGCGCGTCAACCTGAAGCCGGGGGAGAGCGTCTCGCTGGCGGACGGCACCGAGGTGCGGTTCGACGGCGCGGTCGATTTCGTCAATCTGCAGGTCTCGCACGACCCGTTCCAGTCGTGGGTGCTGGTGTCCGCGGTCGCGATGATGGCGGGCCTGCTGCTGTCCCTCCTGGTCAAACGACGAAGGGTATGGGTGCGCGTCTATCGGGCGGGTACAGTATCGGACGGTGAACGACGAACTGTAGTAGAACTCGGTGGCCTAGCTCGCACTGATCAGGCCGGGTGGGGCGACGAGTTCGACCGGTTGGTCTCCCGGCTTCTCGGTGAGAACCCAGTGCTTCTCGGTGGGAACACAGAAGGCAACCGTGTGCCCGGCACCGGGGCACAGGAGGAGAAGGCATGACGTTGAACGACACCCTCGCGAAGTACAGCGACTGGAGCTTCGAAGCGGCGTTCGCCGTGGTGGTGCTGGCCATGCTCCTGATCGTGACCGAGTATGCGAGCTACCGCTCGAAGGTCGTCGCCGAACGTGAGCTCGTCTCGGCCGGTGGCGCCGGATCGTCCGTCCGGTCGGGGCCGGGGCGCGTGCAGAACACCACCGGGCGAACGCTCTCGGAGCGACTCGGCAACATGGGCCGGGCCCTCGTCGTGGTGGCCGCGGGGTTGATGATCGCGTCGATCGTGCTCCGCGGCGTGGCGACCGAACGGTTCCCGCTCGGCAACATGTACGAGTTCGTGGCGATGGCGTGTGCGGCCGCGACCGTGTTCGGTCTGGTGATGCTGCGCAAGCCCGCCTACCGCATGCTGTGGGTGTACGTGCTCGCCCCCGTGGCGGTGCTGATGTTCCTGGCCGCGACCGTGCTCTACGCGGATGCCGCGCCTGTCGTGCCTGCCCTGCGTTCGTTCTGGCTGCCGATCCACGTGACGATCATCAGCGTGGGTAGCGGCATCTTCCTGCTCGCCGGTGCGGCGAGCCTGCTGTTCCTGCTGCGGATCCGGCATCCGGAGGGCTCCGAGAAGGGCGTGCTGGGCGCGATCGCAGCGCGGCTGCCCGACGCCCAGATCCTCGACCGTCTCGCCTACCGGAGCACGATCATCGGCTTCCCGCTGTTCGGCATCGGCATCATTCTCGGCGCCATCTGGGCGGAGGCCGCCTGGGGGCGATTCTGGGGATGGGATCCCAAGGAAACGGTCTCGTTCATCACCTGGGTGATCTACGCCGCGTATCTCCACGCCCGCGCGACGTCGGGATGGCGCAATACGCGCGCTGCATGGATCAACATCGCGGGTTTTGTGGCGATGCTGTTCAACCTGTTCATCATCAACATGGTGGTGTCCGGACTGCACTCGTACGCCGGTCTGAACTGACCACTGCTATCGTCCTCGGCGATGTGAGGAACTGCGATCGGGGGGAACGCGGATGGTGGAAGGATCCGGCCGGACAGCTGAGACGAGCCTGTCGGACCGAGATACCGGGAGTCTGTCGGCCCGGGATCTCGACTCGTCGCTACTCGTCCGCAGGGCCACGCCCGCGCCCGAACGAGGATGGCGTCGGGCGCTCTTCCACGCGTCCGGTGGACGGATCGACGTGGGCGACAGCGCGCGAGACCAACGGCGCAGGGAACTCGCCGACCAGGTCTCGCAACCACTGCGCGGGTGCTATCGCATCGCGTTGCTCAGCCTCAAGGGTGGTGTCGGCAAGACGACCACGACGGTGACCCTGGGTTCGACGTTCGCGGAATTGCGGGGCGATCGGGTGGTCGCGGTGGATGCGAATCCCGACCGCGGCACGCTGAGCCAGAAGGTGCCGACAGAGACGGCTGCCACCGTGCGGACTCTCCTGCGCGACGAGGCGCATATCGAGCGATACAGCGACGCCAGGGCTTATACCTCGCAGAATGTGCATCGTCTCGAAGTGTTGGCTTCCGACAGCGACCCTGCGGTCTCCGAAGCCTTCAGCGCGCAGGACTACGAACGGACACTGGCGCTGCTCGAGCGCTACTACAGCATCGTGCTCACCGATTGCGGCACAGGACTCATGCATTCTGCGATGCGCGCGATCCTGGAGAACACCGATGCATTGGTGGTGATCAGTTCGGGTTCGGTGGACGGTGCGCGTAGTGCGTCGGCGACCCTCGACTGGCTCGACGCACACGGCTACCGCGATCTGGTGAGTGGGTCGGTCGCGGTGGTCAATTCTGTTCGCCCGAAATCGGGCAAGGTCGACCTCGACCGTGTGGTGGGGCATTTCGAGCAGCGGTGCCGTGCGGTGCACCTGTTGCCGTTCGACCCACATCTGGAAGAGGGCGCCGAAGTGGACCTCGAGCGATTGCTACCCGGTACGCGCCGCGCTCTACTCCGGCTCGCCGCCGAAGTGGCATCGGGTTTCGGACGGCCGGCAGGGGCCTGACCTCAGTCGTTGCCTTCCTGAGGGTTGCCATCGGCCCGACCGGTTTCGTCGGTGTGCCGTCGGCGGACCTCGCGATCGACCTTCCAGAGGAATTCCGGATCATCGTCCGGGCCGAGGCCCCGCGACGGGGTGTGGGTCAGATCCGGTCCGAAGGCTTTCCACAACAGGAAGGCGAGCGTCACCGCACCTATGAGTGCCAGCAGGTAGAGCACGATGCACCTCCTTGCGTGGTTCGACGCCGCGCTGCCTCCGGCGTCGTACTGTCCGATTCACACCAGTCTATGCCGCTCGACCGAGTGCGGCATCGGCGCGGGTACATAGACGTAACGATCGTGATTGTCGTGTTCGTCCGAATATCGCACACATGCAGAATCGGAGACCGCCCGGCCTCGCGCGCGAAGCCGGGCGGTCTCCGTCAGCGGGTGGCTTCGGTGGTGAGGGACCGCAGCAGTGCAAGGACCTCGGATTCGCGGAATCGGCGATGGCCACCGGGCGTGCGCAGTGAGCCGAGTCGGCCGGCGTGTGCCCAGCGGGTCACGGTCTTGGGGTCCACATGGAAGAGGCCGGCGACCTGGCCGGGGGTCAGCAGGGATTCTTTGGCGCCATTGAAGGTGGGTGCGCTCATTGCGAATGTCCTCCCGGTTGTTTTGTCTTGATCGGGTTGTTCGATCGGGTTGTCCCAAGCCATGTTGACACCGAGACCCCTGGTTGCTCGAACGGTCAGTGGTTGGTAAAGCGGAAGTAATGGACAAAACGGACGCATGTCCGACTTCAGTCATGGCTTCCGGAAGCGGCTGGATCGATACCGACGGCTACCCTGGTGGCGTGACCGACGAAGACCGCACCGACTCAGCGAATACCCCGAACGACCCCATCCGAAACACACCGAATGCGAGTAATTCGGGCACCGGCTCCCTAGTGCGCGATATTGCACTGTATTCGCTGGCCAGGCTTGCGCTCGTCGTGGTTCTCGCGGCGGTCATCGTCTACGTCCCTCAGGCGTTCGGTGTGGAAATTCCCCTGCTCGTCGCGGCATTGTTCGCGGTGCTCATCGCGTTGCCGCTGTCCCTGGTCCTGTTCGCGCGCCTGCGTCGCCGGGTGAACGAGGGCATCGCCGCAGTGGACGAGCGTCGTCGCACCACCCGCGCCGACCTCGAGAATCGTCTGCGCGGCGAGGGCTAGACGTGACGGATGTCGCTCCGGGTGCCGGCGATCGCCGTGAGTCTCGCATCGTCGATCAGCATGCGTCTCGCATCGTCGATCAGAATGCGTCTCGCATCGTCGATCACAGCGCGTCCCGCATCTGGGTGGACAACGCGATCCGGTTGATCGAGGCCGACGCGCAGCGCAGCGCCGATACGCACCTCCTGAGATATCCGCTG
Source organism: Rhodococcus sp. NPDC060090 (assembly GCF_042729855.1). Lineage (NCBI taxonomy): Bacteria > Bacillati > Actinomycetota > Actinomycetes > Mycobacteriales > Nocardiaceae > Rhodococcus > Rhodococcus sp. NPDC060090. The sequence goes on along the minus strand of NZ_JBHWXB010000011.1, from coordinate 135,051 downwards.
CCTGCGGAGTGGGGGATCGACCTCTACATCAAGGACGAATCGACGCACGTCACCGGCAGTCTCAAGCATCGGCTCGCCCGGTCGCTGTTCCTGTACGGACTGTGCAACGGGTCGATCGGTGAGGACACGCCCATCATCGAGGCGTCCTCCGGTTCGACGGCGGTGAGTGAGGCGTACTTCGCGCAACTGCTGGGACTCGACTTCGTCGCGGTGGTACCGCGGCGGACCTCACCGGCCAAAGTTGCCTTGATCGAGGCGCAGGGCGGGCGGTGTCACTACGTCGACCGTCCCCCGGAGATCTACACCGAGGCCCAACGGCTGGCCGACGAGCTCGATGGTTGTTATCTCGATCAGTTCACCAATGCGGAGCGGGCCACGGATTGGCGTGGCAACAACAACATCGCCGAATCGATCTTCGAGCAGATGCAGCTCGAACGGCATCCGGTACCGGACTGGATCGTCGTGGGTGCCGGTACCGGTGGAACCAGCGCGACGATCGGCCGCTACATCCGGTATCGCCGCCACCGCACCCGGCTCGCGGTCGTCGATCCGGAGAACTCGGCGTTCTTCGGCGCGTACGAGACCGGTGTCGCCGGCTATGCGACGGGCATGCCGTCGCGCATCGAGGGAATCGGCCGGCCGCGCGTCGAACCCTCGTTCGTGCCGCAGGTCGTCGATCGGATGGCCAGGGTGCCCGATGCCGCCTCGATCGCGGCGATGCGCCACGGTAGTGCTGCGCTGGGCAGGCGCGTGGGTGGATCGACGGGAACCAATCTGTGGGGCGCGTTCGGTCTGATCGGCGAGATGCTGGCCGCTGGTCGGACGGGCAGCGTGGTCACGCTGCTGTGCGACGGCGGTGAGCGTTACGCCGATACGTACTACTCGGACGAGTGGCTGGCCGCGGAAGGGCTCGCGGCGTCGGAGTGGGTCGGGGTGCTGGAGAAGTTTTCCGCGACCGGCCGCTGGGAGCCGCGCGACGACGGTTGACCAGGTGCTGGGGACGTCCTGATGGCTCGGTTGTCAATTTCCGTTGACACCCTCAAGATGTCAACCTATATTGACATCATGAGTGACGAAGCCACCGCACTCGCCGCATCTGCTGCGAGTCCTGATCCCGCCGAAGGGCTGCGCGCTGTCGTTGCTCTGCGACGTCTGCTCGAACGGCTCGAATCCATCCAGGTCGAGAGCGCGCGTCGGCAGGGTTGGTCGTGGCAGGCGATCGCCGACTCACTCGAAGTGAGCCGACAGGCCGTCCACCAGAAGTACAACCGGAAGCGCAGGTAGAACAATGTTCGAACGTTTCACCGACAGCGCACGTTCGGCGGTCGTCGCGGCACAGGCCGAAGCGCGCCGCCTGCACGCGGATCGGATCGCTACAGCACATGTGTTGCTGGGCGTGCTCGTCACCGCCGACGAACACCTACGCACGTCGCTTGCGGATGTCGGCCTGACCATCGACGGAGCTCGCACTGATCTGGCCGCAATGAACCGGGACCATCCGCTGGGACCCGACGACGCGGCTGCGCTCGAAGCGATCGGTATCGACCTCGACGCCGTCCGAGCCCGGGTCGAGGACACCTTCGGAGAAGGCGTGCTGGACCGGCCTGCACCGAAGGAGCGCCGCGGGAGATTCTCGGATCTGTTCGGCGACCACATCCCGTTCGAACGCAATGCCGAGAAGACGCTCGAACTGGCGTTGCGCGAGGCGATCGCACACCGCGACCGCTCGATCGGCTCCGAACACATCATGCTGGGACTGCTGCGGAGCGACGACACAGCAACCAGGTCACTGATCGAGGCACACGTACCCCGGAACCGTCTCCGGCAGATTCTGACCGCCCGTCTCGACGCCGCGACATGAGCCACACCGAGCTGTCGAGAGAACATGTGTCACAGTGTCTGCATGATTTCACTGATCCTGCGGTTGATCATCAACGCGGTCGGGCTGTGGCTGGCGGCACGACTCGTTACCGGCGTCGACATCGTCGGAGTCGACGGAGGTGAGTTCACGGTCGAAACAGCGGTAAAGCTGCTGATCCTCGCCGCGATCTTCACCGTGGTCAATGCCCTGGTGAAGCCGCTCGTGAAGCTGCTGTCACTACCGTTGGTCATCCTGAGCCTCGGGCTCTTCCTGCTCGTCATCAATGCCCTGATGCTGTGGCTGACCTCGTGGGTGGCCGAATTCTTCGACGGCGGACTCACGATCTCGGGATTCTGGGCGGCGTTCTGGGGCGGCCTGATCATCGCCCTCGTCAACTTCGTCCTCGGACTGATCGTTCCCGACAGGGACTGAGATTCTCGGCCGGACGACGAGCGCGATCCCCGTCGCGCCGAGCGCATCAGCCGAAGGCGAGTGCGATACCCGTCGCTACCGCCCACACCAGCATCGCGAGTGCGGTGTCGCGCAACGCAGGCAGGAGCTCGAGGCCGAGCCCTCCTGAGCGCACCGGCGCGTGTGCGCGCACCGCGAGCGGAGCTGCGAGCAGACCGACCAACGCCCACGGTGTTACCGCGACCAGTGCGAGCGACATGGCGAACGGCGTCGTGAGCAATCCGAGATGCAGCATGCGGGTACGTGGGTCGCCCAATCGGACGGCCAGCGTGCGCTTACCGCTCTCGGTGTCGGTGGGGATGTCGCGCAGGTTGTTCGTCACCATCACCGCGCTCGAGAAGCAGCCCATCGCCACGGCGCCCGCCAACCCGGCGAGGGTGATCTGCTCGGCCTGCACGAATTGTGTTCCGAGCACCGCGACCAAACCGAAGAAGACGAAGACGGCCACTTCACCGAGACCGCTGTAGCCGTACGGGGTACGGCCACCGGTGTAGTACCACGCGCCCACGATGCACACGAGGCCCACCAGGACCAGCCACCACGCGCTCGTCAGGGCAAGTACGAGACCCGCGACCGCAGCGACTCCGAAACATGCGAAGGCGGCGCGTTTGACTGCGCCCGGGGATGCCGCACCCGAACCGACCAGCCGCATCGGTCCGACCCGCTCGTCGTCGGTGCCGCGGATGCCGTCGGAGTAGTCGTTGGCGAGGTTCACCCCGATATTGAGGGCGAGCGAGACCACCAGTGCCAGCAGCGCCTTCCACCACACCGCATCATCGAGTACCGCGGCGGCACCCGTACCCACGATGACGGGGGAGATCGCGTTCGGGAGGGTGCGGGGACGAGCTCCTTCGAGCCATTGACCAGCGGTTGCCATTCGTCGATCTTCGCACTTCGGCGGCCGCCCGTCCGGGGCGGGACCCGGCTCGTCGCTCAGGAAAACCTGGTGACCAGAGCGCGACGATCGATCTTGCCCGGCCCGCGCAGGGGCAGTGCGTCCAGCAGATGCAGCTCGCGGGGTGCCGCGGTCGAATCCAGGGTCGCTGTCGTCCACTCGCGTAGTTCGCCGAGCGTGGGAGAGAAACCCTCCTCCGGGACGACGACCGCCACCACCCGCTGGCCGAGTCGGTCGTCGGGCAGTCCGATCACCGCGACCTCCCGGACTGCGGGGTGCTCGACGAGGACGGCTTCGACGACCTGGGGAACCACGGTCAGCCCGCCGGACGAGATGGCCTCGTCCAGCCGGCCGAGGATGCGAAGGACACCGTCGTCGACCAGCCCGGCGTCGTCGGTGCGGAACCAGCCCGGCGCGGTGAACGCCGGATGGTGGGGGAGCCCGCGGTACCCGGATGCGAGCACCGAACCGCCGAGCCATACGCGGGTGTCCGCATCGATACGGACGTCGACGCCCGTCAGCGGGACGCCGTCGTAGACGCACCCGCCACACGTCTCACTCATGCCGTACGTGCGCACGACGTTCACACCGGCCTCGCGTGCCCGACGCAGCACCGGTTCCGGGGTGGCCGCACCGCCGAGCAGGATCGCGTCGAGGTCCGCGAGCGCGCCGAGCGCATCCGGATGGTCGAGGGCCTTGATGAGCTGGGTCGGCACCATCGACGAGTAGCGTCGCGGTCCGCGCATCGCTGCGACCGCAGCGGGCAGAGTGGCGGGATCGAACCCGCCGGAGACATCCACGATCACGGGTTCGGTACCCGACAGGATGCTCCGCAGCAGCACCTGCATCCCCGCGATGTGGTGCGCAGGTAATGCAAGCAACCACGAACCGGTGCCGCCGATCCGCTCGTGGGTGGCGTCTCCGCTGGCTCGCAACGCCCCCGCGGTGAGCTGAGCGCCCTTGGGGATTCCGGTGGTACCCGAGGTCGCGACGACGAGGCCGACTGCATCGTCGATCGGTTCGCCGGGGTGCAGCGCGTCGGTGAGGCGGCGGATCTCCCGGTCGTCGTCGGCGGGAATCGGCAGCAGGGGAGGGCTCTGGCCGTCGAGCATGCGCTGCAGCGCGGGCACGACGTCGTGGACCCTGTCTCCGGTCGGGACACGGAGGACGGTGAGGGCCCGGCTCACCGGTCGCGCCCGGTCAGTGGCCATCCGCCGGCCTCGAGGTGCACGCGGACACGGTCGATGTCGTGTCCGAGTGGCATCTCGTTGGTGACCTTGGTGATGAGGACGGCGATGTCGGTTTTGGTGATCGGCAGATCGCCTTCGTCGATGAGGGCGTCGGCAACCTGATCGACCTCCTCGTCGGACAGTCGGCGCTTCAGGAGCGCGAACAGTGGCACGTAGTCCTGCTCGGGTACGCCCTCCGGATACCCGGCACGCAACCATTCGATGATCGAAGCGAGGAAGGGAGGAAGCATCGGCGTGTTCCTCAGAGAGTCCCTGTGCGCGGCTCGTCGCCGGGCTCGTCGCCGGGCTCGTCGCCGTCGGGGTCGTCGTCGGCCGAGACCACAGGCCAGCCCCCTGCGACGAGCTGTTCTGTGACCCGTTCGAGGTCTTCGTCGGTCGGTTGTTCCTGCAGCACCCCAGCGATGATCTGCCGCAGTGTGTCGTAGTCGACGTGCCGCTGCGGATGCTCGTGGGCGGTCGCGACCGACAGCTCGAGAATCTCGGAGATGTCCTCGTCCGTCAACTTCCGCCGGAGGACGGACAGGAGCGCGAAGTGATCCTTGGGAGGGATTCCTTCGGGATAACCGGCACGTAGCCAGTCCAGTACCGAGCGAAGGGAATGCCGAGGCAAGGTGATCGTTGGTCCTTCTCTTCGGTGATGATCTCTTCGGTGATGATCAGAACAGGTGAATACCGAAGCTGCTGGACAGGAAGTCCGCAGTCAACAGCAGTATCCCAGCAATGATCGCGACGACGACAACGGTGAAACACGCGATCGCACCGATACGGCCCAGCGTTCGGCGACCGGGATCAACCGCGCCTGCGCCGTCATTTCCGAGCGACAGTGACCGCATCCCGAGTGCGAAGACCGCGGGCAGGCCTGCTCCCAGAACGACGCCGACCACCACAACCTGCCACAGTGAATCGAGTGTGGAGACCAGCAGGTTCACGCGCGCCCCTCCTGAACGACGGGATCGGTGTTCTGGGCTTCGGCTTCGGAGACGCCCTCCCACGAGGCGTTCACGTTGGACGCATCGACCGGCTGCAGCCGCGACCGCAGGTACATGACACCCGCGAGTGCACACAGAATTGCGAACACGACGAGGACACCGGCCAGACCGCCGATCAGATGGGCGATGAGCCAGCACACGGCACCGACCACACCCGCGCACGGCAGGGTGATCAGCCACGCCACGGCCATTCGGCCGGCGATACCCCAGCGCACCTCGGCGCCCTTCGTGCCGAGTCCGGTGCCGAGGATCGAGCCGGTGGCCACGTGCGTGGTCGACAACGGCAGTCCGAAATGGCTGGACGTGAGGATGATCGCGGCCGACGAGGATTCCGCCGCCATGCCCTGAGGAGGCGTGATCTCGACCAGGCCCTTGCCGAGTGTGCGGATGATCCGCCAGCCGCCGAGATACGTGCCCAGCGCAATGGCGACGGCGCAGGTGAACTTCACCCAGAACGGCATCTCGGTGTCGGGAGTGATGGTTCCGTACGCGACGAGCGCCAGGAAGATCACGCCCATCGTCTTCTGCGCATCGTTGGTGCCGTGCGCGAGCGACACCAGCGACGCCGTGCCGATCTGACCGATCCGGAAGCCCTTGCCGCGCGTCTCTTCGGGAATGTCGTGAGTCAGGCGATGTACCGACCATGTGCCTACCATCGCGACCAGTGCGGCGACGACGGGTGCGAGCAGGGCCGGGATGATCACCTTGCCCAGTACTCCGTCCCACACGACACCGCTCGTGCCGAGCGCGGCGAGGGCGGCGCCGATCAGCCCGCCGAACAATGCGTGCGACGAACTCGACGGCAGGCCGAACAGCCACGTCGCGAGATTCCAGAGGATGCCGCCGACGAGCCCGGCGAACACGATCACCAACAGCGATGAACCTCCGGTGCTGTCGAGATTCACCACACCCTTGGCGACGGTCGCGGCGACCTCGACGGACAGGAAGGCGCCGACGAGGTTGAGCACGGCCGACAAGCCGACAGCGGTTTTCGGTTTCAACGCTCCGGTGGCGATGGATGTGGCCATCGCGTTGCCCGTGTCGTGGAAGCCGTTCGTGAAATCGAATGCGAGGGCAGTGACGACCACTACCAGTAGGACAACGAACTCTGCGGTCACGTCTTCCGATTGTGGGGTAAACGGGCGGTGAATGTACAGCTACTGGGAGGTTGCCCACGGCTCTCTTCGGGAGGATTCGCACTCGAACGGGAGGTGGCAGGTGCGGACCGTGTGCAATGTCACCGCGGCGGGTTCAGCGGAGGTCGCGCCGGATCGGATGATCCGGCGGAATCTGCACCAGAACCAGGGGGATCCCGTCCGGGTCGTCGATCCACATCTCGTGCAGCCCCCACGGCTCCTGCCTGGCTGCCCGGGTGATCGGGATACCTGCCTCGGCGAGCTCGTTCTGCGCGGCGTACACGTCCCGTACCTGTAACCACAGTGCTCCGTGGAAGCTCTGCGCGTTGTCGCGTCCGCCGTGCGCAGCGATCTCGATCAGTCCCTGGCCTGCGAAGAACACGGTGCCACCCGGATACTCCCGGGCGACGGCAAGCCCCAGTGTCCGTCCGTAGAACTGCAGTGTGGCGTCGTAGTCGCGGGGGCGAAGGATCGTCCGGCTGCTCAGGATCTCCATGGCCTCATCTTCATGGCCTCATCTTCGCTGTGTCTATCCGTCCTGCGGTCCGGTGTGCGAGAAATCGGGCCGCTCGCGATCGGTCACGCATGGAGTGTGCCCGACCCGGCGCGCTGAGGGTCCGTCTCCGGCCGGTCGGAACCGCCACGGGTGAGCAGGTCGAACGACGCCTTCCACAGCCACTCGACCGGCCCCTGCCGGAACCTCCGTAGCCACAGCCGGCTCGCGGCGACGAGGATCGCGCACACCGCGAGGTACACCGCGACGGTGAACTGGGTCCGGTACGTGGGGTCGATCCGCGCGGCAAGGCCGAATCCCCAGCCGTAGCAGATCACCGACGCGATGACGTTCTGCAGGATGTAGCAGCTCAGCGCGGTCTTGCCGATGCCCTGCAGCCATCCGCCGAGGGTGCCGACGCGGTCGCGAGTCGAATACCACTGCGCGATCAGCGCCAACAGTCCGACGGCCACGAACGGCGCCATTGCGTAGCGGGACGCGAACAGACCTGCGCTGCCACCGAATAGACCCACAGCGATGTCGACGGGTGCGGCGATGCCTCCGACCACCATGAGCTTGCGGCGTAGGCGAGCGCCGCGTTCATCGAAGACGCCCGCATCGAACAGGGCGGCACCGGCGAGGAACATCACGATGGTCAGCGGCACCACGATGATCATCTCGGCACGGAAGGCAAGCAGGTTCTCGGTACGGAACACCACCAGGTCCCACCAGCTACCGGTCGCGAAGATGTCCGTCGGCTCGCTGGAGGAGCCCTCCGAGGCTGGGGTTGCTGCGAGCGCGACCACGACTGTGGTCACGAGCAGCATGTGCACGACGGCAGCGGTGCCTGCAATCCACATCCGGGTGCGATGTGAGGACACCACCACGCCGCACACGAGCATCGACACCACCGCGTAGCCCATCAGCACGTCGAACTCGGCGACGAGGAAGAAGTGCACGAGCCCGTCGACGAACAGCAGGAACGCCCGCGTCCGGTAGTTCCCGGGCCATGCCCGCCCCGCTCGTCGCGCCGATGCGGCCTGGATCGCGAGGCCCACCCCGAACATCAAACTGAGAAGCCCCAGGAACTTGCCCTGCGCGAGCTGCATCAGGATGCGCTGCGGCCACGGATCCGATCCCGCCGTCTCGAGATAGCCGACGATCCCGGCGGGATCGGTGAAGATCCAGATGTTCGTACCGAGTGTGCCCAGAATCGCGATTCCGCGCGCGACGTCGAGCGCAGCGATCCGAGCGCGGGACGGTGCAGCAGTGTGGGTGGTGGCCATGTCGTCGACCCTCGCGCAGGACACCGTGTGCGCGCGTCGGGCAGGGGGAGGACGCGGAGGTCATCACATCGGATGACGCGAACCCGCAGCGACATCGGTCCGGTCCCGTCCGGTACGGCATCCGATCTTGTCGGCAGCGCATCCCGCCGGGTTCCGGACGCGGATCCCGAGCAGCAGGCCCGACACCTGCTCGCTACCACCGGGCAAGAGCCGGTCTGTCCGTGGAGCGCATTCGAAAAGCGTCGCGAGGTTTGAAAGTGCACGAGGTTTGAAAGTGCACGAGGTTTGGAAGTGCGCGAGACGGGACACCCCTGCACACAGGTGCCGTACGTGCACCGACACGCCCCGGCCTCGGGGCGGGACAACAATGCCCCGCACGGACCAGGAGACTGTGATGGCCACCGATTATGACGTCCGCCGCACCAACGAACTCGGCGGCTCCGGCACAGCGCTCGACGAACTCGCACTGAAGCCGACGGGCCTCCCCGACGCCGACGAAGCCGAGGTCACCGAATCGCCGGATCTGCCGGGCGCCGACCTGTCCGACGAAGAACTCGCTGTGCCCGTGGTGCCGAAGCAGGCGGACGAATTCACCTGCACCCGCTGCTTTCTCGTGCACCACGACCATCGGAGAGCATCGTCGTCGGGGGAGGCCCCGTACTGCTACGACTGTGCGTGAACTTCGCGTGCGCAGACTGTCAGCGCACGCGTTCGATCAGTAGTAGTGCGGGTACGGCGACCAGTCGGGGTCACGCTTCTCGAGAAAGGCGTCGCGACCCTCGACCGCTTCGTCGGTCATGTATGCCAGGCGGGTGGCTTCGCCCGCGAACAACTGCTGGCCGACGAGACCGTCGTCCTGCAGGTTGAATGCGTACTTGAGCATCCGCTGCGCCTGCGGCGACTTCCCGTTGATCTTCTCGGACCACTCGATAGCGACGTTCTCCAGCTCGTCGTGGTCGACGACCCGGTTGACCGCGCCCATGTGGTGCATGTCCTCGGCGGTGTACGTGTCGCCGAGGAAGAAGATCTCGCGGGCGAACTTCTGGCCGACCATCTTGGCGAGGTATGCACTTCCGTAGCCGCCGTCGAAGCTGCCCACGTCGGCGTCGGTCTGCTTGAAACGGGCATGCTCGCGCGACGCCAGCGTGAGGTCGCACGTCACGTGCAGGCTGTGCCCGCCGCCTGCGGCCCAGCCGTTGACGAGCGCGATCACCACCTTCGGCATCATCCGGATGAGACGCTGCACCTCGAGGATGTGCAACCGGCCCGCGCGGGCCTTGTCGACGGTGTCGGCGGTCTCGCCGGTGGCGTACTGGTAGCCGCTACGTCCGCGAATGCGCTGGTCGCCGCCCGAGCAGAACGCCCAGCCGCCGTCCTTGGCGCTCGGGCCGTTGCCGGTCAGCAGCACCACACCCACGTCGGATGTGGTGCGTGCGTGGTCGAGCACGGCATACAGTTCGTCGACGGTGTGCGGACGGAACGCATTGCGCACCTCAGGCCGATCGAATGCGACGCGGACAGTGCCCTGCGTGACATGACGGTGGTAGGTGATGTCGGTGAGGTTCTCGAACCCCGCAACGGGGCGCCACAGTTCAGGAGTGAAGGTCACGTCGTCACCTTAAGGCCGGGTCGGCTCCCGGCGCGCACGTCGGCCGGATAACGTGCAGGATCATGAGCGAGCTGAACGACCGCACCGGCGACGACACGCACGAGCATCACGGCGGTTTCCCCGTCTACGAGCCGGTGAAGGCGGGACCGAACTTCGGCCGCTTCGTCGACGCGTTCCGTCGCCTGCAGGATCTGGCGGTCTCCACGCACGCACCCGACGAAGTCGTCGACCAGGCGATTGCGCAGGCCGAAGCGCTCGGTGACATGCTCGAGTCCTACAAGGTGGGAGAAGGGAAGTCGCCCGCCGGATTCAACGTGGACCTCCCCGGACGCGGCAGCCTGCTGTTGCCACCGTGGACCATCGAGAAGTTCGATGCCGACGGTGTACGCGAACGAGGCCACTTCCGCCGCTACCACCTCGGAGGTAACGGAGCTGTGCACGGTGGCACCCTTCCGTTGCTGTTCGACGACCTTTTCGGGATGGTCATCCACGCGTCCGGACGGCCGATCGCCCGCACCGGCTACCTGCACGTCAACTACCGCAAGATCACGCCGCTGTGGGACGAGCTCGTCGTCGAGGGGCGCGTGGACAGCGTCGACGGACGGAAGGCGTTCTGCAGCGCCGAACTGCAGGATCTGGACGGCACGGTTCTCGCCGACTCCGAAGCGTTGATGATCGAATTGCTTCCGGGACAGCCGTGACCTCGTACGGGACCGAGGAGATCCCACCGCTCGACGAGGTGCTGGCCACCGCGGTGGTCGTCTCGCTCCCGATGCGGGTGCGGTTCCGGGGCATCACCGAGCGGGAGGTCGTCCTCGTCGAGGGCCCGGCCGGATGGGGAGAGTTCGGACCGTTCCCCGAATACGCCGACGCCGAGGCTGCCGAATGGCTCCGCTCCGCGCTCGAATCGGCGTGGCTCGAGGACCCCGAACCCCTGCGTTCGCATATACCCGTCAACGCGACGGTGCCGGCCGTGGACCCGGAGCAGGTCCCGGGAGTTCTGGCGAGGTTTCCGGGAGCGCGCACGGCGAAAGTGAAGGTCGCGGAACGCGGTCAGGATCTTGCGCAGGATCTCGCACGGGTGCGTGCCGTGCGCGAACTGGTGCCCCACGTGCGGGTCGACGCCAACGGCGGGTGGAGCGTCGACGATGCGGTGACGGCCCTGACCGCACTGGCCGCCGAGGCCCCCCTCGAATACGCCGAACAACCCTGCGCGACGGTGCCCGAACTCGTCGAGGTCCGGCGCAGGCTACAGAACAGGATTCCGGGTGGTGTCCGGATAGCGGCCGACGAGAGCATCAGGCGGGCCGAGGATCCGATGCGTGTCGTTCGCGCCGGTGGGGCAGACGTGGCGATCGTCAAGGTTGCCCCGCTCGGAGGCATACGCCGCCTGCTCACACTGGCCGGAGAGCTTGCCGAGCACGACGTTCCGGTGGTCGTGTCGAGCGCCCTCGATTCGTCCGTGGGGATGGGTGCCGGACTCGCGGCGGCGGCTGCGCTGCCCGACCTTCCGTTCGCGTGTGGACTCGGTACGGGCGGCTTCTTCACTGCGGATGTGGCGGCTGCGCGGGGCATGTCGAACGGCACTCTGCCGGTCGGTAGGGTGGCGCCGAGCCGGCCAGGACTCGATGCCGTGCGCGTCGACGAGGAACGGGAACGGTGGTGGCTCGATCGAGTGCGCCGATGCCATGCGCTCCTTACGTGACTGCGGAATAGGCATGGTGTGCGTCGTCGTATATCGTTCGGGCGTCCCAACAGTCACATTCTTCACAAAACGGAGGCATGGAAGTGGTTGCAGCTCTCGGTGATGCCCTGCTCGGCGCCGATAAACTCCCGGCGGTCCAGAGCGACGTCCTCGCACTCATCGACGCTGAGGTGTCGGACAAGAAGGGCGCGTCGGGCCTCGCACTCAAGGGCGGATACGCCACGGTGAAGAAGGTCGGCCCGTCGATCGTGCCGGGCGCGGTCGAAGGCCTGCTGCCCGACTTCGTCGAGCGGCTTCAGCCCTTCTGGGCCGACTTCGCAGGCAACGGTTCGTTCGCCGAATACCTCACCGCACGCGGCGACGAGGTCGCCAACGCGCTGCTCGGCGTGACCGACGACAAGATCGCGGGCTCCGACAAGGCCGCCGTCAAGAAGGTCTACGAGTCGCTCCGCGGTTCAGCTCAGAAGCACGTCGTCGAGGCTCTGCCGCGTCTGGGTGCCCTCATCCAGAAGCACGCAGCCTAGGACGAACAGCTCTTCGGCCCGGTGCCGTGGCAGATCCTCGGATCCGCCACGGCACCGGTTCGTTTCCGGGCCGACAACTTCGGGAGTCCGGCAACTTCGGGTCAGGAACCGGGCCTGTCGATGTTCCGAACCTCGGGCGTGAGGCCCCACTCGATCCGTCCGAGCCTGCTCGCGGGTGCGAGGAGCGCGAAATCTGGTGCACCGTCCTCGGCGAGCACCTCCGGTCGAGCGGTCACCGCGACCACATCACCCATGACGACGAACGAATCGCCCACCTCGATCACCCGATGAAGAGTGCATTCGATCGACGCGGGCGACTGCGCGACCCGTGGCGGACGCACCCGCTCGCTCGCCTCCGCGTGAAGCCCCACCGCTGCGAACTCGTCGACATCGTGCGCAAATGCAGCAGACGACGCGTTCGCCTCGTCCATCAACGGCACCGACACGACGTTGATGACGAATTCGCCGGTCTCCTCGATGTTTCGAAGACTGTCCTTCCTCCCCACCGAGGTGAACTGCACGACCGGAGGTGAGGTGCTCGCCACAGTGAAGAAGCTGTAGGGAGCCACATTCGCGATGCCGTCCGCGGACACCGTCGACACCCACGCGATAGGACGAGGCACGATTGTGGCGGTGAGCAGGCGATAAAACCGTCCGGCGCTGAGGTCGGAAGGGTCGAAGACAGTGCGCATCACACCATTCTCGGTTGCACGCTTCGGGATGTCCCCACGGTGTCCCGGCCCGGGTTGCGCCCGGGTCGCCGCGCGGCCCGCACTACCCTGGAGATCGTGAATCCGTCCACCGCTCAGGCCACCGCTGTCGTCGACGAACTTGCCCGGGGCGGCGTCCGGGACGTGGTGTTGTGTCCGGGTTCGCGCAATGCACCGCTCGCCTTTGCACTTCAGGCCGCCGACAACGCCGGCCGCGTGCGGCTGCACATGCGCATCGACGAGCGGACCGCGGGTTTCCTCGCGCTCGGTCTGTCGCTCGCATCCGGACGTCCGGTACCGGTCGTCATGACCTCCGGTACCGCCGTGGCGAACCTCGGCCCCGCTGTCCTCGAAGCGAACTACGCCCGGATTCCGCTCGTCGTGCTCTCTGCCAATCGGCCCTACGAGATGCTCGGATCGGGCGCGAACCAGACCGTCGAGCAACTCGGACTGTTCGGCAGTCAGGTCCGGGCGACGATCAGCCTCGGCCTCGCCGAGGGGATCGAGCAGAACAGTCAGTGGCGCTCGGCGGTCAGCCGTGTCCTGGCGGCTGCTCGCGGCACCCGGTCCGGCAACGCGGGCCCCGTGCACTTCGACATCCCTCTGCGGGAACCGCTGGTGCCCGATGCCGGACCACAAGGCGCGGTGCCGGAGGGGCGGGGCCACGGCGAGGCCTGGACCACGACCGCGTACGCGACACTCGATGTGCCCGTGGAGATCGACATCACCCCCGACACCGTCGTGGTGTCCGGGCACGGCTCGGCCTTCAGGCCCGAACTCGCCGGGCTGCCGACCGTCGCAGAGCCGACCGCACCGTTGCACGGGCTTCCGCTCCACCCCCTGGCACTGACACATATTGCACCGAAGCAGGCCATCATCACGGGCAGGCCCACCCTGCACAGACCGGTGTCGCGGCTGCTCGCCGACCCGAACGTCGCGGTATACGCGCTGACCACCGGCCCACGTTGGCCCGACGTCTCAGGAAACGTTCTCGCCACGGGTACCCGCGCGGTGGTTTCCGGCGTACCGGACGAGGCGTGGCTCGAGCGGTGCCGCCAGTTGTCCGCACACACCGACAAAGCGGTGCGGGCCCAGCTCGACGCGCACCCCGTCGCGACCGGTCTGCATGTCGCGGCGGTGGTGACGGACGCGCTGCGTGAGGGCGACCAGATGTTGTTCGGCGCCTCCAACCCGGTACGCGACGCAGCACTCGTGAGTTATCCGAAGCCGGGCGTGAAAGTGCTGTCCAATCGCGGTGTCGCAGGTATCGACGGGACGGTGTCGACGGCGGTGGGCGCAGCGCTCGCCTACGAGGAGGGACGCACCATCGCGCTGATGGGCGACCTGACCTTCCTGCACGATGCTTCGGGCCTGTTGGTCGGTACACCGGAACCACGACCACGCGACCTCACGATCATCGTCGCCAACGACGACGGCGGTGGAATCTTCGAACTCCTCGAGCAGGGTGATCCTCAGTACGCGGGTGTGTTCGAGCGCGTGTTCGGCACCCCTCACGGGATGGACCTGGCAGCGTTGTGCGCGGCATATCGAGTTCCGCACAGCCGTGTGGACCTCCACGGCTTGGCGATTGCACTGGCGGATGTCAGGCCGCCCTCCGGTGGAATCCGGGTCGTCGAGGTCACCACCGATCGTGCCGGGCTGCGAGAGCTGCACGCTGCGGTGCGGTCGCAGCTGTGAAGTCCGATTCCGAGTTTCCGGGTCGGAGCGCAGCGGGCGGGAGCGCAGCGGGTGGGAACGTGACGGGTGGGAATGTGACGGGTGGGAGCGTAGCGGGTGGGAGCGTAGCGGCTGGGAATGTGACCGCTGGGAATGTGACCGCTGGGAATGTGACCGCTGGGAATGTGACGCTGGCGCGTGCGCGGTGGATCGTTCTGGCCATCGCAATCGGAATCTCCGCGCTGGCGTTGGTCCTGGTGCTCGGTGCGTGGCGCAACGACCACACGATCCGATCCGACATGGGCACCGCCACAGCCGAAGTGTTGTCGGCGGGGTCACTCCGATCTGCGGTGAGTTTCGTCACTCCGGATGGTGTGACCCACAATCCTGAACTCGGTGTGCTCTACCCCACGGGTCTCACCGCCGGGCAGCGCATTGCCGTCGAGTACGCGCGCAGCGATCCGGATCTGGTGCGGGTGACCGGACGGGATGCGCGTATCGCACTCGTGCCTGCCGGCTCGGTGATCGTCGCAACCTGGGTGATCGCCGGTGGGCTTCTCGTATACCTGCGGCGGTTCTCTCGCACGGAGACGGAGCCGTTGCCCTTCATCTGAGCGCTGAAGCCGTCCGAGTGTGAAACGTTCGCTTCGTCTTCGCCGGCTTGTCGACTGCAGCGCACCTCATCGACCGATGGACCCTCCATGGTGGCGTGGTGCGAGTAGCCATCGTCGCGGAATCCTTCCTCCCGAACGTCAACGGCGTCACCAACTCGGTGTTGCGAGTCCTCGAGCACCTCGATCGGACAGGACACGACGCGATCGTCGTCGCACCGGACACCGTTGCGGGATGTGCTCCTGCCCCGACCGAGTATCTCGGTGTGGCCGTGCATCGGGTCCCCGCGGTGAGAGTGCCGAAGATCAGTTCACTGCCGGTCGGGGTGCCCCAGTTCGACATGGTCGCCACGTTGCGGGCCTTCGGTCCCGATGTGGTCCACCTTGCGTCACCGTTCTTTCTCGGTGCCGGTGGCCTCGCGGCGGCGAAGAGGATGCTCGTGCCGACCGTTGCGATCTACCAGACCGACGTCGCGGGGTTTGCGGAGAGTTACGGACTCGGGGTCGTGGCTCGCGCGTCGTGGCGGTGGACGAGACGCCTCCACAGGGGGTGTGACCGAACTCTTGCCCCGTCGTCGTCGGCCGTCGATGCTCTCGTGTCCCACGGTGTTCCTCGTGTCCACCGGTGGGGACGCGGTGTCGACATCGATCGGTTTGCACCGTCGAAGAGGGATGACGCGCTTCGTGCGCAGTGGTCGCCGGACGGGCGGCCCATCATCGGGTTCGTGGGTCGACTCGCACCGGAGAAGCACGTCGAGCGACTTGCTTCCGTCGCGCAGGGCGGCGTATTCCGTCTTGTCGTGGTGGGGGACGGACCCGAACGAGCACGACTCGAGGCATTGATGCCGCAGGCGGTGTTCACCGGGCAGTTGGACGGGGACGACCTGGCTCGCGCCTATGCCTGTCTCGATGTCTTCGTCCATCCGGGCGAGCACGAGACTTTCTGTCAGGCGGTGCAGGAGGCGCAGGCCAGCGGCCTGCCGACCGTGGTGCCCGACGCGGGTGGGCCCCGGGATCTGGTCGCGCATTGCCGTAACGGGTACCGGCTGGCCACCGACCGATTCGCCGAACTACTGCCCGGTGCACTCAGTGCGCTCGCCGATGCGCGACTGCGGTCGGAGTTCGGCCGTGCAGCACGTCGAAGCGTGCTCGGTCGTACCTGGCCGGTGATCTGTGACGAACTCCTCGGTCATTACGAGGATGTGCAAGGCGGTACTCCTGTCCGGCTTCCTCACACCGCGTAGTGGTGGACGGTCTCAGGGAAGGGCGCGCTCGTCGGGAAGGTAACGTTTCGGCCGTGGCAAAAACTCACGGTTTGCGCGCATTTCTCGACAAGGAGCCGCGCGAGGTCGCGTCCATGTTCGATGGCGTCGCAGCGCGTTACGACCTGACCAATACGGTGCTGACGTTCGGGCTGGACCGGGAGTGGCGTCGGGCCACCCGCTCGGCGCTCGATCTCGAACCGGGGGAGCGGGTGCTCGACCTCGCTGCCGGAACCGGGGTCTCGACGGTCGAACTCGGGCGGTCCGGTGCGTGGGTCGTCGCGACGGACTTCTCCAAGGGCATGCTCCACGCCGGTGAGTTCCGGAAGGTGCCCATGGTCGCGGGCGATGCGATGAGCCTGCCGTTCGCCGACGCCGTGTTCGACGCGGCCACGATCTCATTCGGCTTGCGCAACGTCGCCGACACCGATGCGGCGCTGCGCGAGATCGCGCGTGTGACGAAGCCCGGTGGTCGACTCGTGGTCTGCGAGTTCTCCACGCCCGTGCACGAGCCCTTGAGCACGATCTACATGGAAGTGGTCATGCGGGCGCTTCCTGGCGTTGCGCGGCTGGTGAGTAGCAACCCCGACGCATATGTCTACCTGGCCGAATCGATCCGGGCGTGGCCCGCGCAGGAAGATCTCGCCGAGCGCATCGAGGCTGCGGGATGGCGCGATGTACGGTGGCGCAACCTCACCGGCGGCATCACCGTGCTGCATCACGCAGTCCGCTAGCGGCAGGCGTCTCAGGAGAACAGAGGCTGTCGATCCCATCGCATCGACATGCGTCCACTGGTCCGCCACACGCGGGCGACGAGGTCGTCGTCCTCGTCGGTGACCAGGTTCCCCATCACCCGCACCGCGACCGTCATCAGCGTGCGTGAGCGCATCCCCACCGGCCCGGTCGACGGAAGGAACTTCGGTCGGGTGAGCAGGCCCGCGAGTCGGCGGGCCGTGGAGAACGCCCGGCCGTAGTGCTCGCGCAGTAATGCCGGCCACATTTCGGTGAGGTCGTCGCTGTCGAGGATCTCGGCAACCAACCGGCCGCCTTCGAGCCCGTAGTCGATCCCTTCGCCGTTGAGAGGATTCACACAGGCAGCGGCGTCCCCGACCAGTGCCCAGTTGCGTCCGGCGACACCGGAGACGGCACCACCCATCGGAAGCAATGCGGATGCGACACGTGTCACCTCGCCGAGTTCCCATTCGGAGCGTCGTTTCGTGGCGTACAGCTCGATCAGCGGACGCAGCGAGCCGTTTGCGGGACGCGCGGCGGTCGCCAGGGTGCCGACGCCGAGGTTCACCTCGCCGGTGCCGAGCGGGAACACCCACCCGTATCCGGCCTGCAGGGTCCCGGCATCGTCCCGAAGTTCGAGGTGAGAGGTGATCCAGGGATCGTCGCTGCGCGGCGAGGTGGCATAGGCGCGGGCCGCAACGCCGTAGACGGTGTCGCGATGCCACTGCCTGCCGAGCACCTTACCGATCGGGGAGCGGACTCCGTCGGCGACGACGAGGCGTCGGCATGCGACAGTGCGCGGACCGTCGGCCGTGCGGAAGGCCACAGCGGTCACCCGATCGCCGTCGCGCTCCACGTCGACCGCTTTCGCGCCCTCGACCATGCGTGCGCCTGCCTCCACCGCGGTGCGGCGGATCCGATCGTCGAGTTCGGTGCGGGGGACCGCGCTGCCCGACGACGGGAACGCTCCGGACGGCCATGGAAGTTCGAATCTGCCTCCGAACCCTTCCAGCCGCAGTCCACGGTTGACGGTGCGCGTGCGCACCCACTCGCCCAGACCGAGCAGCTCGAGTTCGGTGATCGCCCGCGGTGTCAGACCGTCGCCGCATGTCTTGTCGCGCGGGAATGTAGCCGCGTCGACAAGAAGCACTTCGCGTCCGGATCGGGCCGCCCACGCCGCGGCGGATGACCCGGCAGGGCCAGCGCCGATGACCAGCACGTCGGTACTGTCGGGCATGTAGGACAAGGATCGGTGCGGTTCTCCCGCGGAATTGTCGGCCACCACGCGTCCATCATCTCAGGCGCGGATCGGCGCCTCGGCGAGGTGGGTGACGAAACGAGCGGCTAGGTTCACTACCGTGGAGCCGAGCCGACAGACAGGATGGGTACTTCTGTGAGCACTGAGGGGGCGGCGTCGGCCGCCGGCACGGTGTCGAACACCGTGGTCGCAGGTGTGGAGCTCGGCGACCCGGCCCTGGCCGACAACGTGCGCGACGGGTTGGCCGCGGTCGAGACGCTGATGGTCGAGGAATTGTCCGACGGTGAGGATTTTCTGACCGAAGCGGCACTGCACCTCGCGAAGGCCGGAGGGAAGCGGTTCCGGCCACTGTTCGCGGTGCTCACCGGGCAGTTGGGCCCCAGGCCGAACGATCCGTCGATCGTGACGGCCGCAACAGTGGTGGAGCTCGTCCACCTCGCCACGCTCTACCACGACGACGTCATGGACGAGGCGACCGTGCGGCGCGGAGCGCCCAGCGCGAACGTGCGGTGGGGCAACAGCGTGGCGATCCTTGCCGGCGACTACCTGTTCGCCCACGCGTCGCGGCTCACGTCCACACTCGGACCCTCCGCGGTGGAGGTCATCGCGAAGACCTTTGCCGAGCTGGTCACCGGCCAGATGCGCGAAACCATCGGCGTCAGCGCGAAGAAGGACCCGATCGACCATTACCTGCGTGTGGTGTGGGAGAAGACCGGGTCGTTGATCGCCGCTGCGGGCCGGTTCGGAGGCACATTCTCGGGCGCAGACGAGGAGCAGATCGCGCGGCTGGAGCGGCTCGGAGACGCGGTGGGTGTCGCATTTCAGATCGTCGACGACATCATCGACATCGCGTCGGATACGACGGACTCGGGCAAGACTCCCGGTACCGACCTACGTGAGGGCGTGCACACCCTGCCCGTGCTGTACGCACTGCAGGGCGAGGGAGCGGACGCCGACAGGCTCCGCGAACTCCTCGTCGGTCCTCTCGAAGACGAGGCGCTGGTCGCAGAGGCACTCGAACTGCTCAAGCGGTCGTCGGGGATGGACGCCGCCAGGAAGACCCTGCAGACCTACGTCGATCAGGCGCACACCGAGCTCGCTGCGCTGCCGCAGGGCCCCGCCAACGAGGCGCTCCGGCGCTTGGTCGATTTCACTGTGGCTCGCGTCGGGTAGGCGCCACGGGGAACCTCCGGATCTCCTTGTCCGTTGAGCGGACAGTAGATGGGACAGATATCGTCGGGTCGGGCAGCGGAAACGTCGTCCCGCCCGAGCGATGTTCGGGGAAGAGGCGTGACGTGCACGGAAATGCCAACCGCCTGAAGACGGCAGCGTTGCTGATCGGGATGTCCGCACTGATCGTGTTCATAGGCGCTCTGTTCCAGAACACGACGATCCTGGTGATCTCCGTGGTCGTGGCCGTCGGTATGAACGGCTACGCGTATTTCAACAGCGACAAGCTCGCACTGCGGGCGATGCACGCCCAGCCGATCACAGAGGTGCAGGCGCCGCAGATGTACCGGATCGTGCGCGAACTCGCGACGACCGCGCACCAGCCCATGCCGCGTCTGTACGTAAGCCCCACCAACGCACCCAACGCGTTCGCGACCGGACGGAATCCTCGAAATGCGGCTGTGTGCTGCACGTCCGGGATTCTGCAGATCCTCGACGAACGAGAACTACGGGCGGTGCTCGGTCACGAACTGTCGCACGTCTACAACCGGGACATCCTGATCTCGTCGGTGGCGGGTGCGATGGCCGCGGTGATCTCTGGTCTGGCGAACTTCGCGTTCTTTGCCGGCGCGTTCGGCGGAAACCGTGCTGGTGGTGCCAACCCCCTCGCATTGCTGCTCGTGTCGCTGCTCGGGCCCATCGCGGCCTCGGTCGTCAAGCTGGCCGTGTCGCGCTCACGGGAGTATCAGGCGGATAAATCGGGGGCCGAGCTCACCGGCGACCCGCTGGCGCTGGCATCGGCCCTGCGCAAGCTCGAACGCGGGACGCAGGCGGCGCCGCTGCCTCCGGAACCCAAGCTGGCCGCTCAGTCGCACATGATGATCGCGAACCCCTTCCGGGCCGGCGAGAAGGTGAACCGGTTGTTCTCGACCCATCCGCCCATGGCCGATCGGATCGAGCGGCTCGAGCGCATGGCGGGCCTGTACTGATCCCGCCGACCGAACAAGGGTGCCTTCCGTGAGCTTTCACGGAAGGCACCCTTGTTCGTACGAAAGCCGGAATCGGTTCCGGGTCGACGGCCTAGCGGTAGTTCACGAACTGCAGTGCGATGTCGAGGTCTGCGTTCTTGAGCAGCGAGATCACTGCCTGCAGATCGTCCCGCTTCTTACTGCTCACCCGCAGTTCCTCGCCCTGGATCTGGGCCTTGACACCCTTGGGGGCCTCGTCTCGGATCAGCTTGGAGATCTTCTTCGCGTTCTCCTGTGAGATACCTTCCACCAGCGAACCGGTGAGCTTGTACGACTTTCCGGACTGGGCCGGCTCACCTGCGTCGAAGGCCTTGAGCGACAGGTCGCGTCGGATCAGCTTTTCCTTGAACACCTCGAGTGCTGCGAGGACGCGGTCTTCGGTATCTGCGGTGATGGTGATGGATTCCTCGCCTGCCCACACGATGGATGCGCCGGTGTTCCGGAAGTCGAAGCGATTCGAGATCTCCTTCGCCGCCTGGTTCAGGGCGTTGTCCACCTCCTGACGATCAACCTTGCTCACCACATCGAATGACGAATCAGCCACGTTTGTTGTCTCCACTTCGGATCGGTCGGTAGGGGGTCGTGTCCAGCCGACGGTATCGCTTCGCGCAGGCCCGTAACCACCCGGTTTGCAATCGAGGGGGGTGTGCGTTGTATTCTTCCAATCGCATCGAGGAGCTGATCCCGACGCACCCGGCAGATTGCCCGAGCGGCCAATGGGAGCGGACTGTAAATCCGTCGGCTTATGCCTACGTAGGTTCGAATCCTACATCTGCCACACAGAACAGCCCCGGTTCCGCGGAACCGGGGCTGTTCTGCATCTCGGGTGGTTTCAAGGGGTGTCCGTGTCGGGGCACTCGGGTGCGTTTACATGCTCCGACCTGCAGATTTTGTACTGACGGCGAGTGTGTGTAATCTTTTGGAGGCCGCAGCGAGCAGAGATGCTCACGGTGGCCGCGCCCCCTTAGCTCAGTCGGCAGAGCGTTTCCATGGTAAGGAAAAGGTCGACGGTTCGATTCCGTCAGGGGGCTCGCTGGATTGGAGTGGCGCCCTTTATCTGCGACACTCGACACCGAGGCGGTGTAGCTCAGTTGGTAGAGCAAACGACTCATAATCGTTGCGTCGCCGGTTCAAGTCCGGTCACCGCTACCGAAGTAGAACGAACCACCCTGATCCGAAGTGGTCAGATTTACGCGAAAGAAGGCATCCCGTGGCCTCCTCCACCGACGTTCGGCCGAAGATCACTCTGGCCTGCGAGGTGTGCAAGCACCGCAACTACATCACCAAGAAGAACCGTCGTAACGATCCAGACCGCCTCGAGCTGAAGAAATTCTGCCCGAACTGCGGCACCCATCAGTCGCATCGCGAGTCGAAGTAGCCTGTTCGGGATCGACGTCGACGCGTGAGCTCTCCGCAGTACCGCCCACGCCGTTAGGCGTTGAGCGGAATTGCGGAGGTTTTGCGTATGACAGACATTCTTGTGAACGATGAACCCGTGGACGTGACCGAACGGGCCGGGATCCCGTTCGATGCCGCCGCCCACGCCGCCTCCATGGTCGGACATCACTACCGAGTGGACGACTTCTACGAGGTCGGCCGTGAGAAGGTGCGTGAGTACGCCCGCGCCGTACTCGATTCTCACCCGGCGCATCACGATGAAGAAGCAGCGAAAGGCCTCGGATACGACGGCCTGATCGCTCCGCTGACCTTCGTCTCGATCATCGGGATGATCGCACAGCGGAAGCTGTTCGAGGAGATCGTCACCGGATACGATCTCAGCCAGATCATGCAGACCGATCAGCGCTTGGTGTTGCACCGGCCGATCCAGGTCGGCGATCGGTTGTTCTGCGACGTGTACCTCGACGATTTCCGTCAGGTTGCCGGCAGCGACATCATCACCACCAAGAACGTGATCACGGATCAGTACGACAATCTCGTGTTGACCACGTGGACCACGCTCGTCGGTCGTACGGGTGGTGAGGTCGACGCGAACATCGCGGAGGCGGTCAAGGATGTGATGATGCATGACGCTCCGTAGCTTCGTCGACGTGACGGTGGGCGAGAAACTTCCCTCGCGTGTCGTGACGCTCACGCGTGGAAACCTGGTCAATTACGCCGGTGTGTCGGGTGATCCCAACCCGATCCACTGGAGCGACAAGGTTGCCGAACTTGCCGGTTTGCGCAACGTGGTCGGGCACGGCATGCTCTCCATGGGCATTGCTGCCGGCTTCGTCACCGACTGGCTCGGCGATCCGGGCGCTGTGAACGAATACAATGTTCGCTTCACGAGCCCGGTGTTCGTGGAGGCCGACAAGGCCGCCGCAATCGAGTTCACCGGCAAGGTCAAGTCGGTGGACCCGGAAAGCAGGACGGCAGTGGTCGCGATCGTGGCGAAGTCCGAAGGACGCAAGATCTTCGGTCGGGCCACGGCAACGGTCCGCTTGGCTTGACGGTCGAGCGGATTGGGTAGTCCCGGGGCAATGCAGTACACTAGGGCTTCTGGGATCGCATAGCGCAGCGCGCTGCCCTTCGGTACTTGGATGTACCGGTGGGGTGGCGCGCGTGTCATGTGATCGCAGATCGGCCGATCTGCGAGGTGTCGAAGTGTCGACGCCGATGATCGGCCAAAGGGGCGTAGCTCAATTGGCAGAGCAGCGGTCTCCAAAACCGCAGGTTGCAGGTTCAAGTCCTGTCGCCCCTGCACCCGGACTGCCCAGCGACCGAGAGGAACGATGTGAGCGAGGAGCGCGGTAGGCGCGACGGCGACACCGGAGGGTTTGCACCCGGTGATGCCGGAACGGAAACCGGCGCAACCCCCGACGCTCCCTCTTCGGCTGCGCGTCCGAGTGGTAAGCGCGCAGTTCGCCGTTCCGGCGCACAGACATCGCCTTCTGTAGATGCCGAGGGCCCGCGTACCCGCCGATCCGCGGTCGAGGCGGCAGACCGGTCGGGTCAGCAGAAACCCGAGAACATCTTCAAGCGCCTGCGTCGATTCCTCCGCGAGGTCATCGCGGAACTCCGCAAGGTGATCTGGCCGAATCGTAAGCAGCTGACGACCTATTCGATTGTCGTTGTTGTATTCGTGGCCGTCATGACCGCGTTCATCTTCGGATTGGACCTGGCATTCGGTCAGGGCGTCAACTGGTTGTTCGGCTAGCGCGTACGCGCGCCGGCAAATTGTGATCGACGAGAGGAAAGTGCCCCGGTGAGCACCCCCGAGAACGACTCCTACGAGCCCTCGCCCGACGAGCGTGTTTCGGACGAGGTCGTTGTCGACGAGGCAATCGTCGACCAGGAGGTCGTCGACGACCCCGCGACCGAAGAATCGGTGGAGGCGGGCGCAGCAGCCGATGCCGAGACCGCCGACGAGGTCGATCCTGCTGAGGCGCTCGAGAAGCAGCTGCGCCTCGAGCCGGGCGACTGGTACGTGATCCACTCGTACGCCGGCTACGAGAACAAGGTGAAGACCAACCTCGAGACCCGTGTCCTGAACCTCGACCTGAGCGAGTACATCTTCCAGGTCGAGGTGCCGACCGAAGAAGTCACCGAGATCAAGAATGGTCAGCGTAAGCAGGTCAACCGCAAGGTGCTGCCCGGTTACATCCTGGTGCGCATGGAGCTGAACGATGAATCGTGGGGCGCCGTGCGCAACACGCCCGGAGTGACCGGATTCGTCGGCGCCACGTCTCGGCCGTCGCCGCTGACGATCAAGGAGGTCGTGAAGTTCCTCCTTCCGCAGCAGGCGAAGAAGAAGCCCGCCGCCGGTGCTTCCGCGGGAGGCGAGCAGACATCCGCCGCCAGCAAGCCGGCCATCGAGGTCGACTTCGAGGTCGGCGAGTCGGTCACCGTCATGGACGGTCCGTTCGCCACGCTGCCCGCGTCGATCAGCGAGGTCAACGCCGAGCAGCAGAAGCTCAAGGTCCTGGTGTCGATCTTCGGTCGCGAAACTCCCGTGGAGTTGTCCTTCACGCAGGTCTCGAAGCTCTGATCTGCCGATCCTTTCGACACACGAAAGCTTGCAGTAGGAATACGCAAGAACCACACCGAGCAAGAAACTAGGAATAGAGATGCCCCCCAAGAAGAAGAAGATCGCCGGGCTCATCAAGCTCCAGATCCAGGCCGGCGCGGCCAACCCGGCTCCGCCGGTCGGCCCCGCGCTGGGTCAGCACGGCGTCAACATCATGGAGTTCTGCAAGGCCTACAACGCGGCGACCGAGTCGCAGCGCGGCAATGTGGTGCCGGTCGAGATCACGGTCTACGAAGACCGCTCGTTCGACTTCAAGCTGAAGACCCCTCCGGCTGCCAAGCTGCTGCTCAAAGCTGCTGGTGTGCAGAAGGGCTCCGGCGAGCCGCACAAGACCAAGGTCGCCAAGGTGACCATGGATCAGGTCCGCGAGATCGCGAAGACCAAGCAGGAAGACCTCAACGCCAACGACGTCGAGGCCGCCGCGAAGATCATCGCGGGCACGGCACGCTCGATGGGCATCACCGTCGAGGGCTGACCTCCACCAGGCAAGTGTGGGAGGGCCGGCCAGGCCCGCACCACTCCCGAACCATTCACCTACCGGTGAGAAGTTAGGAAACAACATGGCAAAGCGCAGCAAGGCTTACCTCGCCGCCGCCGAGAAGATCAATCCGGACACCCTCTACAGCCCGCTCGATGCAGCGAAGCTGGTCGAGGAGACGACGTCCAAGAACTACGACGCCACGGTCGAGGTCGCAATGCGCCTCGGTGTGGATCCGCGCAAGGCGGACCAGATGGTCCGCGGCACGGTGAACCTGCCGCACGGCACGGGTAAGACCGCGCGCGTCGTCGTCTTCGCTGTCGGCGAGAAGGCCGCTGAGGCCGAGGCTGCCGGCGCGGATGTCGTCGGTGCCGAGGACCTGATCGAGCGGATCCAGGGTGGCTGGACGGATTTCGACGCCGCCATCGCGACCCCGGATCAGATGACCAAGGTCGGCCGCATCGCTCGTGTTCTGGGCCCGCGTGGTCTCATGCCGAACCCGAAGACCGGTACGGTCACCCCGGACGTCGCGAAGGCTGTGACGGACATCAAGGGCGGCAAGATCAACTTCCGCGTCGACAAGAACTCGAACCTGCACTTCGTGATCGGCAAGGCGTCGTTCGGCGAGACGAAGCTGATCGAGAACTACGCTGCTGCCCTCGACGAGGTGCTTCGTGTGAAGCCGTCGAGCGCGAAGGGTCGCTACATCAAGAAGGTCACGATCGCGACGACCTCCGGACCGGGCATCCCGGTGGATCCGGCGCGTACGCGTAACCTCCTCGAGCTCGCCGAATAGGCTTCGGTAGCACCTTCGGTCGTTCTACGAACGCAACGAGCGGTCGGCACGGATCACCTCCGTGCCGACCGTTTTGCATTCCCGCCGGTTCATCGGCTATTGTTCAGCGTGTAGTTCGGCATTGTGCCGATCTTCACCCCGATCATGTTCTACCCAAGACCGTTGGTCACCTTTTCCGCATGCGGAAAAGGTTGAAGGTCCGGATTTGTCCGGCGGCCCACGCAGGAGGACGAGGTTAGGGAGATGCGAGAGAATTCGCGCGTCGAGCCTTCGGGTAAGAAGCCGATTCACCGCCTTTTCCTTCTACGCCCCGTGTGCCCTGCGCCGGGGCGTTCGTCGTTTCTCGGCCCAACGCCTGTCGCAGGTGGGACGTCCCGTTCGGGACGCCGGGAAAACGACTGTAACTGAGAGGAGGCGAAGTATGGCAAAGCCCGAGAAGGTCTCCGCAGTTGAGGAGATCACCGAGCAGTTCAAGACCTCGACGGCCGCTGTGGTCACGGAATACCGTGGTCTGTCGGTGGGAAGTCTGACCGAGCTGCGTCGCGCGCTCGGAGGGGGTGCGACCTACTCCGTCGCCAAGAACACCCTGGTCAAGCGTGCCGCCGCTGAGGCGGGCGTCGAGGGTCTTGACGATCTGTTCGTCGGTCCGACCGCCATCGCGTTCGTCAAGGGCGAGCCGGTGGACGCTGCGAAGGCTCTCAAGGCCTTCGCAAAGGACAACAAGGCACTCGTCATCAAGGGCGGGTACATGGACGGCGACGTGCTGTCCGTGGACCAGGTCAACAAGATCGCGGACCTCGAGTCCCGCGAGGTTCTGTTGGCCAAGCTCGCCGGCGCGATGAAGGGCAACTTGGCAAAGGCCGCCGGCCTGTTCAATGCTCCCGCTTCCCAGGTGGCTCGCCTCGCGGCCGCTCTGCAGGAGAAGAAGGCGGCCGAAGAAGCCGCCTGACGCTGATCCGCATCACCGCGAATCTGCATCACCGCGAAAACAGATACATCCACGCATGCTTCGGCGTGCACCCTCCCAATCGGTCGCGGATCAGCGACATGGGACTTATCAGGAAGGACCGCCACCATGGCGAAGCTCACCACAGAAGAGCTGCTCGACGCTTTCAAGGAACTGACCCTGCTCGAGCTCTCGGAGTTCGTGAAGGCGTTCGAGGAGACCTTCGAGGTCACCGCTGCTGCTCCGGTTGCCGTCGCTGCTGCCGGTGCTCCGGCCGCTGCTGCCGAGGCTGCTGAAGAGCAGGACGAGTTCGACGTCGTTCTCGAAGGTGCCGGCGAGAAGAAGATCCAGGTCATCAAGGTCGTGCGCGAGCTCGTCTCCGGCCTGGGCCTGAAGGAAGCCAAGGACCTCGTCGAGAGTGCTCCGAAGGCTATCCTCGAGAAGGTTGCCAAGGATGCTGCCGAGGCTGCAAAGGCCAAGCTCGAAGAGGCCGGCGCCAAGGTCACCGTCAAGTAGGACGGTTCCTCATTCGCGCGGGAGTTGCTCTCGCGTGGTGGCGTGAACGCAAAAGCCGCCCCCACGGATTTCGAATCCGTGGGGGCGGCTTTCGCGTGTGTGCCGAGAATATCCCCGAATCGGAATTGCCCGCGTGTTCCCTGCGCATTCCGGAGGCTTGTCGAATACCGTACTGACTGTGTATCGGCGCAGGTCATGGCGTAAGTGCTCCTATGTGCAAAGTGTCGATTTGCCAACTTACTCATAAGTAGTATTCCCTGTCACAGGCACCACTTCGATGCGATAGAGTGGCCCAACCCACAGGGGTGGACGGCGTCGAAACAGTGTGGAGGTAATCGTGGGCGTAGAGGTTTCCGTCGAGGGGCTGACCAAGTCGTTCGGCTCGCAGCGAATCTGGCAGGACGTGTCGTTGACGCTTCCCGCGGGTGAAGTGAGTGCGCTGCTCGGTCCGTCCGGTACGGGCAAGTCGGTGTTCCTCAAGTCGCTGATCGGTCTGCTGCGGCCGGAGCAGGGCACGATCGTCATCGACGGCACCGACATCCTGCAGTGCTCGAGCAAGGATCTCTACGAGATCCGAAAGCTGTTCGGAGTGCTGTTCCAGGACGGCGCACTGTTCGGTTCGATGAACCTGTACGACAACGTGGCTTTCCCATTGCGTGAGCACACCAAGAAGTCCGAGTCGGACATCCGCAAGGTCGTGATGAGCAAGCTCGAGCTCGTGGGTCTGCTCGGTGCGGAAGACAAGCTTCCCGGTGAGATCTCCGGTGGTATGCGCAAGCGTGCGGGGCTGGCCCGCGCGTTGGTGCTCGATCCCGAGATCATCCTGGTGGACGAGCCGGACTCGGGTCTCGATCCGGTGCGTACGACGTACATTTCGCAGACGTTGATCGATATCAACGCGGAGATCGATGCGACGATCCTGATCGTGTCGCACAACATCAATCTGGCTCGCACGGTGCCCGACAACATCGGCATGCTGTTCCGTCGGCAGTTGGTGATGTTCGGTCCGCGTGAGGTGCTGCTCACCTCGGATGAGCCGGTGGTCAAGCAGTTCCTCAACGGCACGATGATCGGTCCGATCGGGATGTCGGAGGAGAAGGACGAGGCGCAGATGGCTCACGAGCAGGCGCTCGTGGACGCCGGGCACCACGCTGGCGGTGTCGAAGATGTGGAGGGCATCGTTCCGCAGATGCATGCCACGCCGGGGATGCCGGTGCGTCAGGCGGTGGGGCGGCGTCAGGCACGTGTGCGTCGGATCCTGCACACGCTTCCGCCGGCGGCGCAGGCCGCGATCGTCGAATCGCTCGACGGTGAAGACACAGCGTCTGCCTACCCTCAGCACGACTACCGCGACGACGACACCCAGGTGATTCCCGCGTACTCGCCCGAAGGATACAACCAGCCTCACGGCATCAAGCATTAAGTAGGAGAACAGATGGGGGGAAGTACCTCGCTCGTGCGCCCGGTGCACGGCGCTCTCACCCAAGCCGGGAACATCTTCGAACTGTTCGTCGACGTCGTACGCAACACCTTCCGGCGTCCGTTCCAGTTCCGGGAATTCATCGAGCAGGCCTGGTTCATCGCCAGCGTCACGATCCTCCCCACAGCGCTGGTGGCGATCCCGTTCGGTGCTGTCGTGTCGCTGCAGACCGGGTCGCTGATCAAGCAGCTCGGTGCGGAATCGTTCACCGGCGCAGCGAGCGTGCTCGCAGTGATCCAGCAGGGCAGCCCGATCGTGACCGCATTGCTGATCGCGGGCGCGGCAGGTTCCGCGGTCACGGCCGATCTCGGATCTCGCACCATCCGCGAGGAGATCGACGCGATGAAGGTGCTGGGCATCGACCCGATCCAGCGACTGGTGGTGCCGCGTGTGCTCGCGATGGTGTTGGTGGCCCTGCTCCTCAACGGACTGGTCTCGGTCGTCGGTATCGCGGGTGGATACTTCTTCAACGTCATCCTCCAGGACGGGACCCCGGGGGCGTACCTCGCATCGTTCTCGGCCTTGGCGCAGCTTCCCGACCTCTATGTAGCGGAGCTCAAAGCGGCGGTTTTCGGTGTCATCGCCGGCGTCGTCGCGTCGTACAAGGGACTGAACCCGGGTCCCGGCCCGAAGGGCGTCGGCGAAGCGGTGAACCAGACCGTCGTCATTACATTCCTGTTGCTTTTCTTTGCGAATCTCATCCTGACGATGGTGTATTTGCAGGTCGTTCCGGCGAAGGGGTCCTGAACCGATGACAATCGCCAAGGGCCGCGGAGATCTCTTCCTGATCCGCGGCCGGAGAGTGCTGCGCGCACCGCTGAACATTCTCGACCGCGCGGGCGAGCAGATGTCGTTCTACGCGCGGGCGGTCGCGTGGATTCCGCGAACGATCACGCATTACCGCAAGGAAGTTCTTCGGCTCCTCGCCG
Source organism: Rhodococcus sp. NPDC060090 (assembly GCF_042729855.1). NCBI lineage: Bacteria > Bacillati > Actinomycetota > Actinomycetes > Mycobacteriales > Nocardiaceae > Rhodococcus > Rhodococcus sp. NPDC060090. The sequence continues at coordinate 105,212 of NZ_JBHWXB010000011.1, read as the reverse complement.
AGGTGACCTTCGGCAGTGGTGCCCTCGCTGTGATCGGCGGCACCATCGGCGTCATCGCGATGATGTCCGGGTTCACCGGCGTCGTCGTAGGCCTGCAGGGCTACGCGGCGCTCGAACAGCTCGGATCGTCGGTGCTCACAGGCTTTCTGTCCGCCTACGTCAACACCCGTGAGCTCGCGCCGGTCGTCGCCGCGCTCGCGTTGTCGGCCACTGTCGGCTGTGGTTTCACCGCACAGCTCGGCGCGATGCGGATCAGTGAGGAGATCGATGCCCTCGAGGTGATGGCGGTTCCGTCGGTGCCGTTCCTCGTGACCACGCGCATGATCGCCGGCTTCGTTGCGGTCATCCCGCTGTACATCGTCGGCCTGCTCGCCGCGTACCTGATGACACGGGTGATCAGCACCATGTTCAACGGGCAGTCGGCAGGGTCGTACGACCACTATTTCAATCTGTTCCTCCCACCGGAGGATGTGCTCTATTCGTTCGCGAAAGTACTGATATTCGCGTTCGTGCTGATCCTCATCCACTGCTACTACGGGTACCACGCGAGTGGCGGTCCCGCAGGCGTCGGTGTGGCCGTGGGGCGTGCGGTGCGGACCGCGATCGTCACCATCGCGGTGCTCGACTTCTTCCTCAGTCTCGCGATCTGGGGGACCAGCACGACGGTGAGGGTGGCGGGATGAGCGACACATCGACGCTGCGGCGGCGCATGCTCGGTCTGGTGTTCTTCCTCGTCTTGGCACTGTTCATCGCCGGCACCATCGCGATGTACAACAAGACGTTCAAGAAGGTGGTGGAGGTCGAACTCCTCACCGACAGCATCGGCAACGCGCTCCCCAAGAACGCCGATGTGAAGGTGCGCGGTGTGATCGTGGGGGAGGTGCGATCGACGAGCGCCTCGGGTGATCAGGTCACTGCGCACCTCGCGATCGACCCGAACCAGGCCGACCTCATTCCCGCCGATTCGACAGGGCAGCTGCTGCCGAAGACGCTTTTCGGTGAGCGGTACGTGTCGCTGATCATCCCGGACGATCCCGGCCGTTCGCTGCAGGCAGGCGACGTCCTGGTGCAGGACACCAGCGAGAAGACCGCCGAACTCGGCGAGGTGCTCGACGGACTGCTCCCCCTGCTGCAGGCGATTCCTCCGCAGGACCTCGCGAACACCCTCGGTGCACTCGCACAGGGACTCAGCGGCCGAGGCGAGACGCTCGGCCGGACCGTCGACAACCTCGAACAGATATTCCGAGAGGTCAACGTGGAACTGCCGACCCTGCAGGAAGACTTGCGCGGCCTCGCCGATTTCACTCAGACCTACTCCGAGGCTGCCCCCGACCTCATCAATGCACTCGACAACCTCCGGACCACCGGCGGCACCGTCGTCGAGCAGCAGAACCAGATCCAGACCCTGCTGGCCAGCGCGACCGGCGCCTCCGCGTCGACCGCAGATTTTCTGCAGACCAACGCGAACTCGCTGATCAGCATCGCTGCGGACTCCAAGGAAGCCTTGCAGTTGCTCGCCCGGTACTCGCCGTCGTTCCAATGCACGTTCCGGGGCTTCGCCGAAGCCAAGCCCGCCGCGGTGGAACTGCTCGCCGCCGACGATCCTTTCCCCGGCGCGCGCGCGAACATCCAGTTCACCAACCCCAAGGGCCGCTACCTGCCCAACCAGGACGAACCGCGTCTGCTCGACACTCGAGGACCCGCCTGCTACGACCAGGTCACCGAACCGGGCCGGCATTTCCCCCAGTACCCCGGTGGCTCGGTCAACGACGGCTCCTACCAGGTGCCCTCCCGTAACCCGGGACCCGCGTCGATCCCGATGTTTCCGGCACCCGAAGGATCTGGTGTGCCCGACGACGTGAGCACCATCATCGGGCTGTCCGGGCCGGACGCCGCGACCCCGGTCTCGTACGAGGGGTCCCGTGCAGAACAGGACACCCTCGACGTGATCTACGGCCAGGCCACCGGTATCGCACCGCAGGACGTCCCGGGGTGGACGACACGGCTGGGCGCACCCGCACTTCGTGGTACGGAGGTGAGCTTCCAGTGAGAGGCCTTGCTGCACCACTGATCAAGTTGATCGTCTTTGCTGTCGTCACCATCTTCGCCACCGGTGTCCTCGCAGCCACCATCGCGACCGTCGGAGGTAGCGGAGGGACGAAGTTCCATGCCGTGTTCTCCGACGTGACCTCACTCAACGAGGGCGACGACGTGCGCATCGCAGGTGTCAAGGTGGGGCAGGTCGACGACATCGCGATCGTCAACGAACGCCAGGCCCGCGTGACGTTCTCACTCCAGCAACGCGATTGGCTTCCTGCGACGTCGACCGCGGCCCTGCGTTTCCGGAATCTGGTCGGCCAGCGCTACATCGCGCTGGGACAGGGCGAAGGCGACCAGGGGCTGCGCATGACCGAAGGGGAGACCATCCCCATCGAACGGACTCGGCCGGCAGTCAACCTCACGACGTTGTTCGACGGATTCCGCCCGCTGTTCCAAACGCTCAGCGCCGACGACGTCAACAAGCTGTCCTTCCAGATCATCCAGGTCTTCCAAGGCGAAGCTGGCACCATCGGCGATCTCGTGCGCAGCACCGCAAGCCTGACCAACACGATCGCCGACAAGGACGCCGTGATCGGTGCCGTGATCGACAACCTCAACACCGTCCTCACGACGATCGACGAGCGCGACGAACAACTCGACTCGCTCCTGGTCAACACCCAAGCGCTCGTCAGCGGTCTCGCAGCGGACCGCGGCACGGTGGGTTCGTCGGTGCAGTCACTCGCGGGCCTGACCGACGCGGTGGCGGACGTGCTGGAACCGACCCGCCCGTCGGTCACCCAGTCGATCACCGCGCTGAACGAGCTGACCGCGAACCTCAATGCGAACAGCGGTGAAGTGAACGACGTGCTCGCGAACCTGCCCGTCAAACTCGAGAAACTCGGCCGTGTCGCCAGCTACGGGTCGTGGTTCCAGTTCTACCTGTGCGGTATCGACATCATCGCCGGCCCCGGTTCGGTGCCGTACCTGAACCTCCCCACAGGGCTACCCACCGTGAATCAGCCCATCTACACGAATGCGGCGCAGCGATGCTCGCAGGACGGGATGCAGGAGTTGCAGGGACGATGAGTACACGCCGCAGTCCGGCAGCCGCCGGTGCCCTGGGCATCGTCGTGATTCTGCTGGCAACACTGTCCGCATTCTTTCTCGACTCGTTGCCGATCGTCGGCGCCGGGGCGACCTACAAAGCCGAGTTCAGTGAGGCGGCAGGGCTCAAGGCCACCAACGAGGTCCGCATCGCCGGCGTCAAGGTCGGTACGGTCAGCGCCGTCGAACTCGAAGGTGATCGCGTCATCGTGTCCTTCCGAGTGCAGGACGCCTGGGTCGGCGACAACACCTCGGCATCGATCCAGATCAAGACGATCCTGGGGCAGAAGTACCTCGCGCTGAACCCGAGCGGTGCCGAGGTCCTCGACCCGGACGACCGGATTCCGTTGGACCGCACGGTCTCGCCGTACGACGTGATCGAGGCATTCTCGTCCGCGGCCACGACACTCGGCGACATCGACTCCGACCAGCTCGCAACGAGTTTCGAGACCTTGGCCGGCGCGTTCTCGGAGACTCCCGACGACATCCGCGCGTCTCTCGACGGCGTGAGCAGGCTGTCGGAGACGATCGCGAGTCGCGACAAGGAACTCAAGCGGCTCCTCGAAGCCACGGGCAATGTGTCGCAGATCCTCGCCGACCGGAATACCGAGTTCAACCGTCTGCTCAGCGACGGAGCCCTGCTCATCACCGAGCTCAACAATCGGCAACAGGCCATCTCGCAGCTGCTCGACGGAACCAAGCGGCTCTCCACGGAGCTCTCGGCGCTGGTGGTGGAGAACCAGGAACAGATCGGTCCTGCTCTCGAGAACCTGCGCGGCGTCGTGCAGATCCTGCAGGACAACAACGACAACCTCGACAGGGCCATGAAGCTGTACGAGCCGTTCGTGCGTCTGTACTCCAATGTGGTCGGCAACGGCCGCTGGTTCGATCAGGTCGTCGTGAACCTCACGCCGCCGGGTCTGCCCGAGATTCCGGGATACCGAGAGCCGGGTCGCACCTTGGGAGAGGGGAACTGATGGCACACGCCGACAACACCGATTCCCCGGAGCGGAGCGGCCGCGGACGCATTGCGCTGATCGCGCTCGCAGTGGCCGCGGCGCTCGTGGTCGCGGGTGGCCTGTGGTGGGTGTTCGCCCGCGCCGGAACGACGACGATCACCGCGTACTTCGACAAGGCCGTCGGCATCTACGAAGGATCCGACGTACGGGTTCTCGGCGTCGAGGTCGGCAGTGTCACCTCCGTCGAACCGCAAGGGGAGATCGTCGAGGTCTCCATGCGCATCGCTCGCGGAGTGGACATCCCGGCCGACGCCAGGGCCGTGCAGATCACGCCCTCCGTGGTCGCCGACCGCTACGTCCAGCTCACCCCTGCCTACTCGGGTGGCGAGACGATGAGCGACGGCGCCGTCATCGACCGCGAACACACCGCTACTCCCGTCGAGGTCGACGAGCTGTACGCGAGCATCGACGAGCTGGCGCGGGCCCTCGGACCGGAGGGGGCGAACGCCGACGGTGCGCTGACCGAGTTCGTGGAGGTCGGTGCCGAGAACCTCGAAGGCAACGGCGCGGCGCTCGGCCAGAGCATCGACCAGCTCTCGGCTGCTGCCCGCACGCTCAACGAATCGCGCGGTGATCTCTACGGAACCATCGAGAACCTGCAGATCTTCGTGAGCGCGCTCGCGGCCAACGACCAGCAGGTGCGGCAGTTCAACACTCAACTTGCCGATCTGTCGGGATTTCTCGCCGGGGAACGCCAGAACCTCGGTGAAGCTCTCGAACAGCTTTCGATGACACTCGGGGACGTCACGACGTTCGTGCGCGACAACCAGGAAGCGGTCAAGGACAACGTCGATGCCTTGGTTCCCGTCACGGAGAATCTGGCGAACAATCGTCAGTCTCTCGTGGACTCCCTGACGCTGCTGCCGCTCGCGGTGAGCAACCTCGTCAACTCGTACGACGCAGAATCGGGTTCGTTGTCGTCGCGTCTGGTCCTGCCGGATCTGGAGGATCCGGCAGGGGCCATCTGCAAGCTCATCGACGTGGGCAAGCTGATGCCCGGCGATCCCGAGTTCGAAGCGCTGGGACGGCAGATGCAGCCCTTGATCGACCGCTGCGGCGACGTCATGGGGCAGATCACCGAGGACACGAGGTCCCCGGACCTGATCCTGCCGTTCGGCATCATGAGCGGCGAGAACATCCAGCGGCAGGTCGTCCCGGGTACGGTGCCGGGTGTCGTGTCGCCGCGGCTGGACCTGAGCGAAGAGGGGGGCCAGTGAGGCGCACGGTGACACATGGAAGCACGAGCCTGCCGCGTTCGACGCTCGTCGGTGTGGGGGCGTGCGTCGTCGCGATGACGGTCGCGGGTTGCGGTGGCATCTACGATATTCCGCTTCCCGGCGGCGCCGATCTCGGCGACGATCCGATCCGGGTCAACATCGAATTCGACGATGTCCTCGATCTGGTGCCGCAGTCGACCGTCAAGGTCGACGGCGTGCCGATGGGGCGGGTCCAATCGATCGGCGTGGCAGGGGACGGATGGACTGCCGACGTCGAGATCGTCCTCAACTCCGAAGCCGACCTACCCGCCAACACGTTCGCCGTGGTCGAGCAGAGCAGTCTGCTGGGCGAGAAGTTCGTGCAGCTTGCTCCGCCGGCGGACGAGCCCGCGTCGGGTGAACTAGTGGACGGCGCCACCATCCCGCTCGAACGGACACGTCACGCGACCGAGATCGAACCCGTCCTCGGGGCACTGTCATTGCTGCTCAACGGTGGAGGTGTCGGTCAACTCGCCCCCGTGATCGAAGAGCTGTCGACGGCATTCGAGGGGCGGGAAGGCACGACACGCAGCCTCATCGAAGAGGCAGAATCCCTGATCACCGGACTCGACCAGCAGCGAGACGACATCACCCGCGCGATCGACGGCCTCGACGCGTTGTCCGAGCGGGTCGCAGCGCAGAACGATCAGGTCGCCGCGATCCTCGACGACCTCCCGGTGGCGACGGAGGTGCTCGAACAGCAGCGACCCGAGCTCACACAACTCCTCGTGCAGCTCGACCGGCTCGGAACGGTCGGCACCGATATCCTCGATCAGTCCAAGGACGACCTCATCGCTGATCTGCTCGCGCTGCGCCCGACTCTCCAGGCGCTGGCTGCGTCGGGCGACGATCTCGTGCAGTCCTTGTCGTTCATCCCGACGGTGCCGTTCCCGGACAGCGTCGAAGACATCATCGTCGGCGGTTCCATGAACCTGTTCCTCCTCGTCGACCTGCAGATCGGCGACGCACTCGCCTCACTCGGTGTGGGGCAGGGCGACCCCGTCTATCGAGAGCCGAAGTTCGGGAACCCGAAGCCGCTCGTCGACCCGTCCAACCCGTACTACAACGGAAACGGACCGCATGTGGGGTGGCCGACGGTCTCGTTGGTACCGCTACTGCCCGCACCGACATTGCCCGACCTCCTGACCCTTCCCGAAGGTGTCACGTTGCCTGAGGGTGTCGAGATCCCCGGGGTCGCTGAGGCCGGCGACAGCCGTGCGCCCGCACCGCCTCCGCCCAATCCGCTGGAGGGCCTGATGGATCAGCTCGGAATCGGGGGTGGCAGATGAGATCGCGGCTGGTGAGGATTCAGCTCGTGGCATTCGTCGTCATCGCGCTGCTGGGCGTGGTGTACGTGGGCGCCCGTTACGTTCGGCTCGACAATCTCATGGGCTTCGGCCAGTACACCGTCAACGCCCAATTCCCGAGTTCGGGCGGTGTGTTCGAGAATGCGGAGGTCACCTACCGAGGCGTTCCGGTCGGGCGGGTGGGCGCTCTCTCGCTCACCGCCGACGGTATCGATGTCGAGTTGAATCTCGACGACGGCGGGCCGCAGATCCCGGCATCGGCTCGGGCCGTGGTCGCGAACCGATCCGCGATCGGTGAGCAGTACGTCGATCTACGACCACCCACCGACCAAGGCCCGTACCTGGTCGAGGGATCGGTCATCGAATCGACGGCCGACGATCTTCCTGTGCCCGTCGAAGACCTGCTGGTGAGTACGAACGAGCTGACGCGTTCGGTGCCGAAGGAGGCACTGCACACCGTCGTCACCGAACTCGGCGCGGCGTTCGACGGTCGAGGCGACGAGCTGCAGATTCTCGTCGACTCGCTCGCCCAGCTCAGTGAATCGGGTGTCGAATACCTGCCGCAGACCGTCACGTTGATTCGGGACAGCCTGACCGTGCTCGAAACCCAGTCCGAGCAGTCGTCCGCAATCGAGCAGTTCAGCTCCGATCTCGACCTGATCACCGCTCAACTGCGCGACAGCGACCCCGACATCCGCAGGCTCATCGAGACAGGAACCTCTGCGAGCGATGAGCTGGGCCGACTGATCGCGGATTCAGGTCCGGGACTGACCGCTGACCTGACCAACCTCGCTGCGCTCGGTGAGACTCTTGCGCCGCAGGCGATCGCACTGCAGCCACTGCTCGCGTTTCTTCCGGCTGTGGCGGCCAGCGCCGGTACCGTCGCCCCCGGCGACGGTACGGTGAGGCAGGGCATCGTGCTGGAGACGAACAACCCGCCGTCGTGCACCCTGGGATACGAGGGAACGTACGAAATCATCGAGCAGATGCGCGCGGAGAATCCGAACTTCGACGATCACCAGCAGGACTTCCCGTTCAACACGGAAGCGTCGTGTGAGGCGCCGCAAGGCAGCGTGACGGGTGTGCGCAGTGCGAACCGGATCGTGTTCGCCGATCCCGCGACCATCCAGCCGTGGGATTTCATCCCGAAGAAGGACCCCGACAAGCTGAACCTGAATCCGATAGCGACGCAGTTGGCGCCGCTTCTCGGAGTCACCCCGAAATGAGCAGTGAGTAGGTTATTGGAGTGAGAGCAAGAACTGTCGCCCTGTCGATCGTGAGCGCTCTGGCGGTGGTCGCCCTCGTGGCCGTCGTGTGGTTCGGGTTCGGGTGGGCGAAGGCACTGATCGTCGATCGTTCGGAGGCCGAAACGCGCGATGCCGCGTTGGCCGGGGCGTTCCAGGCAACGATCAACCTCAACAGTGTCGATGCGCAGGATGTGGATGCGTCGCTCGACAACATGCGCTCGTCGATCACCGGCGACGCGCTGCTGGGCGATCTCGCCGCGACCGAACAACAGATCCGCGACCAGGTCACTGCGACCGGCACCAGCATGTCGGCGGAGGTGCTCTTCGGATCCTTGACCGAACTGAATACCGACGACGACGTGGCAAAGGCACTCGTCGTGCTCGCGGTGCGCACGACCACTCCCGAGAACTACGTGGTCAACAAGGTCTCGGTGAACGCGTCGATGGCGAAGGACGGCGACGTCTGGAAAGCGGTGACGATCGAGCCGCTCGGGTCGGTCGCGATGGAGGAGGGCCCGACCGCGGGCACACAGCCTGCTCCCTCTGAGCCTGTACCGGGTGAGCCTGTACCGGGAGAGCCGGCGCCGGCAGAGCCCGCTCCGGTACCCGAGGGTGCCGCAACGCCGTGACCTGCAACAACGTCCCCATCTGCAGCAACGGCTCGACCAGCAGTGACGGCTCGACGAGCAGTGACAGCAGCGAGCCGACGAAGGAGAACGTGTAGTGCCACCGCAGCGACGCAACCCCGGGCCGCCGCGCCGTCGACCGAAGATCGCCGGCGCGTCCCGTACCAGGCCTGAGCCGAGTACCGACCCGGTCACCCCGAGCCTGGATTCTTCGAGCCTGGATTCTTCGAGCCTGGATTCTTCGAGTCGCGAAGCCGATCGCGTCGAGCAGGCCGACGTGTCCGCCTCGACCGGTCCGGCCACCGGCAGCTCCGATAGCGCGGTCGGCTCGGCCCGGCCGGACGGCGCCGACATGAAGGCTGGGCCGGATGCGAAGGCTGGGCCGGATGCGAAGGCTGGGCCGGACGGGAAGGCTGGGTCGGACGGGAAGGCTGGGCCGGACGAGACGGTCGATCCTGAAGAGATTTCCGCCCCGAGTGCGGGCGAGACTCCGCTGCAGACCTATGACCGGCTGCATGCCGACGCCTCCCAGCAGATGTACCCACCGGACCAGCCCGATGACCGGCAAAGATCGGCACCGAGCTGGATGCCGGTGCTCGCCGTGGCGGTGGTCGCCGTCCTGCTGGGTGCGCTCGCGGTGGTCGCGGCCTTCCGGCCCGGAACGTCGGATGGAAATATTGCGTGGGCCGACCGGGCGGAGACCACCGCGGTGACCGAGGCCGCCGCGCACGCGATCGAGGCGATGCACGGGTACAACTTCGAGACGATCGACGAGGATTTCGCCGAGATCCGCGAACTGCTCACCGACGAACGCCGCGAGGAATTCGACTCGACTGCCCAGGTCACCAAGGAGGCCGCCGTGCAGACCCGGACCGTGACGGAGGTGACCGTGGCGCACATCGGAGCACGGATGATCGACGAGTCCAAGGCCGAGGTCGCTGCGTACATCAACGTGAGCGCGACCGGTGACGGGGTGGCGCAGGGGAGTGCGGCAGCGCCGTTGCTGGTGCGGATGGAGAAGGCGGATGGTCGCTGGTTGGTCTCCGAGATCCGTGATCAGTAGACCCGGCGCACCCGGTCGGTAGGCCTGTTGCGGGTGGGACACCGGTGACCGATGGCTCTTGACGTGAACGACGTGAGACGTCACTCTATCGGTACGCCTGTGCGATACCGACTCCTTACGTCGCCTCCAGGTTTCTTTGACGCACCCGTGGACATTTTCGTGTGTTCAGTGTAAGTTGGTTCTTTGCGCTGGCTGCCTCCTGTCCACACCTCGACCTGTGAGCCCGTGAATCGTTCCCTGAGAGCGATTTCATCGGATTCTTCGGCGGGGTTTCAGTTCGGGTTGTGACCAGCCGAAACGCCCCACATGAAGAAGCAGGTACAGCGGCGGTCGCACCGGTTGGAGCGACCCGCGTGAGGTGCTGGAAGGACGCATCTTGGCAGTCTCTAGCCAGACCAAGGCAGTAGCCGGAATCCCCGGAGCCCCGAAGAGGGTCTCATTCGCGAAAATTCGCGAACCCCTCGAAGTTCCCGGGCTCCTCGATGTACAGACAGATTCCTTCGAATGGTTGATCGGGTCGGAGCGCTGGCGCGCGAAGGCTGCTGAGCGCCGCGACGGCAGTCTTGCCGGTGGTCTCGAAGAGATCCTCGCCGAGCTTTCGCCGATCGAAGATTTCTCGGGTTCGATGTCCCTCTCCTTCTCCGACCCGCGCTTCGACGAGGTCAAGGCCTCGGTCGAGGAGTGCAAGGACAAAGACATGACGTACGCGGCTCCGCTGTTCGTCACTGCCGAGTTCATCAACAACAACACCGGTGAAATCAAGAGCCAGACGGTCTTCATGGGTGACTTCCCGATGATGACCGGCAAGGGCACCTTCGTCATCAACGGCACCGAGCGTGTCGTCGTGTCGCAGCTCGTGCGTTCGCCCGGTGTGTACTTCGACAAGTCCGTCGACAAGAGCACCGAGAAGGACCTGCACAGCGTCAAGGTCATCCCCGGTCGCGGTGCATGGCTCGAGTTCGACGTCGACAAGCGCGACACCGTCGGTGTGCGCATCGACCGTAAGCGTCGCCAGCCCGTCACGGTGCTGCTCAAGGCTCTCGGTTGGTCCACCGAGCAGATCGTGGAGCGCTTCGGCTTCTCCGAGATCATGATGTCCACGCTCGAGAAGGACAACACCGCAGGTACCGACGAGGCGCTCCTCGACATCTACCGCAAGCTTCGTCCGGGCGAGCCGCCGACGAAGGAGAGCGCACAGACGCTCCTCGAGAACCTGTTCTTCAAGGACAAGCGCTACGATCTGGCGCGCGTGGGCCGTTACAAGATCAACAAGAAGCTGGGCCTGAACACCGGCCAGCCGATCGAGGCATCGACCCTCACCGAAGAAGACATCGTCGCGACCATCGAGTACCTGGTGCGTCTGCATGCGGGCGAGAACTGGATGACCGCTCCGGACGGCGTCGAGGTTCCGGTCGAGGTCGACGACATCGATCACTTCGGCAACCGTCGTCTGCGTACCGTCGGCGAGCTCATCCAGAACCAGATCCGCGTGGGCCTGTCCCGCATGGAGCGCGTCGTTCGTGAGCGCATGACGACCCAGGACGTCGAGGCGATCACGCCGCAGACCCTGATCAACATCCGTCCGGTCGTGGCCGCGATCAAGGAGTTCTTCGGAACTTCACAGCTGTCGCAGTTCATGGACCAGAACAACCCGCTGTCGGGCCTGACGCACAAGCGTCGCCTGTCGGCTCTCGGCCCCGGTGGTCTGTCGCGTGAGCGTGCCGGCCTCGAGGTCCGTGACGTCCACCCGTCGCACTACGGCCGCATGTGCCCGATCGAGACCCCTGAAGGCCCGAACATCGGCCTGATCGGTTCGCTGTCGGTGTACGCGCGGGTCAACCCGTTCGGGTTCATCGAGACCCCGTACCGCAAGGTCGTCGACGGTATCGTCACCGACGAGGTCGACTACCTCACAGCAGACGAAGAGGACCGCTTCCTCATCGCGCAGGCGAACTCGCCGATCGCAACGGACAACACGTTCGCCGATGATCGCGTGCTCGTCCGTAAGAAGGGCGCGGAGATCGAGTACGTCGGTGCCGACGCAGTCGAGTACATGGACGTCTCGCCGCGCCAGATGGTGTCCGTCGCGACGGCCATGATCCCGTTCCTCGAGCACGACGATGCCAACCGTGCCCTCATGGGCGCGAACATGCAGCGTCAGGCCGTGCCGCTGATCCGTAGCGAGGCTCCGGTCGTCGGTACCGGCATGGAGCTGCGTGCTGCAGTGGATGCCGGCGACGTCATCGTCACCGAGAAGCCCGGCGTGGTCGAGGAGGTGTCGGCCGATTTCATCACGGTGATGGCCGACGACGGCACCCGCCGCACCTACCGTCTGCGCAAGTTCGACCGATCGAACCAGGGCACGTGCTCCAACCAGCGTCCGATCATCGACGAGGGGCAGCGTGTCGAGGCCGGCCAGGTTCTGGCCGACGGCCCCTGCACCGAGAACGGTGAGATGGCGCTGGGCAAGAACCTGCTCCTCGCGATCATGCCGTGGGAAGGCCACAACTACGAGGACGCGATCATCCTGTCGCAGCGCCTCGTGGAAGAGGACGTCCTGACCTCGATCCACATCGAGGAGCACGAGATCGATGCCCGCGACACCAAGCTCGGTGCCGAGGAGATCACTCGCGACATCCCGAACGTCTCCGACGAGGTCCTTGCCGACCTCGACGAGCGCGGCATCGTCCGCATCGGTGCCGAGGTCCGCGACGGCGACATCCTGGTCGGCAAGGTCACCCCGAAGGGCGAGACCGAGCTCACCCCGGAGGAGCGCCTGCTCCGCGCGATCTTCGGTGAGAAGGCCCGCGAGGTGCGCGACACGTCGCTCAAGGTTCCTCACGGCGAGACCGGCAAGGTCATCGGCGTCCGCGTGTTCTCCCGCGAGGACGACGACGATCTGCCTCCGGGCGTCAATGAGCTCGTCCGCGTGTACGTGGCGCAGAAGCGCAAGATCCAGGACGGCGACAAGCTCGCCGGACGCCACGGCAACAAGGGCGTCATCGGCAAGATCCTCCCGCAGGAGGACATGCCTTTCCTGCCCGACGGCACGCCTGTCGACATCATTCTGAACACCCACGGTGTTCCGCGTCGTATGAATATCGGCCAGATCCTCGAGACTCACCTCGGCTGGATCGGCAAGGCCGGTTGGAACGTGCAGGTCGCCGACGACGGGTCGCGCCCCGAGTGGGCACAGAATCTGCCCGCGGAGATGCTCGCCGCCGAGCCCGACTCGAATATCGCAACGCCGGTGTTCGACGGTGCTCGCGAGGAGGAGCTCACGGGTCTGCTGTCGTCGACGCTGCCGAACCGCGACGGCGAGGTCATGGTCGGCCCCGACGGCAAGGCGACGCTGTTCGACGGTCGTTCCGGCGAGCCGTTCCCGTACCCGGTGGCGGTCGGCTACATGTACATCATCAAGCTGCACCACTTGGTCGACGACAAGATCCACGCGCGTTCGACCGGTCCGTACTCGATGATCACGCAGCAGCCGCTCGGTGGTAAGGCCCAGTTCGGTGGTCAGCGCTTCGGTGAGATGGAGTGCTGGGCCATGCAGGCCTACGGTGCCGCATACACCCTGCAGGAGCTGCTCACCATCAAGTCCGACGACGTGGTGGGTCGCGTGAAGGTGTACGAGGCGATCGTCAAGGGCGAGAACATCCCCGAGCCCGGTATTCCGGAGTCGTTCAAGGTGCTCCTCAAGGAACTTCAGTCGCTCTGCCTCAACGTGGAGGTGCTGTCCAGCGACGGCGCTGCCATCGCAATGGCCGACAGCGACGACGAGGACCTGGAGCGGGCAGCAGCCAACCTGGGCATCAACCTTTCCCGCAACGAGTCGGCCACGGTCGACGACCTCGCGAACTAGGAGCCGAACCGATGCGGTACGCCACCGAGTCACACCGGGCGCGTACCGCATCGGGCCCCGGCAGCGATAGCGACAACTAGCAGCAACAAGGCCCGCACAGGGGAAAGGAAGTTACGTGCTCGACGTCAACTTCTTCGATGAACTCCGGATCGGTCTGGCCACCGCGGCCGACATCCGTAACTGGTCGTACGGCGAGGTCAAGAAGCCGGAGACCATCAACTACCGCACGCTCAAGCCCGAGAAGGACGGCCTCTTCTGCGAGAAGATCTTCGGCCCCACCCGGGACTGGGAGTGCTACTGCGGTAAGTACAAGCGTGTCCGCTTCAAGGGCATCATCTGCGAGCGCTGCGGCGTCGAGGTGACCCGCGCCAAGGTGCGCCGTGAGCGGATGGGCCACATCGAACTGGCCGCACCCGTCACGCACATCTGGTACTTCAAGGGTGTGCCGAGCCGTCTCGGTTACCTGCTCGACCTCGCTCCGAAGGATCTCGAGAAGATCATCTACTTCGCTGCGTACGTCATCACCTCGGTCGACGACGAGCTCCGTCACAACGAGCTCTCGACGCTCGAGGCGGAGATGGAGGTCGAGAAGAAGGGTGTCGCCGATCAGCGCGACGCCGACCTCGAAGCTCGCGCACAGAAGCTCGAAGCCGATCTGGCGGAGCTCGAGGCAGAAGGCGCGAAGTCGGACGTCCGCCGCAAGGTGAAGGACGGCGGCGAGCGCGAGATGCGTCAGCTGCGCGACCGTGCTCAGCGCGAGCTCGATCGCCTCGACGAGATCTGGACGACGTTCACGAAGCTCGCTACCAAGCAGCTCATCGTGGACGAGCTGATCTACCGCGAGCTGCAGGACCGCTACGGCGAGTACTTCACCGGCGCGATGGGTGCAGAGGCGATCCAGAAGCTCATCGAGACCTTCGACATCATCGCCGAGGCCGAGAACCTGCGCGAGATCATCCGCAGTGGCAAGGGCCAGAAGAAGCTCCGCGCGCTCAAGCGTCTCAAGGTCGTGGCGGCGTTCGCGCAGTCCGGCAACTCGCCGATGGGCATGGTTCTCGACGCTGTTCCGGTGATCCCGCCGGAGCTGCGTCCCATGGTGCAGCTCGACGGTGGCCGCTTCGCGACCTCCGACCTCAACGACCTGTACCGGCGTGTCATCAACCGGAACAACCGCCTCAAGCGACTGATCGACCTCGGAGCTCCCGAGATCATCGTCAACAACGAGAAGCGGATGCTCCAGGAGTCCGTCGACGCGCTGTTCGACAACGGTCGTCGTGGCCGGCCGGTGACGGGTCCGGGCAACCGCCCGCTCAAGTCGCTGTCCGATCTGCTCAAGGGCAAGCAGGGTCGTTTCCGTCAGAACCTGCTCGGTAAGCGTGTCGACTACTCGGGCCGTTCGGTCATCGTCGTCGGCCCGCAGCTCAAGCTGCACCAGTGCGGCCTGCCGAAGCTCATGGCTCTCGAGCTGTTCAAGCCGTTCGTGATGAAGCGCCTCGTGGACCTGAACCACGCGCAGAACATCAAGTCGGCCAAGCGCATGGTCGAGCGTCAGCGCCCGCAGGTGTGGGACGTCCTCGAAGAGGTCATCAACGAGCACCCGGTTCTGCTGAACCGTGCGCCTACGCTGCACCGCCTCGGCATCCAGGCGTTCGAGCCTCAGCTCGTCGAGGGTAAGGCCATCCAGCTGCACCCGCTCGTGTGTGAGGCCTTCAACGCCGACTTCGACGGTGACCAGATGGCCGTGCACCTGCCGCTGTCGGCAGAGGCTCAGGCCGAAGCGCGCATCCTGATGCTGTCGTCGAACAACATCCTGTCGCCGGCATCGGGCCGCCCGCTCGCTATGCCGCGTCTGGACATGGTGACGGGTCTGTACCACCTGACCCGTCTCGTCGAGGACGCCGTGGGTGCGTACAAGCCTGCCTCGGCCGACGAGGCGGAGCAGGGCGTGTACTCGTCGCCTGCAGAGGCCATCATGGCCGTCGACCGCGGTGTGCTGTCGGTGCAGTCTCCGATCCGGGTGCGTCTGGCCCACCAGCGTCCGCCGCGCGAGATCGAGAACGAGCTGTTCCCCGAAGGCTGGCGTTACGGCGAGAGTTGGCTCGCCGATACCACCCTCGGTCGCGTGATGTTCAACGAGTTGCTGCCGATCAACTACGGCTTCGTCAACGACATCATGCCGAAGAAGCGCCAGGCCGGGATCATCAACGACCTCGCCGAGCGTTATCCGATGATCGTGGTCGCGCAGACCGTCGACAAGCTCAAGGATGCGGGCTTCTACTGGGCCACGCGTTCGGGTGTCACCATCGCGATGTCGGACGTGCTGGTTCCGCCGGAGAAGAAGGAGATCCTCGAGCGTTACGAGGGTCAGGCCGACTCGATCCAGCGGCAGTACGACCGCGGCAAGCTGTCGGAGGACGAGCGTCGCGATTCGCTCGTCAAGCTGTGGCAGGAAGCGACCGAAGAGGTCGGCCAGGTCATGGAGGCGCACTACCCGGACGACAACCCGATCCCGACGATCGTGAAGTCCGGCGCTGCGGGCAACATGACCCAGATCCGCTCGCTGGCGGGTATGAAGGGCCTGGTGACGAACCCGAAGGGCGAGTTCATTCCTCGTCCGATCAAGTCCTCGTTCCGTGAGGGCCTGACCGTCGCCGAGTACTTCATCAACACGCACGGTGCGCGTAAGGGTCTGGCCGATACCGCTCTGCGTACCGCCGACTCGGGTTACCTGACGCGTCGTCTGGTGGACGTCTCGCAGGACGTCATCGTCCGCGAGGTCGACTGCGGCACGCCGCGCGGCATCGAGATGGTCATCGCCGAGCCCGAGCGTGACGCACAGGGCAACGAGACCGGCAAGCTGGTTCGCGACGCTCACATCGAGACGAGCACGTACGCCCGCACGCTGGCGACGGAAGCAATCGACGCCGCCGGAAACGTCGTCGTCGAGCGCGGCTCCGACCTCGGCGATCCCGCGATCGAGGCTCTCCTCGAGGCCGGTATCCAGAAGGTCAAGGTCCGCTCGGTCCTCACCTGCGACACCGGTACCGGGGTCTGCGCGACCTGCTACGGCCGCTCCATGGCGACGGGCAAGCTCGTCGACATCGGCGAGGCTGTCGGTATCGTCGCCGCTCAGTCGATCGGTGAGCCCGGTACACAGCTGACGATGCGTACGTTCCACCAGGGTGGTGTCGGTGAGGACATCACCGGCGGTCTGCCGCGTGTCCAGGAGTTGTTCGAGGCCCGTGTCCCCAAGGGCAAGGCTCCGATCGCCGACGTGTCCGGCCGCGTCCGCCTCGAGGACGACGATCGTTTCTACAAGATCACGATCATCCCCGACGACGGTGGCGAGGAGGTCGTGTACGACAAGCTGTCCAAGCGTCAGCGTCTGCACGTCATCCGTAAGGCAGACGGCACCGAAGGTGTCCTCGGCGACGGCGACCACGTGGATGTCGGTCAGCAGCTCCTCGAAGGTGCTGCCGATCCGCACGAGGTGCTGCGCGTGATGGGCCCCCGTCAGGTTCAGATCCACTTGGTCCATGAGGTCCAGGAGGTCTACCGGAGCCAGGGTGTGTCGATCCACGACAAGCACATCGAGACGATCGTTCGTCAGATGCTGCGTCGCGTGACGATCATCGATTCGGGTGCGACGGAGTTCCTGCCCGGTTCACTGGTCGAGCGCAGCGAGTTCGAGGCTGCGAACCGTCGTGTGGTCCAGGAAGGTGGCGAGCCGGCAGCGGGTCGTCCCGTCCTGATGGGCATCACGAAGGCCTCGCTGGCCACCGACTCGTGGCTGTCGGCGGCATCGTTCCAGGAGACCACTCGTGTGCTGACCGACGCGGCGATCAACTGCCGTTCGGACAAGCTGATCGGTCTCAAGGAGA
This sequence comes from Rhodococcus sp. NPDC060090, assembly GCF_042729855.1. Taxonomy (NCBI): domain Bacteria; kingdom Bacillati; phylum Actinomycetota; class Actinomycetes; order Mycobacteriales; family Nocardiaceae; genus Rhodococcus; species Rhodococcus sp. NPDC060090. The sequence continues at coordinate 87,804 of NZ_JBHWXB010000011.1, read as the reverse complement.
ACGTGATCATCGGCAAGCTGATTCCTGCGGGTACCGGCATCAACAAGTACCGGAACATCCAGGTTCAGCCGACCGAGGAAGCGCGTGCTGCCGCGTACGCCATCCCGGCGTACGACGACCAGTACTACTCGCCGGACGGCTTCGGCCAGAACACCGGTGCTGCAGTGCCTCTGGATGACTACGGTTACTCCAACGACTACCGGTAGTTCGCTGCCGTAGTCACAAAGGTCCCGCCCTCTCTCTTCAGGGCGGGACCTTTGTGGTTGCTGGGTGCTGTGCGGAAACGCTGCTCGACGCGTCGTGCGGGTGCGGCTCAGCGCGCGATGTGGAAGTTCGTCAGTTCTGCACGGCCCGGCTCGAGGTCGGCCCAGCTGCCTCGAACGGTGAGAACCGCGAGTGCTGAGGTCGGGAACTTCTCGGAGAGTTGCTGCGCGATGTCGCTGCTGTGGTCGGTGGCCAGGATCAGCGCCGTCTCGGACAGTGACGGCTCGTGCCCGATCACGAGCAGGGTGTGAATATCCGGGTCCACCGACCGGATCTCTGCGATGACGCCCTCGGGTGTGGCCCCGTAGAGCGCCGCGCGGTAGTCGACGGGTGCGTCGATGGTCGCCTCGGCGAGGGTTTTGCGTGTGCGTGTTGCATCGGAGCACAGCACTGCGTCGATATCCGGCAGGTCGGCTCGTATCCATCGACCGGCGAGACCTGCCTCTCGTCGGCCGCGTGGAGAGAGGGGGCGCTCGTGATCGTCCACGTCGTCCGGATATGCGGACTTCCCGTGGCGCAGCAGGATCAGGGTGCGGGTCATCGTTCCACCGTAGGGGCTGTGTGTTCGGATCGGAACGCCGACGTCGACTTCCTGCTGCCGGTGTGGCCGGTCGCGTCTTGCGGAGCGCGCGGATGCGCGGCTAGAGTTCCAGTTAACTGTTACCATGTGTTACATGAAACTGGCGGTCGTTCCGCCCCGCTTCCGAGGACATCTACATGGCCTACGTCATCACCCAGACGTGCTGCAACGACGCGAGCTGCGTTGCCGTCTGCCCGGTCAACTGCATCCATCCCACTCCCGACGAGCCTCAGTTCGGGTCGGCGGAGATGCTGCACATCGACCCGCAGACCTGCATCGACTGCGGTGCGTGCGCCGACGCCTGCCCGGTCGAAGCGATCCTCCCGGACGACAAGCTCGAACCGTCCCAGGCCCGATTCGCCGAGATCAACGCCGACTACTACCGGACGCACCCCATGCCGGACGGCTGGAATCCACTCGCTCCGGCACCGGCCGCCCCGCGTGATCGCGGAACCCTGCGGGTCGCTGTGGTCGGCGCCGGGCCCGCAGCTTGCTACGCCGCGCAGGAACTGCTCGAACGATCCGATGTCGAGGTCGAGATGTTCGACCGGCTACCGACGCCCTTCGGTCTGGTCCGTGCAGGTGTCGCGCCCGATCACCCCGGCACGAAGTCCGTCACCGAGTCGTTCGAATGGTCCTTCCGCCGCGAGGCCTTCGCCCTGCACCTCGACACCGAGATCGGTCGCGACCTCACTCACGCGGAACTGCTCGTACACCACCACGCGGTGGTGTACGCGGTGGGTGCCTCCGCCGATCGTCGTCTCGGTATCCCCGGTGAAGACCTCGCAGGCAGTCACGCCGCCACCGAATTCGTCGCCTGGTACAACGGCCACCCCGACTACGCAGACCGCACCTTCGATCTGTCGGGGGAGCGCGCCGTCATCGTCGGCAACGGCAACGTCGCGATCGACGTCGCTCGCATCCTCACGATGGACGTCGACGAACTCGCCCGCACCGACATCGCCGATCACGCACTCGAGGCGCTGCGGCACAGCAATGTTCGCGAAGTCGTCCTCCTCGGGCGCCGCGGACCGGTGCAGGCCGCATACAGTAATCCCGAATTCCTCGCGCTCGGTGATCTGAACGGCGTGGATATCGTCATCGACGAGTCCGATCTCGTTCTCGACGCGGCCGGCGAACGTGCCGTGGCACATGATCCTGCTGTGGCGATGCGGGTGCAGCTCGCACGTGAGTACGCAGCGCGCACACCGCAGGACGGGAATCGGCGCATCGTCTTCCGCTATTTCACCGCTCCCGAGGAGCTGTCCGGCACCGGCCGCGTGGACAGTGTCCGTATCGCGCACACCGAGTTGGTCGAGAGCTCCGAGGGCGCGCTCGTTGCGCGGGCGACCGACGACGTGGAGGTGATCGACGCCGGCCTCGTGCTCCGATCGATCGGGTACCGAGGTGTGCCCGTTCCCGATCTGCCGTTCGACGACCAGCGGGCCGTGGTGCCCAACATCGGCGGCCGCGTCGAGACCGGCGTCTACGTCACGGGATGGATCAAACGCGGGCCCAGCGGCGTGATCGGCACCAACAAGGGCTGCGCCAAGGAGACCGTGGCGGCACTGTTCGCCGATTTCGACGCGGGCAGACTGACCCGGCCGGAGGGTGATCGTCGAAGTCTCGGCAAGCTTCTGGCCGAGCGGCGTCCCGACCGCGTCGAGCTCGACGGGTGGCGGGCCATCGACGCTGCGGAACGCGCCGCGGGCCGTGTGGACGGGCGTCCACGCATCAAGATCACGGATCGCGCGGCGCTCGTCGACCTCGGTCGGCGCCGCCGCAGGCTGCCGTTCATCGGATCCATTCCGCGATAAAACCATTGGGCGTGCTGGCGGCATCGTCGTTAAGATCGACGAGCGGTGCGCACATGCCGTCGGTATCGAACGCGGATGCCGATGAGTCGATCGGGTGCGGCCCGTCTTCTCATGATCTCGCGGGCCGACGCCTGCGCACCGACTGGAGTGACCCATGACAGCGCCACCTGCGGATTCTTCTTCCGAGCCGAGTACGAAACTGGACGCTGCAGTCCTGAAGATCGCCTCGGTGGTGGTACTCGGTGCCATCATGTCGATCCTCGATGTCACCGTCGTCTCCGTCGCCCTTCCGACCTTCATGTCGGAATTCCAGGCCTCCTACGCGACGGTCGCGTGGACGATGACCGGCTACACCCTGGCGCTGGCCAGTGTGATTCCCCTCACCGGATGGGCGGCCGACCGCTTCGGCACCAAGCGGCTGTATCTCACCGCGCTCGTGCTGTTCGTCGCAGGCTCCGTACTGTGCAGTTTTGCGTGGGACATCACCTCGCTGATCGCCTTCCGTGTGGTTCAGGGCTTCGGCGGCGGCATGCTCATGCCGCTCGGCATGACGATCATGACCCGAGCTGCGGGCCCGCAGCGGGTCGGGCGCGTCATGGCGGTCCTGGGCATCCCGATGCTCCTCGGTCCCATCGGCGGCCCCATCCTCGGCGGCTGGCTCATCGACGTGGCGAGCTGGCACTGGATCTTCCTCATCAACCTGCCGATCGGTGCCATCGCCCTGATCACGGCATTCGTCGTGCTGCCGAAGGACTCGCCACACAAATCCGAAGCGTTCGACTTCGTCGGCATGCTCCTGCTGTCGCCGGGCCTCGCGCTGTTCCTGTTCGGTGTGTCGTCACTGCCGGAGACCGGCACGATCGCGTCGGCACGGGTACTCATTCCCGGCATCGTCGGAATCGCGCTGATCATCGCATTCGTGTTCCATGCCTTGCGGGCAGTCCACCCGCTCATCGACCTGAAGTTGTTCCAGAACCGGCAGCTCACCTTCGCGGTACTGACCATGACCGTGTTCGCGATCGGCTTCTTCGGCGCCGGACTTCTGTTCCCGAGCTACTTCCTGCAGGTGCACGGTGAATCGACACTGATGGCGGGTCTGTTGCTGGCCCCGCAGGGCCTCGGCGCGATGCTCACCATGCCTATCGCCGGGCAGCTCGTCGACCGCATCGGACCGGGCAAAATCGTGCTGGTCGGCCTCGTGCTCATCATCGCGGGCATGTCTGTGTTCACCCAGGTCGGTGTCGACACCGGCTACCCGCTGCTGCTCGGAGCGCTGTTCGTGATGGGTATGGGCATGGGCTGCACCATGATGCCCACGATGACCGCGGCATTGCAGACCCTCACCGATCAGAGCATCGCGCGGGGATCGACGTTGATGAACATCGTTCAGCAGGCGTCGGGGTCCATCGGTACCGCGACGATGTCGGTGATCCTCACCAGCCGCATCATCGCCCCCGAAGGTGCGCCGGAAGGGACGACCGGTCAGCCCGACGCCGAGATGCTCGCGCAGCTTCCTCCCGAGGCGCAGCAGAGTGTCCTCGGGTCCCTCGCCGATGCCTTCGGCGACACATTCCTGGTGGCGACGCTCGTCATGGTGCTGGCCCTGATTCCAGCAGCTTTTCTGCCGCGGACGAAGTCCACGCAGCCGATCGAGGCGGGTTCGGTCCCGATGCACTGAGTCGCTCGATGTCGCGGGTCGTCCAGGTGAGGTGGGTGGTGACCGAGGTCGCGGCCTCCATCCGCGTTCCGGGACTACCCTGAGCGGGATGTGTCAGCGATCGAAACGGAATGTCGATGAGTAGCAATCTCCCCCCGATGACCCGGCGAGCAGTGCTTACGAGCGCGGGTACCGCTGTGGCGGCGGGAGGGCTGACCGCGTGCGGCGCGCCGCCGTCGCCGGAACCGGCGGCCCCGCCCGCTGCGACCACCACCGCACCGCCGGGACCGGACGCCGAGGTTGTTGCCGCAGTTGCCGACGTGCCCGTCGGCAGTGGCGTGTTCCTGGAAGGTAAGCGACTCGTCGTCACCCAGCCGACTGCGGGTGACTTCCACGCGTTCATTGCGATCTGCACCCATCAGGGATGCAACATCACCGACGTGGAGGACGACCTGATCGTGTGCCGATGCCACGGCAGCAAGTTCGCGCTCGACGGGGTGCCCGTCGACGGGCCCGCGAAGAAACCGTTGAAGTCGCGTCCCGCGGAGGCGCGAGGAACAGACCTGGTCGTCGGCTGAAGCATCGCGGGAGAACCGGTGAATGGGAACCGACCGGACTAGAGTCCGCCCTGTGAGTTCAACGCGACGAGACCGACGGCCACGGGTGCTGCGCGAGGGCACTGAGCCGGATCCGCGGTTCACCCTTGCCAACGAACGCACATTTCTCGCATGGATTCGCACCGCCCTGGGTCTCATCGCCGCAGCGGTGGCGCTCGAGACCTTCGCCGGTGACGTCATCGAACCGGTGGTGCGAACGGTGCTGTCGTGCGTCCTGCTCGGGTTCGCCGTCGTGTTCGTGGTCATCGCAGTGATGCGATGGATCACCGTCGAGAAGGCCATGCGCTCGGGTCTGCCGTTGCCGTTCCCGTGGGCCGCGTACCTGCTCGCGGGACTGCTGGCGGTGGCGGGGATCGTTCTGGCCGTGGCCCTCGCGGTGTGATCGCCCATGCGGCACGACGATCCCGGTCTGCAACCCGAGCGTACTTCGCTCGCGTGGTTGCGCACCGAAGCCGTGCTCGGCGCGATTGTGCTGGGCTTCATGCGGTTCGTTCCTGGGCCCGGCCCGGTCGTCGCGTCGATCGGACTTCTGTGCCTCGTGCCCGTGCTGGTGCTGCTGTTCAGCTCGAGGGAAAGCCACCGCGCGCGAGTGCGCGGGCTCGACGCGGGTGGCGGCACCTACTTCCTGTGGCGCAATCTGCTGCTCGCAGGCACCGTTGCAGCACTCGGGGGCTGCGCGCTGGTCCTGATACTGCTCTCAGCGTGAGAGTTCGATCAGTCGGGCGCTGCCCTGCGCAGCGGCGCAGACCTTTTCGGAGCCGCCCTCGGCGACCACGACGATTTCGCACCGGCACAGTGCCTGACGTGTCGTGGCTTCGACGACGTGAGCGTCGGCGCGCACATGGGTTCCCTGCGCGGGACGCAGATAGTCGATGGTGAAGCCCGTCGTGACGATCGAGGGTCCGAGCGCGGTGCCCGCAGCGAAGGTGATCGCGTTGTCTGCCGCATACGACAGGACGCCGCCGTGTGCGAACCCGAACTGCTGGAGAAGTTCGGGTCGTAGCGGAATCTCGAGCGACACGCCGTCCGGGCCGTAGGCGGACAGGTGTGCGCCGACCAGGATGCTGAACGGTTGCGCGGCGAGGACGTCCCGGGCCCGCTCGATATCGAATGTCGACATGCTCGCATTCTGCCTCACAGGTGGTGGCCTGACATATCGTCCCTGCATGACCGAATGGCCGGATCTCTCAGCATTGGAGCTACTCGTCGGCATCGACGATCACGGCGGGCTCGGTGCCGCGGCACGCGTGGTGGGGATTGCTCAGCCCAACGCCACGCGGTCGGTCCGGCGCCTCGAAAAGCAGCTCGGTGCAGTTCTCGTGAAGCGCGGTCGATCCGGATCGGTGCTCACTCCGGAGGGCACCGTGGTGGCGCACTGGGCCAGGGAGGTTCTTGCCGATGCGCACCGACTTCTCGACGCAGCTGCGGCGTTGAGCGCCGAACATCATCCCGAGCTCGTCGTCGCGTCATCGATGACGGTCGCGGAACACCTGATTCCACGATGGCTCGGTGTATTCCGTGCGGTGCACGACGACGTCCAGATCCAATTGCAGGTGCACAACTCGATGCAGGTGTGTGACATCGCGGCGACCGGCGGATGCGACGTCGGGTTCGTCGAGGGGCCCAGCGTCCCCCCAGGTCTGCACAGTGTGGACGTGGCGCGTGACGAGCTGGTCGTCGTGGTGGCGCCGGGGCATCCGTGGGCGCGTCGTCGTCGACCGCTCACCGTGGCCGAACTCGCCGCGACACCCTTGGTGGTTCGTGAGGAGGGATCAGGCACGCGCCGCACGCTCGATCTCGCACTGCAGGAGTACGCACGGCCGGCCCCACTTCTCGAACTCGGCAGCGGCGCAGCGGTGCGGACCAGTGCGCTCGGTGGCGTCGGGCCCGCAGTGCTCAGCACCCTTGCCGTCGCCGAACATGTGGAGTCCGGGCAGCTGCGGGTCGTGGAGGTCGACGAACTGGACCTGTCCCGGGTGCTGCGCGCCGTATGGCGGCCTCCGCGCGTGCTCGAGGGGCTCGCCGGTGAACTCCTGCGCATGATCGTCGGATCGCGCTGATGTGCGCGATGTCCGGCTGCGAGCGGTCTCCGGCAGAGAAAACAATCATCGCTGCTTGATTTCAGGGCGGTGAGGTGTGATGCTGAGCGCATGGCTGAGCTGCCCTCGCTCCTCGACGACCTGCGCGCCGAAGGCGACACTCTCGACGCACTCGTCGCGGACCTGGCCGATGACGAATGGCGTCGTCCGACTCCCGCGACCGGGTGGACGGTGGCGCACCAGATCGGTCACCTGTTGTGGACCGATCGCGCTGCGCTCACCGCGATCACAGATCCGGACGCATTCATCGCCGAAATCGAAAACCTCACTGATATCGACACATTCGTCGACCGGGGAGCTTCGGAGTGCGCGGCGCTCGCGCCTGACGAACTACTCGCAACCTGGCGCACCGTACGCCGGGATCTTGCGCTCGCACTCGCCGAGGTCCCCACGGGAACGAAAATCCTGTGGTACGGACCGCCGATGTCCGCAGCCTCGATGGCGACCGCGCGACTCATGGAGACCTGGGCGCACGGAGGTGACGTCGCGTCTGCCCTCGGGGTGACTGTCCCGCCGACGTCGCGCCTGCAGCATGTCGCGCACATCGGCGTCCGCACCCGCGACTTCGCGTTCGTCATCCACGACCGTGCAGTACCCACCGAACCGTTCCGGGTGGAACTCACTGCACCCGACGGACACACCTGGGAGTGGGGACCGCGCGACGCCGCGCAATCGGTGACCGGGCCGGCTCTCGACTTCTGCCTGCTCGTCACGCAACGTGTCCACCGTGCCGACACCGCGCTCGTCGCCTACGGACCCGAGGCCGAGGCCTGGCTCGGCATCGCGCAGGCCTTCGCGGGCCCGCCGGGATCCGGACGTGAACAGGGCCGGGCAACACAGTGAGCCGGCAGCTACGCGCAGTGGTGCGGATCGGCAACTGCTCCGGCTTCTACGGAGACCGGTTGTCGGCGATGCGCGAAATGCTCGAGGGCGGCGAGCTCGACTACCTCACCGGCGATTACCTCGCAGAACTGACCATGCTGATTCTCGGGCGCGACCGCATGAAGGATCCCACCGCAGGCTATGCCAAGACCTTCCTGCGCCAGGCGGAGGATTGCATGGGCCTCGCACTGGACAACGGGGTGCGCATCGTCGCGAATGCCGGTGGCCTCAACCCCGCAGGCCTCGCAGACGCACTGCGAGATCTCGCCGGCACCCTCGGCCTCGCTCCACGTATCGCTCACGTCGAGGGCGACGACCTCATCGCCCGCGTCGACGAGCTCGACCTGACCACAGATCCTCCGCCACTCACCGCGAACGCGTATCTCGGTGCGTGGGGGATCGTGGACTGCCTGAACGCGGGAGCCGACATCGTCGTCACCGGGCGCGTCACCGACGCCTCCGTCATCGTCGGTCCCGCGGCGGCCCACTTCGGCTGGGACCGAACCGAGTTCGATGCGCTGGCGGGAGCCGTCGCCGCGGGTCACGTCATCGAATGCGGCACCCAGGCGACCGGTGGCAACTATGCGTTCTTCACCGAACTGAACAACCTCGACCGTCCCGGGTTCCCGATCGCCGAGATCGAGGCCGACGGCTCGTCGATCATCACCACACACCCGGGTACGGGTGGCGCCGTCACCGTGGGAACAGTGACCGCACAGCTGTTGTACGAGGTGACGGGTGGACGCTATGCGGGTCCGGATGTCACGACGCGCATCGACACCATCCACCTCGACCAGGTCGGTCCCGACCGCGTCAAGCTCACCGGAGCGCGCGGAGAGGCACCGCCGCCGACCCTCAAGGTCTGTCTCAACGCGCTGGCCGGATTCCACAACCAGGCCGAGTTCGTCCTCACCGGACTCGACATCGAAGCCAAAGCGCGCCTCGTGCGACGTCAGATCGAAGCGAACCTGCCCGCGCGACCCGCCGAGCTGGAATGGAACCTTGCCCGCACCGATCACCCCGACGCCGACACCGAGGAAGCTGCGAGTGCGCTGCTGCGCTGCACCGTGCGCGACCCCGACCCGAAGGTTGCCGGGCGCGGATTCACCTCCACCGCCGTAGAGTTCGCACTCGCGGGATATCCCGGTCTTTTCCTCACCGCGCCACCCGGAGCCGGCAGTGCCTACGGCGTGTACACCGCGGGCTACGTCGACGCCGTGCAGGTCCCCCACGTGGCCGTGCTCCCCGACGGCGCCCGCGTCGAGGTCCCCCCTGTAGAGCAAACCCGGACGCTCGACCCGCTCGACGCTCCCGAGTTGCCTGTGCCGTACCCCGACGGACCCACCCGTCGTGTGCCGCTCGGCGCGGTGGCCGGTGCGCGCAGCGGCGACAAGGGAGGCGACGCCAACATCGGCGTATGGGTTCGTAGCGACGATGAGTGGCGATGGCTCGCACACACTCTCACTGTCGCTGCCGTCAAGTCGCTCCTTCCCGAAACTGCGCCACTCACCGTCACCCGCCACATGCTCCCGAACCTACGGGCCGTCAACTTCGTGATCGAAGGAATCCTCGGTCGCGGTGTCGCCTCCCGCGCGAGATTCGACCCGCAGGCCAAGGGGCTCGGTGAATGGTTGCGAGCCCGGCACCTCGATATTCCGACCACCTTCCTGGAGGACCACACGTGAGCATCTGGAACACCCCCGAACGACGTGCACTGCGCGAGACCGTCACCGGTTTCGTCGACCGCGATGTCCTGCCGTACCTCGACGAGTGGGAACGCGACGGCGAACTTCCTCGTGAACTCCACAAGAAGGCGGCAGCACTCGGGTTACTCGGCGTGGGTTTCCCCGACGAGGTCGGCGGCTCCGGGGGCGACGGCGCCGACACCCTCACCGTGTGCGAGGCATTTCACGAGGCCGGTGCTTCCGGTGGCGCGTTCGCGTCGCTGTTCACCTGCGGCATCGCCCTGCCCCACCTGATCGCCGCGGGCGACCCCGATCAGATCGACCGATGGGTGAAGCCCACACTTGCGGGTGAGCTCATCGGGTCGCTCGCGATCACCGAGCCAGGCGGCGGATCCGACGTCGGCAACCTGACCACCACCGCGGTGCGCGACGGCGACCACTACATCGTCAACGGCGCCAAGACGTACATCACCTCCGGCTGCCGCGCCGATTTCGTGGTCACCGCCGTCCGTACCGGCGGATCGGGCGCGGGTGGTGTCTCGTTACTCGTGATAGAAAAGGGCACAACGGGTTTCACGGTGTCTCGCAAGCTCGACAAGATGGGCTGGCGCGCCTCCGACACTGCCGAGTTGTCGTTCGTCGACGTCCGCGTCCCGGCCACCAACCTGGTGGGCGCGGAGAACACCGGCTTCTTCCAGATTGCCCAGGGCTTCGTGTCCGAACGCATCGCCCTCGCTGCCCAGGCGTACTCGGGTGCGCAGCGCTGCCTCGACCTGACCATCGCCTGGTGCCGCGACCGGGAAACGTTCGGCCGCCCGCTGATCAGCAGGCAGGCGGTCCAGCGCACCCTCGCCGACATGACACGGCGGATCGACGTCGCCCGCGTCTACTCGCGGGCCCTCGTAGAACGGGCAGTCGGCGGCGACCTGGACCTCATCGCCGAGGTGTGCTTCGCGAAGAACAGCTCGGTCGAAGCCGGGGAATGGGTGGCCCACCAGGCGGTGCAGCTGTTCGGCGGGCTCGGCTACATGGCCGAGTCCGAAGTGGAACGTCAGTACCGCGACATGCGTATTCTCGGCATCGGGGGTGGCACGAGCGAGATTCTGATCGAACTCGCCGCGAAGCGATTGGGGTACCACGGGTGAGCACGCTGGCGTCGGCCCTCGATACCGGATCCGCCGAGTACGACGCTGCCGCCGAGGCGATGAATTCTCGACTCGCCGAACTCGACACCGAGCACTCCAAGGCGCTCGGCGGTGGTGGCGAAAAATACGTGCGCCGACACCACGAGCGGGGCAAACTGCTGGCCCGAGAGCGGATCGAGTTGCTGATCGACCCCGACTCGCCGTTCCTCGAACTCTCACCTCTCGCCGCCTGGGGAACCGAATTCCCCGTGGGCGCCGGCGTGGTCACGGGCATCGGTGTCGTCGAAGGTGTCGAATGCGTGATCGTCGCGAACGATCCGACCGTCCGGGGCGGCACCAGCAACCCGTGGACTCTCCGGAAGAATCTGCGTGCCAACGATATAGCGATGCAGAACCGGATGCCGCTGATCTCGCTGGTGGAGTCGGGTGGCGCCGACCTCCCCACGCAGAAGGAGGTGTTCATTCCCGGCGGCCGGCTCTTTCGCGACCTCACACGCCTGTCTGCCGCAGGCATCCCGACCATCGCCCTCGTGTTCGGCAACTCCACCGCCGGTGGTGCCTATATCCCGGGCATGTCCGATCACGTCGTCATGATCAAGGAACGGTCCAAGGTGTTCCTCGCCGGGCCGCCGCTCGTGAAGATGGCCACGGGCGAGGAATCCGACGACGAGACACTCGGCGGCGCCGAGATGCACGCCCGCACCTCGGGTCTGGCCGACTACCTGGCGGTCGACGAACACGACGCCCTGCGAATCGGGCGCAGCATCGTGCGGCGGCTCAACTACCGCAAGCAGGGCCCCGCGGCCGTGCAGAACGCGCTCGAACCCCGCTACGACGCCGAAGAACTGATCGGGATCGTCCCCGACGACCTCAGGCGGCCCTTCGATCCGCGCGAGGTGATCGCCCGGATCGTCGACGACTCCGACTTCGACGAGTTCAAACCCCTGTACGGATCGTCGCTGGTCACGGGGTGGGCGCAGCTGCACGGATTCCCGGTCGGGATTCTCGCCAATTCCCGCGGCGTCCTGTTCAGCGAGGAATCGCAGAAGGCCGCCCAGTTCATCCAACTCGCCAATCGCGCGAACACACCACTGTTGTTCCTCCACAACACCACCGGATACATGGTGGGCCGCGAGTACGAGGAACGCGGCATGATCAAACACGGCGCGATGATGATCAACGCGGTCTCCAACTCGACGGTGCCGCACATCTCGATCCTGCTCGGCGCCTCGTACGGTGCGGGACACTACGGAATGTGCGGTCGCGCCTTCGACCCACGTTTCCTCTTCGCCTGGCCGAGTGCGCGCTCCGCGGTGATGGGCGGCGCACAACTCGCGGGGGTCATCTCGATCGTCGGCCGCGCCGCAGCCGAAGCCCGAGGCCAGGCGTTCGACGAGGCTGCAGACGAGGCGATGCGCGCCGCGATCGAGAATCAGATCGAGGCCGAGTCACTGCCGATGTTCCTGTCCGGTCGCTTGTACGACGACGGGATCATCGATCCCCGCGACACCCGCACCGTGGTGGGTATGTGCCTGTCGGCCATCGCCACCGCACCGATCGAAGGCGCCGAGGGCTTCGGCGTCTTCCGGATGTGAGGTCCACAGTGAACGACACAGTCAGCAACTCGGCGTTCCACGCCGGCTTCGACACCGTGCTCGTCGCCAACCGCGGAGAGATCGCCCGCCGGGTCTTCGCCTCGTGCCGTCGCGGTGGCCTCGGCACCGTCGCAGTGTTCTCCGACGCAGACTCCGGTAGCCCGCACGTCGCCGATGCCGACGCCGCGGTCCGGCTCCCGGGCGTCGCACCGGCCGACACGTATCTGCGGGCCGACGCCGTCATCGCGGCCGCGCACGCAGCGGACGCGGATGCGATACATCCCGGATACGGATTTCTCTCCGAGAACGCCGAGTTCGCGCAGTCGGTCCTCGACGCAGGTCTCGTCTGGATCGGTCCACAACCCGACTCGATCTCTCGGATGGGTTCGAAGGTCGAGGCGAAGAAACTCATGGAGGATGCGGGGGTTCCGGTCCTCCCGGAACTCGATCCCGCCCAGGTCACCGACGCCGACCTGCCGGTGCTCGTCAAAGCGTCTGCCGGCGGAGGCGGACGAGGCATGCGGATCGTGCGGTCGGTGGACGACCTGCCCGCTCAGCTCGAGGCCGCCCGCCACGAAGCGGAATCGGCGTTCGGCGATCCGACGGTGTTCTGCGAGCGCTACCTCGAAACCGGTCGGCACATCGAGGTACAGGTCCTCGCCGATCGGCACGGCACCGTGTGGGCCGTCGGTGAGCGAGAATGCTCCATCCAGCGCAGGCACCAGAAGGTCGTCGAGGAAGCACCGTCCCCGCTCGTCGATTCGATCCCCGGCATGCGCGAGAAGTTGTTCGACGCTGCGCGCCGCGCCGCCGAAGCCATCGGTTACGAAGGTGCGGGCACCGTCGAATTCCTCGCCTCCGGTGAATCGGGGGAGTTCTACTTCCTCGAGATGAACACCCGGCTGCAGGTCGAGCATCCCGTCACCGAATGCGTGACCGGCCTCGACCTGGTCGATCTGCAACTGCACATCGCCGCAGGCGGCCGACTCGACCCCGAACCGCCGCCGGTCCGCGGACATTCGATCGAGGTCCGGCTCTACGCCGAGGACCCCGCCCGCGATTGGCAGCCGCAGACGGGCGTCGTGCACAGGATCGCGGTACCGGGAGCGGAAACCGAATTCGGGATACTGCGCAGCACCGGGATCCGCCTGGACTCGGGAGTCGTCGCCGGATCGCACGTGGGAACTCACTACGACGCGATGCTCGCGAAGGTGATCTCCTACGCACCGACGCGGATGCAGGCCGCACGGCTGCTTGCGAAAGCGCTCGTGGGAGCGGAGATCCACGGCATCCGCACGAATCGCGATCTGCTGGTCAACGTTCTCCGGCACCCCGCATTCCTCGCGGGTGAGACCGATACCGCGTTCTTCACCACGCATGATCTCGCCGTGTTATCGGAACCGGTCGCAACGCTGGAGGCAGAAGCGATCTCGGCTCTGGCCGCCGCACTGGCGGAGTCCGAGCACAATCGCGCCGCTGCAACCGTCGATTCGGGACTCCCTGCCGGATGGAGGAACCTGGTGTCGGCGCCGCAGACCAAGACATACACCGGGATCCACGGTGAACACGAAATTCGGTATCGGCACAGCAGGAGCGGACCGGTCGTCGATGGTTCGGCCGACGTCGTCGTCGAGTGCACTCCCGAACGCGTCGTCCTCGACCGCGGCGGGGTGCACCGTAGATTCACCATCGCCCGATACGGCGGCACCGCCCAAGGCAGTACCGTCCACGGCGACACCGTGTACGTCGATTCAGCGCTCGGACCGGTCCGACTCGAGGTGGTGCCTCGTTTCGCCGACCCTGCGTCGCACCGCGCAGTGGGCTCGCTGCTCGCTCCCATGCCGGGATCGGTGCTCCGGCTCGGCGCGGCCCTCGGCGACACCGTGGCCGCGGGGCAGCCGATCCTGTGGCTCGAGGCGATGAAGATGGAGCACACCGTCACCGCGCCGGGGACAGGGATACTCACCGAACTCAATGTCGATGTCGGCTCGCAGGTCGACGTCGGCGCAGTGCTGGCCGTGGTGTCCGCCGAAGGCCCGCTATCGGACGAAGAACAATCCGCAACGTCAGGAGCACCGGAATGATCGTCACCGAAACCGAAGAACAACAGGAACTTCGATCGGCCGTAGCGTCTCTGGCGCAGCGCTACAACTATATGGATTACGTGCTGCCGAAATCGCGCAGGAACGAGCCGCTCACCGAACTATGGGCGGAGGCATCGAAACTCGGGTTTCTCGGCGTGAACCTCCCCGAGGAGTACGGCGGCGGTGGTGCCGGAATCTACGAGTTGGCGCTGGTACAGGAGGAACTCGCGGCGCACGGATGCGGTCTGTTGCTCGTGGTCGTCTCGCCGGCGATCTGCGGAACCATCATCTCCAAGTACGGAACGGCGGACCAGAAGCAGCAGTGGTTGCCCGGACTCGCCGACGGCACGAAGATCATGGCATTCGGAATCACCGAAGCCGACGCAGGTTCGAACTCCCACAAGATCGGTACCGTCGCCAAGCGTGACGGCGACGACTGGATCCTGTCGGGCAACAAGGTGTTCATCTCCGGCGTCGATCAGGCGGACGCGGTACTGATCGTCGCCCGCACCGAGGATGCGGTCAGCGGAAAGCTCCGTCCCGCACTGTTCATCGTGCCCACCGGGACCGACGGGTTCGTCAAGACCCCGATGGAGATGGACATCATCGAACCCGATCGACAGTTCTCGCTTTTCCTCGATGACGTCCGTCTTCCCGCGGACGCACTCGTGGGTGAACCGGATGCGGCGCTCGCGCAGTTGTTCGCCGGGCTCAACCCCGAACGTATCCTCGGTGCCGCCATGGCGGTCGGAATGGGTCGCTACGCGCTCGATGCCGCGGTGAAGTACGCGAACGAACGCACAGTGTGGGAGCAACCGATCGGTGCACACCAGGGCATCGCACATCCCCTGGCGCAGCGCAAGATCGAGGTCGACCTCGCCAAACTGATGATGCAGAAGGCCGCGTCGCTCTACGACAGCGGCGACGATTTCGGTGCCGCCGAAGCCGCAAACATGGCCAAGTACGCCGCGGGGGAGGCTGCCATCGCCAGCCTGGACCAGGCAATCCAGACACACGGCGGGGGAGGGCTCACCAAAGAGTACGGACTCGCCGCGATGCTCGGCGCCGCCAGGATCGCACGGGTGGCCCCGGTCAGCCGCGAGATGATCCTCAATTTCGTGTCGCAGCACTCGCTGGGACTGCCGCGCTCCTACTAGGGCAGGGAACATCATGACGCACACCGAATCCGCCGATCCGCTCGTACGCTACGACGTCGCGCACGGTGTCGCGACACTGACATTGGACTCGCCGCACAACCGCAACGCTTTGTCGTCGACCCTGCTGCATCAGCTGAGGCGGGGACTCGACGACGCGGCTGCGGACCCGCACGTGCGCTCGGTCGTGCTCACGCATACCGGTGGAACATTCTGTGCCGGAGCGGATCTGCGTGAGGCCGGCGGGGCCGATTCGGCAGGCACGCCGCAGAAGGCGGCCGCGCAGCGCACCCTCGAAATGTCCGACCTGCTGCGGCAGATCCTCGACACGCCCAAACCTGTTGTCGGGCAGATCGACGGTCATGTGCGGGCAGGCGGAATGGGAATCGTCGGTGCCTGCGATGTCGTCGTAGCGGGTCCGCGAACGACCTTCGCGCTCACCGAAGCGCGCCTAGGGCTGGCCGCCTCGATCATCTCCCTCACGGTGTTGCCGAGGTTGTCACCACGGGCGGCCTCGCGGTACTTCCTCACCGGTGAGCGATTCGGTCCGGAAGAAGCCCTCGCGTACGGGCTGGTGACGATCACCGCCGACGACCCCGCAGGCACCGTTGCGGAACTGCTCGCCGAGTTCCGCGAGTGCTCACCGCAGGGCCTCGCAGAATCGAAGCAGCTGCTGACACGGGGGATGCTCGAGGATTTCGATCGGTACGGCGCAGATCTCGCCGCACAATCGGCACGGTTGTTCGGTTCGGCCGACGCGGTAGAGGGGATGGCGGCGTTCCTGCAGAAACGACCGCCCTCGTGGGCCCGGAGATGACGCACCGGCCGCCTCGACCCGGGCCGTTCGATTCAGCGATCCACGGTGGCCAGCAGTTCGCGCAGGATGCATTCGAGCCCCCACCGCAGCGTGTCCGGTGCGGGCAGTGGAACGGTCTGCTGATAACCGACGAGGCAGTAGAGGGAGGTGCGGGCGAAGCCTTCGGCAGCCTCGCCGACGCCCAGGATCGCGGACGTCGCTTCCACGACAACCAGATACCGCTGGTAATCGACGGTGGCCTGCACGGACCGGACTTCCGCGTCGGTGTGCGCCCAGCCGCGGATCGAGGACTCAGCGCTGTGGGGGAGACCGCACGCGAAATCGATCAGCATCTCGAGGCGTCGGATCGGGGACGCTTCGAGGCGCGCGGTCGCGGCGAGCCGGATCGTCTGCCGTTCGAGCCAGTTCTCGAGGAATTCCTTACGGAACTGGGCCCAGCTGGCGAAGTAGTTGTAGAACGACCCCGTGGTGACATCGAGGTGCGAACACAATTGCGCCTGCTTGAGCGCCCCGTAATCGTTCGACGAGAGGAGTTCGATCGCCGCATCGAAATAGTCCTCGCGTCTCACCAATGTCGACACAGTGAAACTGCCCTTCTGTTTCGTCCCGAAGTACGAGTGTACGGAGCCGCGATTTGTGCGTACGGTCTCGGGACCGGAGGAAGGCACAGATGACGCGCGAACCGAAGCAGGACCGCAGCAGAGCGACACGTCGACGTCTGCTCGAAGCCACCATCGACACCCTTGCCGAATCCGGCTGGGCTGCGACCACGGTCGGCGTCGTCGCACAGCGTGCCGGTGTCTCGCGCGGTGCGACGCAACACCACTTCCCGACCCGGGAGGACCTCATCACCGCGGCCCTCGAGTTCATGTTCGACAGCCGTATGGATCAGGTCCGCGACGAGAACCTCGAGCTCGTATCCGGCGACGCGCACACCGAGCGGGTCGTCGCCGGCATCATCGAGCAGTACTCCGGAACCTTGTTCAAGGCGGCGCTGCAGGTCTGGACGGCGGCTGCAGCCGATCCTGCCCTGCGTGAACGCATCGTGCCTCTCGAGGAGCGGTTCGGACGGGTCGCGCATCGCGCCGCGATCGAACAACTCGGCGCCGACGATTCCGACCCCGTCGTCCACCGCATGGTCCAGGCGACCCTCGACCTCGCGCGGGGACTGGGCCTAGCAGATGTCCTGACCGACGATTCGCGTCGCCGCGCCGAGATCGTGAGGCACTGGGCCGCTCAGCTCGACACGGTCCTGGTCGATGCGCGCAGTCGACAAGCGAGCGCGCGTACGGCTGGGTAGTGTCTGTGCACATGCCTGTCGAGGGGACCGGGCGCACCGGGAGGATATCGGGGATCGTGGCGATGGCCGCGCTCGCCGGAGTGTTCGTGGCGGGATGTGGATCATCCGCCGACGATCAGGGCGGCAGCGGCCCGGAAACGACCGGGCTGCAGGTCACCGAACCCGGGCCGTTCTTCGGCGAATGCGGTTCGATCTCGGACGACGAGGTCCAGGCGGCCTTTGCGCTGGGGGAGTTCTCCGCGGTCACCCGGAACTCGGTGGGATGCGAATGGGAAACCTACGTCGGTGGTCCGAGCGTGAGTTTCTCGTGGTATCGAGGCAGCCCGATCGGCCGTGAACGTGCGGGATCGGATCTGATCGGACGGCCCGCGGTCGATGTCGAGATCGGCGGTCATCCCGGATTCATGGGGTCGGCTCAGAACGAACTCGGCCAGACCGTGCTGTGCGAGATCGGTGTGGATTTCGGTGGCGATTTCATCCACTGGTCGGTGACGTACGCGAACTTCACACCGACGGCCGATTCGTGCGCCGTTGCGCGGGACCTCGCCGAGCTGAGCGTGGAGAGGTCGCAGTCATGAACGTGGGCACGCACCCGACCGGCACGCACTTCAGGCTTCGTCGCATCATCGTGAGCGTCGTTGCGCTAGGGGCGGCCCTGCTGATGGTCGCCGGATGTGCGCGCAGCATCGAAGGCCACGCGGTGCCGCAGGGCGCAGGTGGCTGGCCGGGACTGTCAGCGGAGTTCACGAAACTGCTCACCGAATGCGACGCCGTCGCCGACGACAAGATCGCGGAGACGGTGGGTGCGACGGCGGTGTACCGGGGGTTCTTCGGCGCGATCTGCCGGTGGGAGGGGGACAGTCCGGCAGGAGTAGTGAAGGTCACGTTCAACTGGTTCGAGACCGGATCGCTCGATCATGAGCGCAATGCAGGTGAAGAGCTCGGCTACTCGGTCGAGAACACCACCGTCGAAGGCAGGCGGGCCCTGCAGATGCGCCGGCCGAACGACCCGTTGTCCTGTGGTGTTTCCGCCGGTGCCGCGACCACGGGGATCTTCGGATGGTGGGTCCAATACGCGACCGGTGGTGCCGACCCGTGTGAGGCTGCTGCTACGTTGGCACGGCTCACCCTCAACCTCAGCAGTTGACTTCTCGCTCATGCCGCGCCGACGTGCGCGGTCATTCGTCGCGTCTCGCTTTGACCGCATGCGCCGCCGCCGGGTATCGTTGTGGGTCGTGTCCGGCCTGACCGGACCGATCTGTGTGCCTATGCGAGGCGATGCCGTACGCGCGGTCTGTAGATATCTGCAGGTGCGAGTCCCCGGCTGCCTGTGTGGGGGTACGCGACACACCCGACCTCGTGTACGCACGGGGTGCGAGTGCGGGGCAGTTGCTTTTTTGTCCCAACCGATGGATCCCTAATTTCAGAACAGCCAGTGTTGCTCGCCTGAGCAGCTTCAGACAACGAGAAAGCCGATAGATGCCAACTATCAATCAGCTGGTCCGTAAGGGTCGCCGCGACAAGACCGCCAAGGTCAAGAGCGCGGCACTCAAGGGCAGCCCGCAGCGTCGTGGCGTGTGCACCCGCGTGTACACCACCACCCCGAAGAAGCCGAACTCCGCGCTTCGTAAGGTTGCTCGTGTGCGCCTGACCACGTCGATCGAGGTCACCGCGTACATCCCGGGTGAGGGCCACAACCTCCAGGAGCACTCGATGGTGCTCGTGCGCGGCGGTCGTGTGAAGGACCTCCCCGGTGTGCGTTACAAGATCATCCGTGGCTCGCTCGACACCCAGGGTGTCAAGGGCCGCAAGCAGGCACGTAGCCGCTACGGAGCGAAGAAGGAGAAGGGCTGATGCCACGTAAAGGTCCCGCTCCGAAGCGTCCCCTCATCGCCGACCCGGTCTACGGTTCGCCGCTGGTCACCCAGCTCGTGAACAAGATCCTCGTGGACGGCAAGAAGTCCACTGCCGAGCGCATCGTCTACCAGGCGCTCGAACAGGCTCGCGAGAAGACCGGCACCGATCCGGTCGTCACGCTCAAGCGCGCGCTCGACAACGTCAAGCCCGCACTCGAGGTGCGTAGCCGTCGTGTCGGTGGCGCCACCTACCAGGTGCCGGTCGAGGTTCGCCCCGGTCGTTCCACCACGCTGGCGCTGCGCTGGCTCGTCACCTTCTCGCGTCAGCGTCGTGAGAAGACCATGGTCGAGCGTCTCGCCAACGAGCTTCTCGATGCCAGCAACGGCCTCGGTGCCGCTGTGAAGCGTCGCGAGGACACGCACAAGATGGCTGAAGCCAACAAGGCGTTCGCGCACTACCGCTGGTGAGTCGACGCCGGTCGGGTGGATCTCGGATGATCCCCCGATCGGCTGCTCGCACATCTGTGTCGGTCCGTAAAGGCCGGCTGACATCATAAGAAATGTGGTCCGCACCAAGGACCGACACGAGCTACGAGCGGGGTTTACCTGTGGCACAGGAAGTGCTGACCGACCTGAACAAGGTCCGCAACATCGGCATCATGGCGCACATCGATGCCGGTAAGACCACCACCACCGAGCGCATCCTCTTCTACACCGGTCGCAACTACAAGATCGGCGAGACCCACGACGGTGCTTCGACCACCGACTGGATGGAGCAGGAGAAGGAGCGGGGTATCACCATCACCTCCGCTGCGGTCACCTGTTTCTGGAACAACAACCAGATCAACATCATCGACACCCCCGGCCACGTCGACTTCACGGTCGAGGTCGAGCGGTCGCTGCGCGTCCTCGACGGCGCCGTTGCCGTGTTCGACGGCAAGGAGGGCGTCGAGCCCCAGTCCGAGCAGGTCTGGCGCCAGGCTGCCAAGTACGACGTCCCGCGCATCTGCTTCGTCAACAAGATGGACAAGATGGGCGCGGACTTCTTCTTCACCGTGCAGACCATCATCGACCGTCTCGGCGCGAAGCCGCTGGTCCTGCAGATCCCGATCGGTGCCGAGGACGACTTCGACGGTGTCGTCGACCTCGTCGAGATGAAGGCGCTCACCTGGCGCGGCGTCACCCCGATCGGCACGGAGGCCACGGTCGAGGAGATCCCCGCAGATCTCGCCGACCTGGCCGCCGAATACCGCGAGAAGCTGCTCGAGACCGTCGCCGAGTCCGACGAAGTGCTCATGGAGAAGTACTTCGGCGGTGAGGAGCTCACGGTCGCCGAGATCAAGGGCGCCATCCGTAAGCTGACCGTCAACTCCGAGCTGTACCCGGTCATCTGTGGCACCGCGTTCAAGAACAAGGGCGTCCAGCCCATGCTCGACGCGGTCATCGACTACCTGCCGACTCCGCTCGACATCGGTGAGGTCCACGGCCACAAGCTGAACGACGAGGAAACCGACCTCACGCGTAAGCCGAGCAAGGAAGAGCCGTTCTCGGCGCTCGCCTTCAAGATCGCTGCGCACCCGTTCTTCGGCAAGCTCACCTTCGTGCGCGTGTACTCCGGCCGTCTCGATCCCGGCCAGCAGGTGCTCAATGCCACCAAGGGCAAGAAAGAGCGCATCGGCAAGCTCTTCCAGATGCACGCCAACAAGGAGAACCCGGTCGACGAGGCCGTCGCGGGCCACATCTACGCGATGATCGGCCTGAAGGACACCACCACGGGCGATACCCTGTGCGACCAGACGAACCCGATCGTTCTCGAGTCGATGAGCTTCCCGGACCCGGTCATCCAGGTCTCCATCGAGCCGAAGACCAAGTCCGACCAGGAGAAGCTGGGCACCGCGATCCAGAAGCTCGCCGAAGAGGACCCGACGTTCTCCGTCGAGCTCGACGAGGAGACCGGCCAGACCGTCATCGGCGGTATGGGCGAGCTCCACCTCGACATCCTCGTCGACCGCATGCGTCGCGAGTTCAAGGTCGAGGCCAATGTCGGCAAGCCGCAGGTCGCGTACCGCGAGACCATCACCAAGGCTGTCGAGAAGCACGACTACACGCACAAGAAGCAGACCGGTGGCTCCGGCCAGTTCGCGAAGGTCATCATCGCTCTCGCACCCTTCAAGGGCGAGGACGGCGCGACCTACGAGTTCGAGAACAAGGTCTCCGGTGGTCGCGTCCCGCGCGAGTACATCCCGTCGGTGGATGCCGGTGCCCAGGATGCCCTGCAGTACGGCGTCCTCGCGGGATACCCGCTGGTCAATGTCAAGGTCACGCTCCTCGACGGTGCGTACCACGATGTCGACTCGTCCGAAATGGCGTTCAAGATCGCCGGCTCCCAGGCGCTGAAGGAAGCGGCACGCAAGGCCGCCCCGGTGATCCTCGAGCCGCTGATGGCTGTCGAGGTCACGACACCCGAGGAGTACATGGGTGACGTGATCGGCGACCTCAACTCCCGCCGTGGCCAGATCCAGGCCATGGAGGAACGCAGTGGTGCCCGTGTCGTGAAGGCGCTGGTTCCGCTCTCGGAGATGTTCGGTTACATCGGGGACCTGCGGTCGAAGACCCAGGGCCGCGCGAACTTCTCCATGGTGTTCGATTCCTACGCAGAGGTTCCGTCGAACGTCTCGAAGGAAATCATCGCCAAGGCCACCGGCGAGTAACCTTCGGGTTGGGACCGGTCGTCTGCACGACCAAGTAATACAAACCGCACTGCTGCATACTGCACGCAACAACAGTCCAGGAGGACATTCCAGTGGCGAAGGCGAAGTTCGAGCGGACCAAGCCGCACGTGAACATCGGCACCATCGGTCACGTCGACCATGGCAAGACGACGACCACGGCTGCGATCACCAAGGTGCTGGCCGACAAGTTTCCGGATCTCAACGAGAGCTTCGCGTTCGACCAGATCGACAAGGCTCCCGAGGAGAAGGCTCGTGGCATCACGATCAACATCTCCCACGTCGAGTACCAGACCGACAAGCGCCACTACGCGCACGTCGATGCTCCCGGTCACGCGGACTACATCAAGAACATGATCACCGGTGCTGCTCAGATGGACGGCGCGATTCTCGTTGTCGCCGCCACTGACGGCCCGATGCCGCAGACGCGCGAGCACGTGCTGCTCGCTCGCCAGGTCGGCGTGCCCTACATCCTCGTTGCCCTGAACAAGGCCGACATGGTCGACGACGAGGAAATCCTCGAGCTCGTCGAGATGGAGGTCCGCGAGCTCCTCGCTTCGCAGGAGTTCGACGAGGACGCTCCGGTCATCCCGATCTCTGCTCTCAAGGCTCTCGAGGGCGACGAGAAGTGGGTCCAGTCGGTCGTCGACCTCATGCAGGCCGTCGATGACTCGATCCCGGACCCGGTCCGCGAGACCGAGAAGCCGTTCCTCATGCCCGTCGAGGACGTCTTCACGATCACGGGTCGCGGCACGGTCGTCACCGGCCGTATCGAGCGTGGCGTGGTCAACGTGAACGAAGAGGTCGAGATCGTCGGCATCAAGGAAACGTCGACCAAGACCACGGTCACCGGCATCGAGATGTTCCGCAAGCTGCTCGACCAGGGCCAGGCCGGCGACAACGTCGGTCTCCTCGTCCGCGGCATCAAGCGTGAGGACGTCGAGCGCGGCCAGGTCGTCATCAAGCCGGGCACCACGACTCCCCACAAGGAGTTCGAGGGCCAGGCCTACATCCTCAACAAGGAAGAGGGCGGCCGTCACACGCCGTTCTTCAACAACTACCGTCCGCAGTTCTACTTCCGTACCACGGACGTGACGGGCGTTGTGACCCTTCCCGAGGGCACCGAGATGGTCATGCCCGGTGACAACACCGAGATGTCCGTCAAGCTGATCCAGCCGGTCGCCATGGACGAGGGCCTCCGCTTCGCGATCCGCGAGGGTGGCCGTACCGTCGGCGCCGGTCGCGTCACGAAGATCATCGCGTGAGCTGATACTCACTGACGCTCGAACGGCGTCCACCCTTCGGGGTGGACGCCGTTCGGCGTTTCTGAGCAGAGACAGAGTTGTTGCGCAGTGGGCGGTCGGCCCGGACGACAGCTCAGCGGCCTTCGCCCGCCGGATCCAGATGCAGCAGCACCTGCGTTGCGACACGTGCACCACCGACCGCGGCAGCGGCCCGACGCGCGGCGTCCTCGGCGGCGGCCGTGAACTCGGAGATATCGATGCCGGGCTCGGCGTGGACGGTCACCGACAGCGTCGGCAGGTGCCGTTCCACCACCGCACGACCACGCACGGAGCGGACGCCATGGAAGGTTTCCAGTTCTCGCGCCACACCGGTTGCGACCGGACCGAGATCGACACCGAGCGTCGCGTCGGTCACCTCGTCGTACAGCTCCACGGTCGAGGTACGTCGCCGCGACAGATTCACCACCAGCAGTACTATCCCGATCGTGCATCCCGCGGCCAGGACGGTCCACAGGGCGGGCGTCCACCACGGCTGGTCGGGCAGGTCCATGATGAGTGGCCGATCCAGCTCGGCGAGTCGCTCGCGTGCGAACGGCACCCGCCACACCCATGCCAGCGCGAACGCGCCGGCGCCGAGGAGCGCGCAGCCCACCGCGAACGCGAAGAAGCGGTTGACGAGTACGGTGCGGAGTTTCACGGCAGGGTTCCCGTTTCGGTGGGGGCGTGCGCCTCGTGGCGCGACACCTTCAGAACCAGCGGAATCGGATCTGCGAGCAGAGCGAGTCGCGGTTCCAATTCTGCGCGAAGGGTGGCGCTGAGATCGTCGGTCGTGCTGTCGGACGCTGCGACCACACGGATCAGCGCGCGCCTGCGGTCGACGACGGTCCGTGCGTTGAGCACACCGGGCAGGGCGGACGCACGTGCACTGCACATCCGGGCGATGTCGGTCCGCCGCATCCAGACGGTCGGAACCTCGCCGGACAGCCTCAGTGGCAGATGGGTGCGCCTGCGCGGCTTCAGTGCCACCACGATCGCAGCGAGTCCGAGAAGCGCGAGCAGCACGGCAACGGGCGCGATCCACGGATGCCAGTGCAACCGCCCGAACCATTCGAACGAGTTCCTGATCCAGGGTGCGCCGCCGTAGGTGCCGCGGACGATGAGCAGTTCCCGTGCCGCGACGAATGCGAGACCGAGCGCTCCGATCGCGATCAGTGCCGCGGCGGGTGCTGCGGCCGGTGTCGCGAGCGGCGGAAGCGGCGACACCAAGGGGATGTCGGAGCGAGGCCC
This sequence comes from Rhodococcus sp. NPDC060090, assembly GCF_042729855.1. Lineage (NCBI taxonomy): Bacteria > Bacillati > Actinomycetota > Actinomycetes > Mycobacteriales > Nocardiaceae > Rhodococcus > Rhodococcus sp. NPDC060090. The sequence goes on along the minus strand of NZ_JBHWXB010000011.1, from coordinate 62,992 downwards.
GGGGTGCCCGGCGACGATGTCGGATTCCAGATATTCGACGGGCACCGACTGTTCGGACGGCTCGTCCTCGACCGCGCGCGCGGTCGAGACGATCAGCACGTTGAGTTCGTGCACCACCAGACCGGTGTACTCGTGAAGATGCCACGCGACGGCGTCGTGGACGCGACGTGTGAGCGCAGCGGCGTCGTAGGGCCATTCTGCCGCGATGTACAGGTTCACTGCCACGGCACTTCCCGCGGTGATCACCTCGGCGCGTGGCAGCTCTCTGCCCGTGAGCAGGCTCAGATTGCTGCTCTGCCGGACGACGTGCGGGACCTGCAGCGCGGCTGCCGCGGCAATCCGCTCGATGGCGCGGTCTTTGATGGTGAGGCTGCCGCGCGATCCGGCGAGATCGACCGACTCCTGTTCGGACGGCGCGGCCGGTGCGGCAGAAGTCGGTGTTGCAGGATCAGCCACGGCCACGACTTCGCAACAGCGCACCCAGGTCGAGGATGCCGTCGCGGTGCGCGCCGATGGACGCACCGAGGGCGCCCAGCAGTACTGCGAACAACAGTCCGCTGAATCCGCCCAGAATTCCGGCGAGTGCCAGCAGGAGACCTGCGATGAGTCCGACGACGGTGTTGGTCGTTGGGGTGTGGTTCACGATGTCACCTGTTTCTCTGCGGAGGCCTGTTCGGCGAGGGGCTCGCGGATGTCCTGGAACACCACGCTCACCGGCCCGCCGACGACGGGTTCGACATATCGCCGCACTGCCTCTCCGAGCGCGGGAAGATCGGCGGGGTAGAGGGCTGTCACGTGGATCTCGCACCCACGTGGGCCCAGCCGGATTCCGGCGACCCGCCGGCCCGGCAGATACGTGGCGATCTCACCGAACTCACCACTGTGCAGACCGGCGATCCCGGCGATGCCCAGCACCGTGTTCGCGACATCGTCGACGAGATCTGCCTCGTGGCGGCAGGCAGGGTTGGGGGCATCGCGGTTCGAATTCACTGCACGCGCGGTTTCTGTTCTGCCGCGGCGTTTGCCGCCTCGTCCGGAAGGACGACGTCGAACACGGTGATGTTGACTTCGGTGACTTCGAGTCCGGTCATGCGCTCGACCGCCATGATCACGTTGTGACGGATGGCGACGGCCAGTTCGTGGAGCGCGACGCCGTACTCGGCGACGATGCCGATGTCGATCGCGGCCTGTGTCTCGCCGACCTCGACTGCGACCCCTTGACCGTGGTTGATCCGAGCTCCCGGAATCCGGTCGCGCAGGGCCCCGACAACGCGTGCGGTACCGGCGCCGACGTCGAACACCCCGCTGATCTCGCGGGTTGCGAGTCCGGCGATCTTCGCGACGACGGCGTCGGCGATGATCGTCCGCCCCTGGGTGTCGACCGGGCCCGGAGACGAACCCGTCCCGAATTGCACGCGGCTGATACCTGCGCCGCTGTCGCTCGTCATGAAAGCTCCTCGGTAGTTCGTCGGTGGGGCTGTGCCGGTCGCGTGTGCAGATCTGCGTTGTACGGTCGACTCTAATTATCCGCCCGGCCGGAGGTGATGTGCCGCGCAGAGACGATCGACGCTCTGTTCACCGTCACTTGTATTTGGTATGAAGACCCGAAGCATTCACGTGGCATACGTCACGACCTCAGAAGGATGGACTCAGGTGGCAGTTGATCGGATCGTCGTTGTCGGAGCGGGACTCGCCGGTGTGCGAACCGCGGAGGAATTGCGCCGCGCAGGGTTCGAGGGCGAACTGGTCCTGGTGGGCGACGAGGAGCACCTCCCGTACGACCGCCCGCCGCTGTCGAAGGACGTCCTTCGCGGCGACCGCGACGACACCACCCTGCGCCCGCAGGAGTTCTTCGAGGAGCAGAAGATCGATCTGCGGCTCGGCAGCCCGGCCGCGTCCGTGGACACCGCCGCCCAGACCCTCACGTTCGCGGACGGAACCGAACTGAGCTACGACGAGCTGGTCATCGCCACAGGCCTGCGCCCACGCAGGATCCCGGGCTTGAAGGAACTCGCCGGCGTGCACGTCTTACGATCGATGGACGACAGCCGCGCTCTGCGGGGCGAGGTCGTATCGGGCGCCCGTGCTCTCGTGGTCGGGGCCGGGTTCATCGGGTGCGAGGTGGCCGCGAGTCTGCGGGCCAAGGGCGTCGAGGTCGTGCTCGTCGAGCCACAGGAGACTCCGCTGGCGTCCGTTCTCGGCACCGAAGTCGGTTCGCTGGTCGCGCGGCTGCACACCGACGAGGGTGTCGATGTACGGGCAGGAGTAGGCCTGACCGAACTCCGCGGCGACGAGCGCGTCACCTCCGCGGTACTCGGCGACGGGTCCGAGATCGACGTCGACCTGGTGGTGCTCGGTATCGGATCGATACCGGTCACCGAGTGGCTCGACGGTTCGGGTATCGAACTCGACAACGGTGTGGTGTGCGACGAGGTGGGTCGCGCGTCGGCTCCCCACGTGTGGGCGGTCGGCGACGTCGCATCCTGGCAGCTACCGGAAGGCGGCCGCAAGCGCATCGAACACTGGACCAACGCGGGTGAGCAGGCCACGGTACTCGTCAAGGCCCTCGTCTCGGGCGACGTGGGTGTCGCGTCTGCGGTGCCCTACTTCTGGAGCGACCAGTACGAGATCAAGATCCAGGGGCTCGGCGCGGTACGCGGCGACGACACCGTGCACGTCGTGCGCGACGACGGCCGCAAGTTCCTGGCCTTCTACGAACGCGACGGCCGACTCGTCGGTGTGGTCGGCGGTGGAATGCCGGCTCAGGTGATGAAGAACCGGATGAAGATCGCAGCGGGCGCGCCCATCGAGGAGTTGCTCGCCACCATGGCGTGAGCCCGGTGGCCCGGACCCGATAGATTCGTAGGGTGATCGTTGCTCTCATCGACTCGGGTTTCGGGCTGCTGCCGACGTCCGCGTGGTTGCGACGCCTGCGTCCCGACCTCGACCTGATGTTGTCGATGGACCCCGCAGGCGCACCATGGGGTCCCAAGCCGTCCGACTGGGTGATCGAACGTGTGGTCACGACGGCGCGGCGGGCAGTGGACCGGGGAGCCCACGTCGTGGTGCTGCCGTGCAACACCGCATCCGTGACGGCTCTCGAACACGTGCGCGCCGACCTCGGCGACGGTGTGCCCGTCGTGGGCACGGTTCCCGCGATCAAGCCGGCAGCCGCCGCGTGCGGGTCGGTTGCGATCTGGGCGACCGCGGCGACCACCGCGAGCCGATACCAGGCAGATCTGATCGCACAGTTCGCGAACGGCAGCGACGTTGTCGGGGTCGCGTGCCACGGTCTCGCCGATGCGATCGACCGCGGCGACCGGGCCGGGGCAGCCGCCGCGATCGCCTCTGCCGTCGAGCGGACCCCCACCGACGTCGAGGGCGTCGTGCTCGGGTGCACGCACTATCCGCTCGTCTCGGACACGATCACGGCGCAACTGCCGCTCGGGGTTCGCCTGTTCGACAGCGCCGAGGCCGTCGCACTGCAGACACTCCGACGAATCGACACGCTCGGTCGGACGTCGAGGGGCTCCGGGCGCGTCGAGGTGTTCCTCAGCGGTGAGTCCGGAACACTTCCCGCGGGCGCCGGCGCATTCGCGGCGGGCCGCGAGTTGCTCGAGGCGTCCTCGAACCCGATCGGCTGACGTGCGCTCGGCCCGTCAGTGTAGAGCTGTTGTCGGGCCCAAGGCTGTTGTCGGACCCAAGCGGGCCAGCATCCTCGGTAACGGCGTCATCCCCGACATTCCGGCCGCAATCAGGCGTGCCACGTTCTGCAGTTCCTCGTGGGCTCGCGGTAGACCGTCGCGTCCGAACAGCCGGTCCGTCGTAGCGGCCGAGAGCATCGCCGAGACCCATGTCGTCGCCGCTGTGCGCACGGCGTTCACCGACACCGGTGCCGGTGTACTGGCCTGGAGCACGCGCATCGTCGTGTCGTGGAGATAGGCGCGGAGGGTCCGCAGGTGGCTGCGCACATCGGTGTGTGTTTCGGCCTCCCGCCAGACGATCACGCGGAGCACCGAGGAGTCGTTGTGTCCGAGGTTGAGGGCCGTGTCGAGATTGACCAGGCTTGTTGCAGGATCGCCCGGCGCAACCAGCGCGAGGACATCGGAGATCGGTTCGGTGGGGAGACGTTCGGCGATCAACGCATCGAGGACGGCTTCCTTGGAAGGGAAATAGTAGAAGATCAGGCCCTTCGGTACGCGGGCTGCCGTCGCGATGGCGGTGGTGGCGGTCGCGTCGAAGCCCTGCTCGGCGAACAAGGTCTCGGCGGCGTCGAGGATGCGAGTGCGGGTGGTGGGGTTCGCGTTCGCGCGGTAGGCGTTCACTGATCACCTCCGGGGGAGAAGGCCACTGCGACGCCGGTGGCGCCGGGAGCAACCGGCCCCACCGGCGGGACAGTGATCGGATTCAGTGATGCGTGGCCAAGCGGCCTCCATGCATGCGGGTGTTCATGGCGGGCAGCGCAGCGACCGCGACGACCACGGTCAGCACACCGACGATCCACGCGGTCCACGACGCCCCGCCGAAGGCGGTGTACGACATGACCCACGGGGAGATGAACAGCAGTGCGCCGAAGATTCCCATCGCATAGTCGATCGATGCCATCGTGGGGCGCATGATCTGCGCGATACCGCACAGGGCGACGAGTGCACCGAGGACGACGAGCGACCACGTGGCGTTGGTATTCGTGTCCAACCAGAGCGGTGACAGGGCGGCGAATACGCCGAGAACGACGGCTACATAGTCCTGCAGCCGGCTGTCGGAGAACATGGTGAGCCTCCTTCGGGTGATGGTTCGTGAGAATGTGTCCCCACTCCTCGGTATAGGCCTGATCGACCGGTCGGTCAATGTTGAGGAGAGTTGCTAAGTGATAAATCTTTCTGCAGGTGGAGTGACCTTTTCGGTGTTGATCGTGACGTAGGCGAAATATTCTCTCCGCGGAGGATGTTCCACAAGCAGCAGCGCCGCGACGCGGCGCTGCTGCTTGCACTCGTAGCTTTGTTTCCTATTCGCTGTTTCCCTGCTGGAGGTTCGATGGTCTCGCCCGCCCCATCCGCTGACGGGTCTCGTGTGTTCGGATTCGCGGTGATGGGGGTGGGGGCGTTCACCCTCACCGGATCGTCGTCGGTGCCGTCGCCTCTGTATCCCGTCTACCAGGAGATGTGGGGATTCTCGGCGGCGGTGCTCACCGTGGTCTTCGCGATCTACGTCGTTTCTCTCCTCGCGACGCTGCTCACCGTCGGTGCGTTGTCCGACCGCATCGGTCGTCGTCCGATCATCGGGGCAGCGATGGTGATTCTCGCGATCTCGATGGTCGTGTTCATCTTCGCCGACAATGTCGGGTGGTTGATCGCGGCGCGCATCATCCAAGGGTTGGCGGTGGGCACTGCCACGGGAGCAGTTGCCGCGGGGATGATCGATCTGCAACCCAACCCTCGGGTCGGTCCGCTGATCAACAGCATCGCGCCGTCGTTGGGGCTCGGCCTGGGCGCGGCGGGCGCCGGTCTGCTGGTTCAGTTCGCGCCGTTCCCGACGGTGTCGAGCTATGCGCTCATCGTGGTCCTCGCGATCGGAATCGTCATCGCTCTCCTGTTCGTGCCGGAGAATTCGCAGCCCACAGGGTTCTCCTCTCGGGGAGACGCACTGCGTGCACTGAAACCGAGCGTGGCGTTACCCCAGGAGGTGCGTGCGCAGTTCTTCTTGGTATTGCCGTGTTTGATGTCGGCATGGGCGCTCGGGGGCCTGTACATGTCGCTGGGAACGTCGATCGTCGACGTGGTGTTCGGTATCGACGACAGGTTGGTTGCAGGTCTTGCGGTCGCGACGTTGTTCACGTCGGGCTCGGTCGCGGCGGTGCTCATGCGGCGCTTCCCGGAACTTCGGGTCGTGGTCACAGGTGTGGTCCTGCTCGCGACCGGCGTCGTCGTGGTGGTGGGTGGTCTGCTGTCCGGCGTGGTGGCCGTGTATTTCGTGGGCACGGCGATCGCAGGGTTCGGGTGGGGATCGACGTTCCTGGGCGCCATGGGCATCGTCGGCAGGCTGGGTCGCTCCAATCAGCGAGCACAGATCTTCGCGACCACCTTCGTGGTCTGCTATCTCGCGTTCTCGGTTCCCGCGATTGCCGCCGGGGTGGCCACGGGCATGTTCGGGCTCACCGCCACCGCGGTCGGATACAGCGCCATCGTCGCGACGCTCGCGCTCACGTCCGGGGTCGTGCTGGTGCTGCGTCGGCCGAAGCCGCAGCCGGTTCGCCTCGAGGAGGTCGCGCCGGTGCCGGCCGAGCCGCACACCGGCCCGGTGGTCGTCAGAACTCGATCTTGAGGGTGTCGGTGACGGGGCGCGCCTGGCAGCCCAGGATGTAGCCGGCCTCGATGTCCTCTGGATCGAGGACATCGCAGTGTTCCATCTCGACCTTGCCCTCGAGGACAGTGCACGCGCATGAGCCGCACTCACCCTCCTGGCACGAGTACGGCACGTCGATGCCCTTGGCCAGCATGATGTCGACGAGCGTCTGCTTGCGGGGCCACGACAGGGTGTGGACTTCCCCGTCGAGTTCGACCTCGACGGTTGCGGCGTCGGCGGCCTCCTCGTCGCTGATCTCGACGGGCTCGTGGTCGGCGAACGGATCGCCGGCGAGCGAGTTGAACACCTCGGCATGCACGCTGGTGCGCGGCATGCCCGCATCCTGGAGCGCATGATGCACGGCGTCCATGAAGGGGCCCGGGCCGCACATGAACGCCTCACGATCGGCGAACGGGGCTGCGATGGTGGCGAGCTGTGCTGCAGTGGGCAGACCCTGCACCGATTCGAGCCAGTGCACGATCGTGAGCCGATCGGCGTGCTTCTCGCCGAGTGCGCGCAGTTCGTCGGCGAAGATGACCGACTTCTCGTCGCGGTTGGCGTAGACGAGCGTGACCTTGCCGGACCCCTGGGTCAGCGCGGACTTGAGGATCGAGATCACCGGGGTGATGCCGCTGCCTGCCGCGAAGAGCAGGAAATCGTGGTCGAAGGACTTCGGCGTGAACACCCCGGACGGGGGAAGGACCTCGATGTTGTCGCCCGCGGAGATGCGGTCGCACAGCCAGTTGGAGCCGTACCCGTCGGACGTGCGCTTGATCGTCACCTTGGGGGCGTCGTCGGTGAACGGTGAACTTGCCAGGGAGTAGCAGCGCGCGACCGAGCCGGTCCGGTCGCTCGGGATGCGCAGCGTCAGGAACTGGCCGGGCTTGTACTCGAATTTCTCACGCAGGTCCTCGGGCACAGCGAAGACGATCGAGCGGCTGTCGGGCGTTTCCTCGATGACGGCAGACACGGTGAGAACCACCGATCGCGACCCGTGCGGCACCTCGACTGTCGTCATGGGAAATGTCACCTCTCGTGCGAGCGTGGGGCGGCGGTGTGCTGCTCACCACAATTCTAGAACGTGTTCTAGTTTGAAGAATACCAGCCGAACGGCGGCACCGACACGCTACCGGGAACGAGTCCGGTAGCGCTGCCCGTCCCGTTCGCCGCCGGTCCACCTGCCCGATCGGGCAGTCCTGCCGCCGCGACCGGACGGTTTTCGCGCGCAGGGCTTCTCCCGGAGAATCCTCTGGTCGATCGTTGGTCGGGCATGAGGCGTACATCACACCCCTCCGCTCATCACGCCCCCCGATTCTCGAGGAGAACCACGATGGCAATCGAGCTCAACCAGATCTGGGATTTCCCCATCAAGGAATTCCACCCCTTCCCGCGCGCACTCATGGGAGTCGGAGCCCACGACATCATTGGTGTCGAGGCCAAGAATCTCGGGTTCAAGCGCACTCTGTTGATGACCACCGGCCTGCGTGGCTCCGGAATCATCGAGGAACTGATCGGCAAGATCGAGTACCAGGGTGTCGAGGTCGTCCTGTACGACAAGGTCGAGTCCAACCCCAAGGACTACAACGTCATGGAAGCGGCAGCGACCTACCAGAAGGAGAAGTGCGACTCGATCATCTCCGTCGGCGGCGGCTCGAGCCACGACGCCGCGAAGGGCGCGCGCGTCGTCATCGCGCACGATGGTCGCAACATCAACGAGTTCGAGGGCTTCGCGAAGTCCACGAACAAGGAGAACCCGCCCCACATCGCTGTGTCCACGACGGCAGGCACCGGCTCGGAAACGTCCTGGGCGTACGTCATCACCGACACCTCCGACATGGATCATCCACACAAGTGGGTCGGCTTCGACGAGGCAACGATCGTCACTCTGGCCATCGACGATCCGCTGCTCTACTACACCTGCCCGCAACACTTCACGGCGTACTGCGGATTCGACGTCCTCGCTCATGGTTCGGAGCCGTACGTCTCGCGCCTGGACTTCGCGCCGTCGCTCGGTAACGCCCTGTATTCGATCGAACTCGTCTCGAAGCATCTGCGGGAAGCCGTGTTCGAGCCGCGGAATCTGAAGGCGCGCGAGGGCATGATGAATGCCCAGTACATCGCAGCGCAGGCATTCAACTCCGGTGGTCTCGGCATCGTGCACTCCATCTCGCACGCGACATCGGCGTTCTTCGACAGCCACCACGGCCTCAACAACGCCATCGCGCTTCCTCGGGTGTGGGAGTACAACCTGCCGTCCCGGTACGAGCACTACGCCCGCATTGCGACCGCGATGGGCGTCGACACCCGCAACATGACCACCGTGCAGGCTGCCGATGCCGCAGTCGAGGCGGCGATCCGGCTCGCACAGGACGTCGGGATTCCCGACAACTTCGGGCAGGTCCGCACCGACTCGTACGACAAGAACCGGATGAACACCGGCAAGTACGTCGGCCGCGGCGAGACCATCCCGGGCGACGAGAAGACGGTACGGGCGATCTCCGAGCACATCCAGGGCGACTGGTGCACCCCGGGTAATCCCCGTGAGGTCACCGTCGAGTCGATGATCCCCGTCGTCGATCACTGCATCAACGGCACGTACTGACCGATCCTGTCTTCCCGGGCGCGTGGGCGTACTCCGCGTCCGGGAAGACACTCCAGCATTGCGACAGGGAGCTCCACGATGACATCGTTCGCCACCGGCGCCGAACTGAAGGACGCGCTTCGCCGGCACGACTACATCGCCGACGACGAATTCGCGACGGTCGTACATCTCGCGACCGCACTCGAACGACCGCTGCTGCTCGAAGGTCCGGCCGGTGTCGGCAAGACCGAACTCGCCAAGGCACTTGCCGCGGCCGGAGGCCGCACACTGGTGCGACTCCAGTGCTACGAGGGACTCGACGACAGCCGCGCGCTCTACGAATGGGACTACGCCAAACAGCTGTTGCACGTGCAGATGCTGCGCGACCGCGTCGGCGAAATCCTCTCGGAACATCCCGATCTCGCCGATGCCTCCCGATTCCTCGCAGACCAGGACTTCGGGCTCTATTCCGAGAAATTCCTGTCGGTGCGGCCCCTGCTCGAAGCGGTGCTCTCACCTGAGCCGGTGGTACTGCTCGTCGACGAGGTGGACCGTACCGAAGAATCGATGGAGGCGTTGCTGCTCGAGGTGCTCGCCGAGCGGCAGGTCACCATCCCCGAGGTCGGCACATTCACGGCACGCTCGATTCCGTGGGTCATCCTCACCTCCAACGACACCCGTGAATTGTCGCCCGCGCTCAAGCGTCGCTGCCTCCACTATCACGTCGGATATCCGACGCCCGAGCGGGAACGCGAGATCGTCACCGCCCGAGCTCCCGAAGTGTGCGCCGAGACGGCGGGCCGGATCGTGGAACTGTCCCGCACCCTGCGGGAGTTCCCCCTGCGCAAGAGTCCGTCCGTCGCCGAGGTCATCGACGCGGCCCGCGCCGCGACGGTGTTGAAAGCCACGGGACACGAGGCGGAGTCGAGTCCGGGCTCATGGGACGGCATGCGCGACATCCTGCTCTCGACGCTGCTCAAGTACACCGGCGACGTCGAACTTGCCAAGAGTCGACTGGACGGACCCGGCCAGGCGACCACGGTGGACTCGAACGACAGCCCCGCGGAACGGGTCACCGTTGCGTCGCGTCCGGCCGACACCACGACGTCGGTGTTCAGGGGACGCGGCGGCAGTGCCGGTGTCCGCGCGCGGAGGTGAGCCGGCCGTGCACTCGATGACCGTCGGTGTCGACGCACACGGCACGACCGGCAATCCGAGCCTGGCGCTGGATGTGGTGTCCGCGGTGTTCGCTCTGCTGTTGCGGCGACACGGGGTGGCCGCATCACCCGCGGAGACCATCGAGATCCGTCGGGTCCTCGGTTTCGTCGGTGGTCGCGACCGCGACACACTGCGTGCATGCCTGCGCGCGGTGTGCGCGAAGTACCCACACGAGCGTTTGGGGTTCGAACGTGCCTTCGACATCCTGTTCGGGGCCGTCGATGCCGCGACGCACGAACCCGGCCGCGACGAGCCCCGCGCGGTGTTCGCCGACACGCTGCCCACGGCGCTCGACCTCGACGACGACCCGAGCCTGGCTCGGTACGCCGAATACAACGAACGTGCCGCAGAGGTGGGCGATCACTTCGACACTCCGGATGCAGAGAAGGGATTCAACCCGCACAAGGACGACGACGATGTGTCGATGACATCGTCGGATGCCGAGTTGTCCGTGGACACCGGCTCCGACTCGGGCAGGCGCGGCGTCACCTACACGGTCTCGGTCGACCGTGCCGGGACCGCCACGGTCGGTGAGCTGTCCGCGGATCCGGGCGCCGTCGTGGCGGGTTCGCTGTCGTGGGATGACCCGGCGTCGATCCTGGCGTGGCTCGACGCCTACGACCCGCACCGCAGCTACGGGGGCGAGTCGTCCGACGAGCCACTCACGGAGGCCCAGCTGAGCCGACTCGTCGACGCGGTCGAGGCGTTCGTGGCGTCCCTCGCCGGGGCGGCGTTGCCGGGCGAAGACGGCTTCGACGCACCGGAGGCGCGCGATCCCGCAGGCATCGACCGGGCCGAGATCGAACTCGCGTGTCATGAGGTGTTGCGGCGGATGCGTGGTCCCGCGCGGCCTCGTCCCCGCGAACTGGCCCGTGGCAGACTCGACATGCGCCGTACCGCTCGCGCCGGAATGCGCACCGACGGAGTGCCGTTCCACCTCGTTGTCCGTGCGCCACGCCCGGATCGCGTGCGGCTGCTCGTGCTCGCCGACGTGTCGCTGTCGGTCCGTCCGATCACCGCGTTCACGCTGCGCCTCGCGCAGGCGATGCACGGTCGCGCGCATCGCTGTCGGGTGGTCGCGTTCGTGGATCGCCCGGTGGACGTGACGCAGCAGTTGCTCGCTGCCGACGGAGACGGTGCGCTGGCTGCGGTGCTTGCGCACCCCGGCGTGGATCTCGAGGCAAGCAGCGATTACGGCAGGACGTTCGACGAACTGCTCGCCGAACACGCGGGCTCGATCGACAACCGAACCTCGGTTCTGGTCGTGGGGGACGGGCGGTGCAACGGGTTGCCGGCGCGGGTCGATCAGCTCGAAGAGCTGCGGCGACGGGTTCACCGTCTGGCGTGGATCACGCCCGAGCCTGAGCGGTACTGGTCCCAGGCGACGTGCGCGATGCCCGACTACGCGGATGTGTGCGATCACGTCGTCGTTGCGCATGACGGGGCACAATTACTCTCGCGCGCAGCGGAACTCGGCCACGCACTTCGGTGATCGGTGCGTGGCCGAGCTCAGCTGTTCACGACGCCGACACGCGTGCCAGTACTTTTTCGAGCTGGTCGTAGCCCTGGCTCATGCCGGTCTCCATGCCGGTCGATGCCATCCCGTCGCGTGCTTCCATGCTCGGGTACACAGCGTGGCCGCTGAGCGTGCAGCGCCCACCGCCGAGATCGGTGAAGGTGAGGAATTCGATGCTCACCACATCGGCGAAGCCGTCGAATTCGAATGTCTGAACGGCGAATTCGTTCTCACGTACGGTGTGGAAGACTCCCGTGAACGTGTAGGAGCCATCGTTGTCGGTGTGGGTGTACCGGTAGCTGCCACCGGTGCGGAAATCGTAGTGGTCGATCGTCATCTCCATCCCGCGCGGGCCGAGCCACTGCGCGATGAGATCGGGGTCTTTGTGGGCACGGAACACGTCGGCGACAGGAAAGTCGAATTCGCGTTCGTAGTCGATAAAGGGGACGCCGTCGGGGACGGTGACGTTCAGGGCGTTGCTCATGACGAACCTTTCCCAGGGGGTTCCTCGGGAACCCTCTATGGTGTCGGGTCGGCCGATTCCCCGGCCAGCACGGCGTCGAGATCGCGGAACTGCTGTTCCTTGACCAACCGGTAGCGGTCGATCCAGGCGGTCAGCATCTCCAGCCGTGCGGGATTCAGATGGACGGGACGCCGCTGGGCGTCGCGTGTGCGCGTGACGAGCCCGGCGTGCTCGAGCATCCGAATGTGCTTCGAGATCGCTTGTGTGGTGATCGCGAAGGGTTCCGCGAGTTCTGTCACGGTGGCAGGGCCCCGGCTGAGCTGGGCGACGATGCGGCGGCGGACGGGATCGGCCAGGGCGGTGAATGCCCGATCGAGCAGGTCGTCGTCCTCGTTCATGGTTTCCTGCCTTCCTCAACCTTCAGGTTTATCAACCATCTGGTTGAATAAAGGATGGACTCGTACGCGCGGATCTGTCAAGGCCGGGAAGTGTGAATGCCGGACGGATCCGCCGCTGCCCGGTTACCGTCGGGGAATGATCTCGGGGGCGAGAATTCGGTCAGGAATCAGGGTCACTGCTGCAGCAGCGGTGTCGCTCGCGCTTGTCGGCGCGTGCGCATCGGGAGCCGACGACAGCGGAAGCGGAGGCGCGCAGGAGGCCGCCGCTACCTGTACCGCGGGGCCCAACGGCACGCCGCTCACGGGCGCACCACCGTCGCCGGAGACGGGTGAACGCGACATCTCGACCAATCCCGAGATCGCTACCGGCTATCGCACGGGCATGACCGCGGTTACCACCGGTTCGTTCGCGGTGTCGACGGCGAATCCGATCTCGACCGAAGCAGCGTGCGAGGTTCTCCGGGACGGCGGCACCGCGGCCGACGCACTGGTGGCCGCACAGATGGTGCTCGGGCTCGTCGAACCCCAATCGTCCGGCATCGGCGGCGGCGCATTCCTGATGTACTACGACGCCGAATCCGGCGAGGTCCAGGCATACGACGGTCGTGAGACGGCTCCGATGTCCGCGACCGAGAACTACCTGCGCTGGATCAGCGACACCGACCGCACCGAACCGACACCCGACGCGCGCGCAAGCGGCCGGTCGATCGGGGTTCCGGGCGTACTGCGCATGCTCGAGATGGTGCATGGCGAACACGGCTCGGCAGAGTGGGCCGGGCTGTTCGACCCCGCAATCGAACTCGCCGATCAGGGCGTCGTGATCAGCGACCGGATGGCCGACTCGATCGCCGATGCCGCGGCGCAACTCGCTGTCGACGACAACTCCCGTGCGTACTTCCTGCAGCCGGACGGCAGCCCGAAACCCGCCGGGGAGACGTTGACCAATCCCGCGATGGCCAAAACCCTCGGGGCGATCGCCACCGACGGACCCGACGCGTTCTACACCGGTAGCATCGCCCAGGCCGTCGTCGACGCCACCGCGACCGACTCCGGTGGGCGCACACCCGGCACGATGACGCTCGACGATCTCGCAGGATATGAAGCGAAAGTGCGTACACCCCTGTGCACCCCGTATCGCGACTACGAGATCTGCGGCATGCCGAACCCGTCGTCCGGCGGCGTGACCGTGGCCGCGACCCTCGGCATCCTCGAGAACTTCGACCTTGCAGCGTTGCCGCCCAGCGACATCGACGCCGATGGGGGTGTGCCGAATGCCGATGCCGTGCATTTGATCTCGGAAGCCGAACGGCTCGCCTACGCAGACCGCGACAAGTACGTCGCCGACTCCGATTTCGTCCCGCTGCCCGGAGGTTCGCTCGATACCCTCGTCGACCCCGACTACCTCGCCGAGCGCGCAGGCCTGATCGATCCGGGCAAGAGCATGGGCGAAGCGCAGCCCGGCGATTTCGGCCCGGTTCCACTCGGTGTCCCCGCGCCGAGCCCGGAACACGGAACCAGCCACATCTCGGTTGCCGACAGCTACGGCAACGTCGCGTCGATGACGACGACGATCGAGTCGGCGTTCGGCTCGTTCCACATGAGTGAGGGATTTCTTCTGAATAATCAGCTCACCGACTTCTCCGCCGAACCCGTCGACGAAGAGGGTCTGCCCGTCGCCAACCGGGTCGAACCCGGCAAGCGGCCGCGCAGTTCGATGGCCCCGACGCTCGTGTTCGACCGCACCCCCGAGGGTGAACGCGGCGATCTGCAGATGGTCGTCGGATCCCCGGGCGGCTCGGTGATCATCCAGTTCGTCGTCAAAACCCTGGTCAACTCGTTCGACTGGGGGCTCGACCCGCAGCAGGCCGTGTCGGCCGTGTCGTTCGGTGCCGCGAACACCCCGGTCACCGGAGTGGGGGGCGAGCATCCGGCAGTCGACGCGTCCGACGACGGAACCCACGACCGGCTCGTCATGCAACTCCGTGAGATGGGGCATGAGGTGTCCGTCGCGCCGCAGTCCAGTGGACTCAGCGCACTGCAGCGTGACGGCGACGGATGGATCGGCGGCGCCGACCCGCGCCGCGAAGGAGCCGTCATGGGCGACACCGGGCAGTGAGAACCACCTACCCGATCGGGTAGTTCATGACCCCTCCGCCGGCCCGGTGTGCGCCTGCCCGCGGCAGCCTAGGGTGGGGAGGCGCACGTAAGCTGGATCACACACATGCGCCGACCGTCAGGAGTGAGCAGTGGCCGTCGTCATTCCGGAGCCCGGGTATGCGGGGTCGCGCCACCACCACGATGCGGGGAGCCGTCCTGGGGTCGTGAAGTTCCATGCCCCGGAGATCGTCTTCGGGGAAGGGTCGCTGGTCGAGGCGGCCCATGCGACCGCGCGACTCGGCGGGGTCCGGCCCATGCTCGTCACCGATCCTGGACTGGAGGCGGCCGGGTGGGCCGACGAAATGCGCCGCCACCTCCTCGACCGCGGTTTGAGTCCCACCGTCTGGTCGGACCTGACACCCAACCCCAAGGACTACGAGGTCGCGGCCGGTCACGAGGTGTACCGCGCGGCCGGCTGCGATGTGCTCGTCGCGCTCGGCGGCGGTTCGGTGATCGACGCTGCGAAGGGTATCGCGATCCTCGCCGCGAATGGTGGCAGCATCCTCGATTACGAGGGAGTCGACCGCGCGAGCATTCCCATTCCGCCGATGGTGATGGTGCCGTCGACGTCCGGTACCGGCGCCGATGTGTCTCAGTTCTGCGTCGTCACCGACACCGCACGCGGCAGCAAGATCACCATCATCGGGCGGTCCCTGGTACCTGATCTCACGGTGATCGACCCGCGCCTGCTCACCACCATGCCCGACGACCTCAACGCAGCAACCGGACTCGACGCACTGACACACGGCATCGAGGCATTCGTCTCCCTCGCGCACAACCCGCTCACCGACCACCACGCTCTGCGAGCGATCGATATGGTCACCGACACGCTGGTCCGCACCATCGACGACCCACTCCACATGGAGGCGCGAGCAGTCATGGCGCAGGCGAGCCTGGAGGCCGGACTGGCCTTCACCAACGCGATCCTGGGCGCCACACACGCGATGAGCCACCAGGTCGGTGGTCTCCTCGACCAGCCGCACGGCGTCATCAATGGGGTGCTGCTTCCGCATGTCATCCGCTTCAACGGCGCGTCCGACCCTGCCCCGTACGTCACCATCGCCGCGACACTCGGACTCGAGGAGTCACGCGGCCCCGCCGCCGACGCGGTCGACGCGGTGGCCGCCCGCATCGACGACCTCGCCCGAGAGGTGGGCGTGCCGCGAGGCCTGCGGCAACTCGGAGTCACCGAAGGCGACCTCGCGCGGCTCGCCGAAGGCGCACTCCGCGACGCCTGCATGTCCACCAATCCGCGCACCGCGACACATGAGCAGATGGTCGAACTGTTCAGGACGGCACTGTGAGCGCACCGGACCTCTCGGCGCTCACCGGCCTGCGGTCGGGCAAACCGACGTTCTATCCCCAATACCGTGGTGCAGCAGAACGTCTCGAACGTGTCGTATATGCGCTCGAACTGATCTCCCGCGCACTGGTTCGCACCGTCGAGGGACCCGAAACCCTGATCTGCGCGGTAGCCGAGGCCGCACGCGCACACTTGAGTGCACGCTGGGTGGCGTTCGCCCTCACCGACGGCACCCTGCCCGATGCGGGTCCGCGCAGACTCGTGCTCGGGCCCGACGCCACCCCGTTCCTCGTCGACGACGTCGAAGGACCGCCGCTTCCCGGCGAAGTGGTCTCCGTCCTCGAGGACATCCGCCGCGGATCGATCGGACAGTCCGCCGAGATTGCGCCGCACCGTGCATTCGTGCCGATCGTTCTGGACGGGGGAGTGGCCGGAGCGATCGCGGCGTGGACACCCGAGCACCGCGTCCTCGACAGCACGGATCGGGCGGTGCTGTCGATCCTGGCGAGCCAGACCGCGGTCGCGCTCCAGAACTCGGCGCTGTATCAGCGAGGACAATTGCTCCTGCATCGCGCCGAGCAGGCATACCAGGAGGCCAATCGGTTCGCGGCAGATCTGCAGGCGCGCAACGAAGAAACCGAGGCGACACTGCGTGAACTGGCGCTCACCCAACGCAGACTCGGTGCCGCGCATCGACATCAGGCGCTCGACGAGGAACGGCACCGTATCGCGCGTGAACTCCACGACAGCGTCGCCCAGGCCGTGTTGTCGGCAGGCATGCAGATAGAGGTGTGCCGCAGTGAGATTCCCGCAGAGGAACGTAGCGAGCGGCTCGATCTGGCCAAGGAGCTGACCCGCCGCGCCGTCGAACAACTCCGGTCCGCCATCTACGCACTCAACCGCACCTCCGACGCCGACCGCTCGTCGCTCCCCGAGATGCTCGAGCAACTGCGGGTCGCGCACACGCCTGCCGAACTGGACATCGCGGTACGGGTGGGTGGCACCCCGGTCGAACTGTCCGGCGATGCCGAGCACTCTCTCCTCCGGATCGCGGGCGAAGCCCTGTTCAATACCGCCGTGCACGCCAACGCGACCCGCGCGATCCTGCGCCTGACCTACAGTCCCGAGTCGGTGCTGTTGTCCGTCGCCGACGACGGTGACGGTGACCCCGCGCGCATGCGGCTGATGTTGAAACTGGCGGCGGGCAACGATCTCGACGGCCACCATCGCGGGTTGGCCAACATGAAGGCCCGCGCACACGAACTCGGCGGCACTCTCGAGGTACGCCGAGCCAGGATCGGCGGGGTTCGCGTCGCCGTCCGAATTCCGGTGCAGCACTCGGCTGCGCCGGCCACGACGGGAGAAGCGTCATGACTGTGCCGCAACAGCAATCGCCGCGTGCGCCCTCTGCAACGATCCGGATCGCACTCGTCGACGACCACGCGATCCTCCGTCAAGGGCTGCGCTCGATCCTCGATCGAGAGCCCGATCTCGAAGTGGTGGGCGAGGCATCGACCGATGTGGAGGCGGTCGCGCTCGTCGAACGGATGCGCCCGGACATCGTCCTGCTCGACCTGAAACTCTCGGCGGGCTCCGACTTCGAAGGCCTTGCGCTGTGCGGACGACTGTCCGCGTCTCACCCGGGTATCGGCTTGCTGGTGCTCACCACATTCCTCGACGAGCAGATCGTCGTCCGCGCCGTGCATGCCGGTGCGCGCGGCTATGTCGTCAAGGATGTCGACACCACCGAACTGGTCCGCGCCATTCGCGCGGTGTCGAGTGGGGAGAGCGCCTTCGATTCGCGCAGTGCGGCGGCCGTGGTGCGGTCCCTCAACGGGCAGGGTGTCTCGGCCGAACAACTCACCGGGCGCGAACTCGAGGTCCTCCGGCTGCTTGCGGGTGGCCTCTCGAACGTGAAGATCGGTGAGCAGCTGTTCATCTCGGCGACCACTGTGAAGTTCCACGTCAGTAACATCATGCGCAAGCTCGGGGTGAGCCGCCGCGCCGAGGCGGTGTATGCGGCGAGCAAGCAGGGCCTGATCTGACAGAAGCGCGGGAGGAAACTTCAGCGTGCGTCGATCACCAGCCAGCCACCGTGGTGCTCGAACGCTTCGTAGGATAGTCCGGTGCTCCGACCCAGGGCATGCAGCGCGTCGAGGTCGAACGTCCGGATGTGCCCATGGCACGCGGTGGCCTCGTCCTCGAACGGCACGGCAATCACGACGCGGTCGCGGGCGATCCTCAGTGCCTCGTGCAGTACGGCGTCGCCGATCTCGGCATCGACATGTTCGAGGAGATGGACGGCGGTGACGGTGTCGGCGCTGTTGTCGGGGACGGGTACGTGCGCGGCGTCGCACACGATCGTGTCGAGTTCGATTCCGAGTTCGGGCGCCACGGCGTCGAGCAGCCGCATGGTGCCGGGGAGGATGTCGGTGGCCGTCACGTGCGTACCCGCGCGTGCCAGTCGGAGGGGAAGGAATCCGAAGCACGACCCGAGGTCGAGCACGTCGCCCCTGACGAGTTCTTCGGCCTTGTCGTGGATCGGTGCGAACTCTGCTGTGCCATCCAGGAGTTCGTTCAGCGAGTTGCGATAGTAGGTGACCCACGCGTCGAGCGCTCCGGGAACCGTGGAGCGGACGAGCCCCACCATGGTCAGCTCGAACTCCTCCTGCCCGAATGCAGCGTCCTGCACCGACGCGGTGACACCGGCGACGAGCCGTTCGCTGAGTTGGTCGGCGGTGAGCGAGTGCGTCACATGCAACCGGTCGTTACCGCGATGAAGGGTGAGATCGCCGGACGGAACGTGCTCGACCGTGACGTGGTCGTGTGTCCAGCGGCCGGGAGGGCAGGGGGCGAGGGAATCGAGCACGGTCATGGCAGGCCAACCTCGGTGGAGTGCGGAGCGACGGTGGGATCAGCGATGGCGGGACTACTGTAGTCGAGACCTGCTGTGAGGGGCTGCATTCCGGTATCGAGAAGCTCTCGGAGATCGGCCGTGGGGTTGTCGAGCCACTCCTCGTACGCGGCGAGGGCCACGCCGAGCAGCAGGTATCCGTGGGTGCGGGGCATGTGGTCGTCCGGAGATTCGCCGGTGCGACGCGCGGTGAACTCGGCGACGACGCGTCGCCACCCGTCGTACATCACCGACGAGTACCCCTGGAGTGCCGGCGTGCGCAGGATCAGGCCCATCCGCGCGCGATGTCGATCGGCTTCCGAGTCGGGGAAGGTGTTGAAGTCGAGTATCGCGGTGGTGAGTGCTTCGGCGAGCGGGACGTCATCGGGGATCGCCGCGAGGAGGTCGCGCATGTGATCGAGGTGCGCATCGAAGTCGCCCCATGCCAGGGCATTTTTCGAAGGGAAGTACCGGAAGAAGGTGCGGCGCGCGATGCCGGCCTCCTCGGCGATGTCGTCGACGCTGGTCTCGTCGAATCCGGCCTTCTGGAACAGTTCGATGCCGATCGCGGAGAGGCCTTCCTTCGTGGTGGACGGGCGTCGTCCTACCCGAGCGGACGGTTTTCGTCGGCTTCGCATCCTGGTTCCCCTCCCTGCGTGACATTCTGCACTCAATGCCATTAGAGTGGTTAACCGGGTCACAGTGCAAGTGCAGTGTGACACCGAGCTCCAGGCCCGGAGTGAAGAAGTGCTGAGAAACAGAGGAGGAAGCATGTCCGATCGTGACAACGCCGTGATCGAATCCGATCTGATCGAGGAGTCCCTCGTCGAAGAGGTGTCCATCGACGGTATGTGCGGCGTGTACTGACATGACCGCGCCCGGAGCCACCGACGTGTCCCCCGAAAAAATGAGTACCGAAACGTTCGACCCGGGTGCCACCTGGCGGCTCCACCCGCAGGTAGCGCTTCGCCCCGAACCTTTCGGGGCGTTGCTCTACCACTTCGGCACCCGCAAACTGTCGTTCCTGAAGAACACCGTCATCGTCGAGGTCGTCAAATCGCTCGACGAGCACGAGTCGGTGCGAGAGGCGTTGCGCGCCCACGGGATCGACGACAGCGCCGAGCGGCCCTATGTGCGTGCCCTCAGCACGCTGGCCACCTCGCACATGATCGTTCCCGCCTGACGTTTCCGACCCAAGCAAGGATCCGCCATGACGTCTCTGCTCGAGCCCCCCGTCACCACCGCACCCCCGAAAGTGGGTCGCCTCGTCGACCAGTTCGAGAAGGGCCTCGACGCCCCGATCTGCCTGACGTGGGAGCTGACCTACGCCTGCAACCTGTCGTGCGTGCACTGCCTGTCGTCGTCCGGCAAGCGCGACCCGCGCGAACTGAGTACCGAACAGTGCAAGTCGATCATCGACGAACTCCAGCGCATGCAGGTGTTCTACGTCAACATCGGCGGTGGCGAGCCCACCGTGCGCTCCGATTTCTGGGAGCTCGTCGACTACGCCACCGAGCACCAGGTCGGCGTGAAGTTCTCCACCAACGGTGTGCGCATCGACAAGAAGGTCGCCGCGCGACTCGCTGCCTCCGACTACGTCGACGTGCAGATCTCCCTCGACGGCGCGACCGCGGAGGTCAACGACGCGGTGCGCGGCCCGGGTTCGTTCGCGATGGCCGTGCGTGCACTCGAGAACCTGTCCGAGGCCGGCTTCCGCGACGCGAAGATCTCCGTCGTCGTCACTCGCCAGAACGTCGATCAGCTCGACGAGTTCAAGGCCCTCGCCGACAAGTACGGCGCGACGCTGCGCATCACGCGTCTGCGTCCGTCCGGCCGTGCCGTGGACGTGTGGGACGACCTCCATCCCACCCACGAGCAGCAGCGCCAGCTCTACGACTGGCTCGTCGCGCACGGCGAAGGGGTGCTGACCGGCGACTCGTTCTTCCACCTGTCCGCCTTCGGCGGCTCCGACGGAGGGGGCGGACTGCCGGGGCTTAACCTGTGTGGCGCGGGGCGTGTGGTGTGCCTGATCGATCCGATCGGTGACGTGTACGCATGCCCGTTTGCGATCCACGACAACTTCCTGGCAGGCAACATCCTCACCGACGGTGGTTTCTCGCAGGTGTGGAAGACATCCGAGCTGTTCCGCTCGCTGCGTGAACCGCAGTCGGCCGGTGCGTGCGCGTCGTGCAACTTCTACGATTCGTGCCGCGGCGGCTGCATGGCCGCGAAGTTCTTCACCGGTCTGCCGATGGACGGTCCGGACCCCGAATGTGTTCAGGGATACGGACAGTCGGCGCTCGAGGGCGAACGTACGGTGCCGCAATCGAGTGTCGACCATTCGCGCACCGGTAAGCGTGCCGAGCGTCGTACTCCGGCGGCGCCGGTGCCTCTGACCTTGCTCACCAAACCCCCCGCCAAGTTCTGCGACGAGAATCCGCTCGCAGGCCTGTAGATCCCGAGGAGACCACTTCAGATGGCCAAGCCTTCCTGGCTGAAGAACCCGTGGGCCCAGGACCCCTGGTTCGAAACGGTCGCGATCGCGCAGGAACGCGCGCGCAAGAAACTGCCCAAGTCCGTCTACGGCGCGCTGGTTGCCGGGTCGGAAGCAGGGCTCACGGTGGACGACAACACGGCCGCGTTCCGCCAGCTCGGGTTCGCCCCGCACGTTGCCGGGCTGTCCGACAAGCGTGAGATGGGCACCCGTCTTCTGGGGCAGGACGTCTCGATGCCGGTGATGATCTCTCCGACCGGTGTGCAGGCGGTGCATCCCGACGGAGAAGTCGCGGTGGCGCGAGCCGCAGCCGCCCGAGGCGTCGCGATGGGGTTGAGCTCGTTCGCGAGCAAATCCATCGAGGACGTCGCGGCAGCCAACGACAAGACGTTCTTCCAGATGTACTGGGTGGGCAGCCGCGAGGTGCTCGTCCAGCGTATGGAACGTGCGCGTGCCGCCGGTGCCAAGGGCCTGATCATGACCCTGGATTGGTCGTTCTCCAACGGCCGCGACTGGGGCAGCCCCGCCATCCCCGAGAAGATGAACCTCGGCGCGATGGTCAAGTTCGGGCCGGAGGGCGTCCTGCGCCCCAAGTGGCTGCTCGAGTGGGCCAAGACGGGCGGTGTCCCCGACCTGACCACACCCAACCTCACCCTCCCCGGCGGAGAGGCGCCGACGTTCTTCGGTGCGTACGGCGAATGGATGTCCACTCCGCTGCCTACGTGGGAAGACGTTGCGTGGCTGCGTGAGCAGTGGGGTGACGGTCCGTTCGTGCTCAAGGGTGTCATGCGCGTCGACGACGCCAAGCGCGCGGTCGATGCCGGAGTCACCGCGATCTCGGTGTCGAACCACGGCGGCAACAACCTCGACGGCACCCCCGCACCGATCCGTGCGTTGCCTGCCATCGCCGAGGCCGTGGGCAAGGACGTCGAAGTTTTGCTCGACGGCGGTATCCGCCGCGGCAGCGACGTCGTCAAGGCGCTCGCGCTGGGCGCCAAGGGCGTTCTCATCGGACGCGCCTACCTGTGGGGTCTCGCCGCGAACGGACAGGCGGGTGTGGAGAACGTCCTCGACATTCTCGGTGGCGGAATCGGTTCGGCCCTGATGGGACTCGGAAAGAACTCGATCCACGAGCTCACCCCCGACGATGTGTTCGTGCCCGCAGGCTTCCGTCGGGATCTCGGTATCTGAGACGAACCTCGGGCAGATGCAGATGAGCCGTGCGCTCACCGATCCGATCACCCTCGCCGGATGCACCGCTCCGGCGAGGGTGATCTTCGGTCCGCACGAGACGAATCTCGGTGAGGGGCGGAGGTTCTCGCCCCGGCACGTCGCATACTACGAGCGGCGGGCACGGGGTGGGGCAGGTGTCGTCGTCACCGAGGTCGCGTCGGTGCACGGGCTCGATCACCCATACGAACGTGCTCCCCTGGCGGAGGTCAACGGCGAGGGATGGGCTCGGATCGTCGCTGCGTGCCGACCGCATGGAACCCTTGTCCTCGCCGGCCTCGGGCATTGCGGACTGCAGGGCTCGAGCGCATGGACACAGTCGGCGTTGTGGGCGCCGTCCCGAGTTCCCGATCCGGCGACCCGAGAACTCCCGGCCGAAATGTCCACCACCGACGTCGATTCGGTCATCGAGGGCTACCGGCGTGCCGCGGCGATCGCTGCGGCTGCGGATGTCGACGGCGTCGAACTCGATGCCGGGCCGACCGCATTGTTACGTCAGTTCCTGTCGGGGCTCACCAACCGCCGTGAGGACTCCTACGGTGCCGACAGGCTGCGACTCCTCCGCGAGGTGCTCACAGCCGTGCGCGACGAACTGGGGCCGACCCGGATAGTAGCCCTGCGCCTGTCGTGCGACGAGAACGCTCCCTGGGCGGGCATCGTTCCGGACACTGCGGCGGCATGGGCACGCGACCTCGCCCCACTCCTCGACCTGCTCACCGTCGTACGCGGAGGCCTGTTCACGCCCGAGACCTATCGGCCCGACGCCCACACCCCCGAAGGCTTCAATGACGATCTGTGTCGCGGGATTCGTGACGCCGTCGACGGCGCGGTGCCGGTGGTTCTGCAGGGCAGTGTCGTCGACCCCGCTCATGCGGCGCGCGCGCTCGACGGGATCTGCGACATGGTCGAGATGACGCGCGCCCAGATCGCCGATCCCGACCTCGTGCGCTCGATCCGCACCGGGCGAGCGCCCAGGCCGTGTGTGCGCTGCAACCAGGCATGTCTCGTCCGGGATTTCCGCAACCCGACCGTCGGGTGCATCGGAAACGCAGAGGCGGGCCGAGAGACACAACCGCCGGTTCGGCCTGCAAGCGTCGCCCGCGACGTGCTGGTCGTGGGTGGGGGACCGGCGGGTCTCGAGGCTGCGCGCGTGCTCGCCGAACGGGGACACCGCGTCGTGATGACCGAACGCGACGAGGATATCGGGGGCCTGGCACTCGTCATCTCCGCCGGGCGGGGGCGTGCCGATTTCGCCGCACTCACGACCTGGCTCGAGAGGCGTTGCCGTGCACTCGAAGTCGACATTCGGACCGGCACCGAGACCCTCGGCACCGACATCGAGTCGGCAGTCGCAGGCGGCGTCGCGGTGGTACTGGCAACCGGCGGCGAACCCCGGCCCCCCACGTTTCCTGTCGTCGACGGGAATCGGTATGTCACTGCCGTCGAGGCGCTGACCCACCCCGACCGGCTGTCGGGCCGGATCGTCGTGTGGGATCCGGTGGGAGGGCCGGTCGCCGTCGCGGTGGCCGAGCATCTCGCCGAGAGCGGCGCGGAAGTGCACTATGCGACCGTCGACCCGATCGCCGGGTCGCGGCTGGCGCCTACCGGCGATCTCGTCGCGGCAAACGCTCGGATCACGCAGGCAGGTATCACCCGGCACCTCGGTGTCACGGTGTGCGCAGTCGACGGTGGAGGTGTTCATCTCGAGGATCGCCTCACGGGCGAGTCCACCCTGGTGGTGGGCGCGACGGTCGTCGACTGCACGCCGCCACGTCCGGGCACAGCACTCGCAAGAGAAGGAGTGGCCCGCATCGGTGACTGTGTTGCGCCGCGAAGTGTCCGCTCAGCGGTCGACGAAGGGCACGCGCTGGCACGCGAGCTGTAATCTGAGAAAACTGAAACAGGTTCTACTCGACGATCGAAGGGAACGGCTGCAATGGGCGAATTCGACGGCAAGGTCGTCTTCATCACCGGTATCGCACGGGGGCAGGGCCGCAACCACGCCCTGCGGTTCGCACGCGAAGGCGCATCGATCATCGGAATCGACGTCGCGAAACCGGTCACGGAATACGCCACCTACGGGCAGGCGACCGAAGACGATTTCCACGAGACGGTCCGGGCGGTCGAGGAAGCCGGCGGCAAGATCGTGGCCCGGATAGGCGACGTTCGCGACAGTGCAGCCTTGAAGGCCGTCGTCGACGAGGGCGTGGCGCAGTTCGGCCGCCTCGACGTCGTGGTCGCCAACGCCGGCATCTGCACGTGGAACCGCTTCTGGGAGATGCCCGACGACCAGTTCGAAGAACTCATCGACATCAACCTGACGGGCGTGTTCAAAACCCTCAAGGCCGCGGCACCCGCGATGATCGAGGCGGGCAACGGCGGGTCCATCATCGTCGTCAGCTCGGTCGCCGGGCTCAAGGCCATGCCCGGTCAGATCAACTACGCGGCAGCAAAATTCGGGCTCGTCGGCATCACTCAAGCGGCTGCCAAGGAACTCGGCGAGTTCAACATCCGCGTCAACTCCATCCACCCGTACGGTGTGAACACCCCCATGGGTACCGACGTTGCCGTCCTGCAGTTGTTCGAGAAGCACCCCGCATGGGGACCGAATTTCGTCCCGATCCTCACCGAGAAGCCCATCGCCGATCCCGACGACATCTCCGACTCCGTGCTCTTCCTCGCAAGCGACCGCGCGAAGACCATCACCGGTAGTCAGATGGCGCTCGATCAGGGCAACTCGAAGGTCTGACCGATGTCGCGCACCGTGGGCGGGGCCGATCCGCAGGACACCCTGCGGATCGGCCCCTTCACGCTGCGCAACCGGATGATCTTCCCCGCGCACCTGACCAACTTCTCGGACGGCGGCACGATCACCGACCAGCACATCGCCTACTACGAGGCGCGTGCGCGCGGCGGCGTATCCATGATCATCACCGAGGAGCACACCGTGCACCCCTCGGACCGGCCCTACGAGAAACTGATCCGCGGGTGGGATCCGGCGGTGCTTCCCGGATACCGGCGACTCACCGACACGGTGCATCGCTACGACACTCGAATCCTCGCGCAGCTCAATCACAACGGCGCGCAGGGCAGTTCGATGTACACCGGCCGTGCCTTGTGGTCGCCCGGAACCGATCCCGACCCGCTGTTCCGCGAAGTGCCGATGGAGATCGGCGAACCCGAGATCACCGAACTCGTCGACGGATACTCCGACGTCGCGCGCAGATGCATCGACGGCGGATTCGACGGCGTCGAGATCCAGTGTTCACAGGCCTCGATCCTGCGAGCTTTCCTCGCTCCCGGCACCAATTCGCGCACCGACCGGTACGGAGGCGACCTGCAGGGGCGGGCACGGTTGCTGCTCGACGTGGTGGCGGGTGTTCGGGCGGCGATCGGGCCGGGCCATGTGGTGGGGGTGCGGCTGAGCGGGCACGATGGTGTCGACGGCGGCATCGACATCGACGACGCCGTGCGAGTGGCGCGCATGCTCGAGGAAAGCGGCGACGTCGACTATCTCAACACCTCCGTGGGGGTCGCGACCGAAACCCTGCACCTCATCGAGGCGCCCATGGCGACGCCGCACGGCTATTCTCTGTTCGTGCCCGACGCGATCCGCGCTTCCGTGGAATTGCCCGTCGTGGGTGTCGGGCGCTTCACCAGACCGGACCAGGTGCGTGCAGCCCTTTCCGGTGGTATCTGCGACCTCGTCGGCGCGGTGCGGGCCCAGATCGCCGATCCGGACTTCGCCGACAAGACGCTGTCCTTCCGCGACGACGAGGTGCGCCCGTGCATCGGCTGCAACCAGGAATGTATCGGCCGCGTCGGGCTGGGCAGGTGGATCGGCTGCACTGTGAATCCGCGTGCGGGCCGGGAATCGGAGCCGCTGCCCGCACCGCGGATGCCGGGACGCCGGGTGCTCGTGGTGGGCGGGGGGCCGGCCGGACTTCAGGCCGCGGCCACAGCTGCAGGTCGGGGCCACATCGTCACCCTGTGCGAGCGGGAGGCCGTGGTGGGTGGCCAGATTCGAGGCGCGGCGACGGCGCCCTATCGCGGTGAACTCCTCGGGATCGTGACAATCCTCGAAGCAGAATGCGTGCGGGCAGGTGTCGAGATTCGTACGGGGGTCGAGGCCGACGTCGATGTGGTTCACGAACTCCGACCCGAGGTGGTGATCGTGGCGACGGGCGCGCGTCCTGCCCGCCCGGCCTGGGCGGGCGCGTCGCCGCAGGTCGTCGATGTGCGCGACGTGCTGGAGGGTCGCGCCGAGCCGAGCGGTCGCGTACTCGTCGTCGACGATCTCGGATTCCACGAGGCGACGTCGGTCGCCGAGCTACTCGTCGATCGGGGCTGCTCCGTCACGGTGTGCACGCCCGGAATGATCGTCGGGCAGGATCTCGGTCTCACCCTCGATATGGACGGCTGGATGCGCCGTGCACACGAGAAGGGCATCGACCGGATCACCGATGTGACGATCGCCGGCCTGACGGTTCGCGACGACCGGCTCGACGTGTCGCTGGGACATCACCCCACCGGAGAGACCCGTGTGCTCACGGTCGACGGCGTGGTGGTGGCGACCCACCAGGAACCCGTCGACGAGCTGTGGACAGCGCTGTCGGAGATCGGGATCCAGGTGTCGCGAGTGGGTGATGCAGTGACCCCGCGCCGCGCCCACGCTGCAATCTTCGAAGGTGACCGCGCGGCGCTGGAATTGGGGGTCTGACGTAGGCGCCGCGAATACTTGCATTGGATTCGGCGGGGAGGCCACGAGCCGGGTGGAGGAAGGCGGGTCGTGATTGAGTGGCTCGGAGCCTACGTGGGGGGTAGCGTGGCCGTGCTGAGCCGACGTCAGACAGACAGTGCAATATCGTCCCGGCGTCGCGCCGGATCCGGAACCGGTACCGCATCGATCAGTGCGCGGGTATACGGCTCCCGCGGGTTCGTGAAGACCGTATCGACAGGTCCGGTTTCGACGACCGACCCCGACTGCAACACCACGACGCGATCGGCGACCTGGTGCACCACAGCCAGGTCGTGGCTGATGAACAAGCACGCGAACCCGAGTTCGCGCTGGATCTCGGCGAACAGGTCGAGCACCTCGGCTTGCACCGACACGTCGAGCGCACTGGTGGGCTCGTCCGCGATGAGCAGCCGCGGCGCCAGAGCCAGCGCTCGGGCCAGCGCGACACGTTGCCGCTGTCCGCCGGAGAGCTGATGTGGGAAACGGTCGGTGAGGGCCGCAGGCAGGCGCACAGCATCGAACAGGTCGAGAACCCGCCTCCGTCGCTCCGCCGGGGTGCCGACGGAATGCACGTCCAACGGCTCCCGGACGCTGGCGCCGACGGAGAGTCGGGGATCGAGTGAGGTTGCCGGATCCTGCTGCACGAACGCCACATCGCGACGCAATGTGCGGAGCTGGGCAGCGGAGATCGTGGCAAGGTCATGGCCCTCGACCGACACCCGCCCCGATGTTGCCTGCACCAACCCGATCGCGACGCGACCGAGAGTGGACTTGCCGGAACCGGATTCGCCGACGAGTCCGACCACTTCGCCGGCGTGCACGACCAGGTCGACGGCGTCGACCGCCCGGAATGCCTCGGTGCCGCGGCGCCCGGGGTAGGTGACGCCCACCGAGTCGAGTTCGAGGACGACTTCGGATTCGGCTTTCGCCGGGACAGGCGCACTCGCGTGCTCGGGCATCCGGGGCACCGCGTCGAGCAGCGCCCGGGTGTACGGATGTTCGGGTGCATCGAAGAGTGAATGCGTGGTATCGGTCTCGACGACGGTCCCGTTGCGCAGGACCACCACGCGATCGGCATGCTGGGCGACGACGCCCATGTTGTGGGTGATGAGCAGAATCCCCATGCCGGTGCGTTCACGAATGCGACCGAGCAGTGCAAGGATCTCCGCTTGCACAGTGACGTCGAGCGCAGTGGTCGGCTCGTCGGCGACGAGCAGATCGGGATCATTCGCCAGAGCGAGCGCAATCGCGACACGCTGTTTCTGCCCGCCGGAGAGCTGATGTGGATAGTGGTCGATCCGCTTCGCGGGCTCGGGGATCTCGACCTGTTCGAGAAGCGAGATCGCGAGCTTTCTCGCTTCGGCCTTCGAAACCTTCCGGTGTGCACGGATGGCCTCGCGCAGTTGCCAGCCGATGCGGCGCACAGGGTTCAACGCGCTCTGCGGTTCCTGGAAGATCAAGGCGACGTCGGAGCCCCGATAGCGCGCGAGGTCGCTCTCGTCGGCGCCGATAATTTCGTTTCCGCCCAGGAGGATCGAGCCCGCTGCGGACGCCGTCTCGGGGAGGAGGCCGAGGATCGCCCGCGCGGTCATGGACTTGCCGGATCCGGATTCGCCGACCAGCGCCACGACCTCGCCGCGCTCGACCTGGAGTGAGACGTTGTCGACGGCGGGGAGTCCGGTTCCGAAGTCGATGGTGAGGCCGGAGACGGTGAGCAGTGGAGTGGTCACGGGGAGGTCCTTGCTGGTGAGTGCGGCGGGGGTCACCGGCGACGCGAACGGGCGGCCAGTGCTTGGGAGATCAGGAGCAGGCCGAGGACGAGAACGACCACCACGACCAGCGGACCTACGACGAACAACGGCGAGTGATAGGCGTTCTGGGTGCCCTCCTTGATGAGCGAGCCCAGGGACGGCGTGGGTGGTGTGATTCCGAGGCCGAGGAAGCTCATTGCACCTTCGATGAACACTCCGACAGACATCGCGAGCGCGAGCTGCACCGTGAGCGGTTCGAGGCAGTTCGGGAGGATGTGCCGGCGCATGATCCATCCCTCATCGGCGCCCACGGATCGTGCTGCTTCGACGTACGGTGCCTGGCGCACCGTGAGGACCGAGGTCCGCATCAGGCGTCCGAATACCGGGATCTCAGCGAGCACGATCACCGTGGCGATCGTCCATACACCCGGGCCGATCACCATCGCCAGAGCGATGGCCAGCACGATGGTCGGGAACGCGAGGATCAGATCGAACGCGCGCTGGACGAGCGTGTCGAGCCAGTCGTACCGGGTCGCGGCCAGTCCGAGTAGTGAGCCGAGCGCCGCGCCCACGGGGACCGCGAGGAATACGACGGCCAGGTCGATACGGATGCCGTACAGAGTGCGGGAGAGGACGTCGCGGCCGACGGAGTCCGTACCGAGGAGATGGTCGCCGCCCGGCGGCTGGAGGGTGGCACCGGGGATCTGCTGGTCGGGGGCGAACGGGGCGAGCCACGGCGCGAGCAGTCCTGCCAGGACCACGATCCCGACCAGGATCAGACCGGCCAGTCCGCGGCCGCGGCGAAGTGCGCTCCAGGCGCTGTCGCGGTCCGCGCCGACCGAGGAGATCGGGTCAACGGTGACGGTCATCGTGCTCATGCTTTGTCTCCCAGCCGAATTCGGGGGTCGAGTGCCGCATTGATCAGGTCGGTGACCAACTGGATGATCACGAACAGTGCCACCGAGAAGAGCAGCATCACCTGCACCACCGGATAGTCCCGGCTCGAGATGGCGCGCTCGATGAGATGGCCGAGCCCGGGCCACGCGAAGATCGCTTCCACCAGCACGGCACCTCCGAGCAGATGGCCGATCTGGATGCCGAGGACGGTGATCGATGCAGGAAGAGCATTCGGGAGGGCCTGGGTCAGCACGATCCGCCGCCGGGAGATGCCCAGAGCCCGTGCGGTCGTGACGTAGGGCTCCTCGAGTTGGGTGCGCAGCGATTCGGTGAGGAACCGCGTCAGCGAGGCCGCGATCGGCAACGCCAGGCACACCGCGGGCAGGATCAGGTACTGCGCCGAGATGCCGATGTCGTCGAGAAACCCCCTGCGGGGTGTGCCACCGGCCGGTAGGACGGCCCACACGACACCGAAGAACACCACCAAGGCCGCACCGGTGACGAAGTTCGGAATGGCCACGGCGACAGTGCCGAAAGTGGTCACAATGCTGCCCAGCCACTTGCGGTCCACGATCACCGATACGGTGCTCAGAGTCAGCGCGACGGCAACAGCGAGGACCAGAGCGGACACTGCGAGGATGAGGGTGTTGCCCAGTGCGTCGAGTAGAAGTGAACTGATCTCGCCGCCGAGGATCAGTGATCTGCCTGGATCCAACGTGATGATCCCGGATATCCACGAGAAGTACTGTGCAATGGGAGATCCGGTGAGTCCGAGTTCGGCGCGTAGGGCGTCGATCGCTTGCGGGGGTGCGTCCGGTCCCGCGAGGACCATGGCGGGATCACCGGGAACCAGGCGGAGCAGCGCGAAGACCAGAACCGATCCGACGGCGAGGACGATGAGCGCGGAGGGAATCCGTCGCAGAGCGTAATTCAGCATATTCGGTCACTCACTCAGATAGGTGTCGCTGAGGTCGAGCTCGGCCTTCTTCGACCAGTCGACACCGTGGACGTTTCCTGACATGGCGAGCCAGTTCTCGGAGGCGAACAACTCGATGAGGAACGCGTTGTCGAGCAACTCGGTGTTGAGGACCTTGTATGCGGCCTCGGCCTCTGCGCTGGTCGGATCGACGATCTGCCACGCGTTCGCGACGGCTGCCTGATAGTCCGGATCGATGAAGTTCGAGGTGTTCTTCTGCGCGTTGAACGGGTAGGCGCTGGTCGGCAGCGTCGCGGGCGTGTACTGCGTGTAGGTGTGGCCCGTGATCCAGAGCCCGCCGTAGGTTCCGCCGATCAAGTGTTTGAGATTGGTTGCCTGGTCCACCGGCTCGAGCTCGGTCTCGATCCCGGCTGCTGCGAGGTCCGCCTGGATGATCTGCGCAACGGCCTCGGACTCGCTCGCGCCCGTCGTGTAGGTGATCGGGATGACCGGGATGGCGCCGACTTCCGCAACCAGCGCCTTGGCCTTGTCGACGTCCTGGGCGTAGGTGTCGTTGAGGTCTGCGTCGTATGCGGGGGAGTAGTCCGGCCAGGGCAGACTGCCGACGGTCCCGTATCCCTGGTAGGCGTCGGCGAGGATGCGATCGTTGTCCACCGCGTAGGCGATGGCCTGACGAACCCGGACGTCGCTGATCCCGGGTGCCTGGACATTAGCGCCGATGTACCAGTTACGTTCCACGCCTACCTGGTCGACCAGCCGGTAGCGGGTGTCACTCTTCAGCTGTTCGGCATCGCGTGGAGCTATCGCGAGCAGAAGGTCGAGCTGCCCGGAGCGCAGTTGGGAGACTCGGGTCTGGGCGTCGGGAATGACGAGGTATTCGACGCCGTCGAGGTGAGGCGCGCCGTCCCAGTAGTCCTCGTTGGCTTCGAATGTCATCGACGTACCAGGTTTCCACTCCACGAAGCGGAACGCTCCGGTGCCGGTGTATCCGGAACCCGCGTCGAAGTCGGTCATGGAGTTCTCGTCGATGATCGGCACGATGTCGAGCAGATCGAGGATGTTGCTCGCCGGCTGCGAGAGCGTCAGGGCGAGGGCGTGCGGGTCGGAGGTGTCGTATTCGGTGATCAGGGCAGCAGTACTTGCGAGCTGACCGGCGCGCATGGGGTCCGCGTACGTGCGAAGACTGAACTCGACGTCCTCGGAGGTGAAAGGCCTCCCGTCGTGGAAGGTCACGTCGGGTCGCAGCGCGAGAGTCACCGACCTGCCGTCGGGCGAGATCTCCCACGACTGCGCCAGCGCGGGTTCCGGTTCCAATCCTTCGGGGGGATAGCTGATCAGGGTGTCGTACACCAAACCGGTGAGGGTCGCCTGCGCCATGGCTCCCGAGTAGAGCGATGCCGGGGTCAGGTCGCCGGCGTCGCCGATCCGCAGCACACCACCCTCGGTGACCTCCGCGCTGCCGGCCTCCGCCGCGGCCTGGTCGACCGCCGAGGTACATCCCGCAACGGCGAGGACACCGGCGAAGGACAGGGCGATTGCTCCGAGCATGGAGCGGCGCCGAAGGTGTGCGGGGCGGCTGAACACGGAAGGTTCCTTTCGGGAGCGGATCCGGTCACCCATGAGGGGGAGTGACCGGATCCGAAGGGGGCGAGCTGAATCAGGATTCGAAACCGGGGAAGCGGTCGGGAGTGTCGACGACGGAGAAGTGCGAGGCGTCGCCGGTGATGATGCGGCTGGTTTCGCCGTCGACCGAGACGGGGACATCGCCGGCCACGGTCACTCGGTGGACGCTGCGCTTGTTGTCGCCGTAGTCCGCGATGCCGTAGTGCTGGGTCGCGCGGTTGTCCCAGATCACGAGGTCACCCGGGGTCCAGGACCAGCGCAGGGTGTTCTCCAGCTTGATGATCCGCTCCTGCAGGAGCTGGTAGAGCGCCGTCGACTCGGAGCTTTTGAGCCCGACGAAGTTCTTGACGAAATGGCCGAGCAGGAGCGACTTCTCGCCGGTCTCAGGATGGATGCGAACCACCGGGTGTTCGGTCTCGAAAACGGTGCGGGTGAAGTTCTGCATCGTCTCCTTCGTGCGAGCAGCGATACCACCCTTGTCGGCATGGACGGAGGCGTAGTCGTACTCGTTGCTGTGCACGGCCCACAGGTTCTCCACGAGCGCTTTCAACGGGGCCGGCAGCTGCGCGTACGCCGCGGTAGTCGAGGCCCACGTGGTGGCACCGCCGTAGGGCGGGATCTCGACGGCACGAAGGATCGATGCTTTCGGGATCCGGTCGATGAAGGTGACATCGGTGTGCCAGCTGTTGGCGGCGCCCTCGAGAATCAGAGTGCGGTTGTCCTCGGAGGTGAGCGTCGGATGGGTGGTGGTCGGCGTACCGAGCGCCCCGGCGAACTCGTACTGGATGTCGTCGGTGAGGTGGTGCTGGCCACGGAAGACGACCACCTTGTTGGCGGCGAGCGCGTAGCGGATGGCGTAAGCGGTGTCGGACGAGATATCACCGGAGATGTGCACGCCTTCGATGAGCGCA
Organism: Rhodococcus sp. NPDC060090; assembly: GCF_042729855.1. Taxonomy (NCBI): domain Bacteria; kingdom Bacillati; phylum Actinomycetota; class Actinomycetes; order Mycobacteriales; family Nocardiaceae; genus Rhodococcus; species Rhodococcus sp. NPDC060090. Next base: position 29,540 of record NZ_JBHWXB010000011.1, on the reverse strand, counting down.
CCGATGTTCTCACCGAGTTTGCTGACGGTGATCCCGCCGGCAGCGTAGATGTCGTGTGCCGTGCTGGGGCGAGTTTCGACGGTAGTCAATTTTCCTTCTCCTCTGGTGAGAGTGGTCAGCGGGCAGGTACGGGTGCTTCGGGGGCCACCTCGATGCGATGGATGCGGCGCGGCTCGTCGCCGTAGTCGTAGATGGCGTTGTGCTGGACGAAATGGTTGTCCCAGATCGCGATGTCGCCGACCTGCCAGCGGCGGCGGACGGTGAATTCCGGTCGGATCGAGACCGACACGAGCAGTCGAAGAAGTGCTTCGCTCTCGTCTGTGGACAACTCGTTGATGTGCGAGGTGAACAGATCGTTGACGAACAAGGCCTCGCGGCCGGTCTCCGGATGACGGATCACCAGGGGATGCGTTGCTTCGGTCGCATCCGGCCGGGGGGAGATCCGATGTGTTGCGGTCAGGCCGTACAGAGCTTCGCGGATCGGAGCGGACAGTGCGTCGAGCGCGGCGTACTGGTTCGACCACAACGTGTCACCACCTGCCGAGGGCAGCACCTGCATGTGCAGGATGGAGAACCGCGACGGTGCCGGTCGCCATGCGACATCGCAATGCCAGCGGTTCGCCTGGTAGGCGCTGCCGTTGTCGGTGCCGATGACGCTGATCTCGCGGTAACCCTCGGACTCGAGATTCGCCAGATGTTGGTGCGGATACACGATTTCACCGAAATGCTGCGAGAAGGCGCGGTGAACGGCCGGGTCGTCTCCCTGGCCCGGGAAGAACAGCACGCAGTGCCGAGTGAGCGCGTCCTTGACTGTGCGGACGTCTGCGTCCGTCAGCGAGTTCAGACGCAGTCCGTGGATCTCGGCGCCGATGGCCCCGGCGAGGGGTACTACGGTCACTGTGGGTTGTTCGAGCGTGGTCATCGACCGGGCCTTCCGACGCATGGCGGGTGGTTCAACGATCGTCAAAGTAATCCCGAAAAATTAAGTTGGGTACGCATACGATCGGTGTGCGTTGAAGGGTTTACATCGGGCGAGGAGTCCGGTAGAGCTACGAATCCGACAGGACCGTTCCGCGGCGCATCGCCGCACGACTACAGACTCGGGGTGGATGCTCGTGACGAGCCGACGGGGCCGGTACAGCTCGGGGCGAGACACACGACTGTTGCTCGTCGAGACGGCGGAACGCCTGTTCGCAATGCGGGGATATCACGCGGTGACACTGGCAGACGTCAGGGCCGCCGCGGGGCAGAACAACGCATCGGTCGTCAGGTACTACTTCGGTTCGAAGGAGGGTTTGCTCACCGCGATTCTGGATCATCGCCTCCCGCGGATCAGCGTCTATCGGGGCGAGTTGATCCGTGAGTGGGTTGCGGTCGGCGCGACATTCACTGCCCGGGATGCATTGTGGTGTCTCGTCGAGCCTCTGGCAGACAGCGTCCGTCGTGGCGAGCACTACGTGGCCCTGCTCGACAGGCTCCTCGAGGCGGAGATCATCGCTGAGACCTTCACCGCGGCAGACCCCGGTGGCACCGCGAGTGGATTCGAGATCGACCGCGCACTGCGCAGCGTACTCACCGAATTTCCGGAAGACACACGGAGGCAACGGATTATCATGGTGTACACGAGTGTGCTCGGAACACTCGCGCAGTACGCCCGCACAGGGACCGAACTGGCGCCGACCGAGTTGCCCGCCCTTGTCGATGCGTGGGAGGGATTGCTCTGTGCGCCGACCTCCGAGGAGACCCGCGAAGTTCAGGCCCTGGCGGGGCGGTAGCGCAGATCAGTCGAGCGCGCGCACCATCGCGATACGTGGCCACTGCCCGATGCCACGTGCCCGCTCGTCGGCGAGAATCGCCCCCAACTCTGGTGTGACACGGGTGTCGTCCACGTTCTCGAAGCCGAGTCGCTCGTAGTACGGCGCGTTCCACGGGACGTCGCGGAATGTGGTGAGTGTCAATGCGGCGCAACCGCGATCGCGTGCTCCCGCCGCGGCATGGTCGATGAGTGCTCGACCCACTCCGCGTCGCGCGGCATCCGGGTGCACCGACACCTGTTCGATGTGGAGTCCGTCGTCGACATCTATAGCGACGAGATATCCTATCGGGTAGTTCTTTTCGTCGACATACACCCAGCATCGGGCGGCATCGAGGTAGGTTCGGAGCTCAGCGATCGTGGGCGGTTCGTCGTCCGCCACCAACGACATCCCGATGTCGGCGAACGGTTGCCCGGCAGCACGTTCGATGTCCTGCAGGGCGGGCAGTTCGTGCTCGGTTGCACGGCGGATCGGCGGCAGGTTCTTGCAGAAGTACAACGCGGCCTCTGTGTCGGCATAGTGACCGTAGCGCTCGGGCATCGGGTCGTATCCGGCCGACGCGTACATCGCGATGGCTTCGGGCTGCTCGCTGCCGGTTTCCAAGATCACACGTCGTCGGCCGGCGTCGGCGGCGGTGCGTTCGAGCGCGTCGAGAACACGCCGTGCGATGCCTCGCCGACGAGCGTCCGTGCGCACGTACATCCGTTTGAGCTCTGCGTCGCCGTCAAGGAGACCGGCGTGCGTCGAATCCTTGGCCCGCCAGCCGCCGATCCCCACCGGCGTCCCGTGCTCGTGTGCGAGCAGGAAGAGGCCGTGTGGTGCCAGGAACTCGTTCGGGTGCAGTTCGGTGTCGTCGTAGCTGCCGTAGCGGCGAACGTATTCGAGCTGGACCTCGTCGATGAGTTCCTGCACATCCGGGTCGTCGAGTGGTCGAGGTTCGATCTGCACGTCAGGGAGCGTACTCACCCGTCGTGACGGGCCGATGTTTGCACTCGCGCGGAGCGGGCATCCGTTCTGGATGGCAAAGAATGTATTCGTCCTCGGCGTGACCGACCAGCAACGCGAAGAACTCGGCACGGTCAGCGACGCCGATGAACTGGAATTTCACGGACTGCTCGACTACCACTCCCTCGTCGACCCCGACACGTACAAGTTTCGTGAGTTGCTCGACAGGGCGCGGCAGCAACTCGACGAATTCGACGGAAGCGTCGACGCGATCATCGCTCACTGGGACTTCCCGACGAGTGTTCTTGCCCCGATCCTGGCAGCCGAACGCGGACTGCCTGCACCGAGCCTGCGCAGTGTCCTGAAGTGCGAACACAAGGCGTGGAGCCGGCTCACCCAGCGGGAGGTCATCCCCGAGTGCGTTCCGGGCTTCTCGATGTTCGATCCGTTCGACGACAACCCCCTCGACACGATCGAGCTCGACTTTCCCTTCTGGATCAAGCCTGTGAAGTCGCACTCCTCCCAGATGGGCTTCGAGATCCACGACGCGGAGCAGTTCGCATCGGCCCTCGAGGAGATCCGCGCCAACATCGGACTGGTGGGAGATGCGTTCGACGAAGTGTTGGCGACCGTCGAACTCCCCGATGCGTTGGGCGGCAGCGGCGGCACGTCGTGCCTTGCCGAGCAGATCATCACCGGCAGGCAGGTCGCTCCCGAAGGGACGATGTTCCGAGGCGAGTACAAGATCCACGGAGTATTCGACATGCGGACGGACGCGGAGGGGCACAGCTTCGACCGCCTCGACTATCCCGCTTCCTCCGTTCCTGACGAGGTGCAGCAGCGCATGATCGACCTCACCGAGCGCTACCTGCGGCACATCGAATTCGACAACGGCTGCTTCAACAGCGAATTCATGTGGGACGAGGAGACCGACACTCTTTCTCTCATCGAGGTCAATACGCGGATCTCGCAGTCGCACAGCGACCTGTTCATCAAGGTCGACGGAACCTCCAACCATGAAGTGGCGATCGACGTGGCCCTCGGCAGACCACCGCGCATCGTCCCCCGCCAGGGCAAGTTCGCGGTGGCCTCCCAGTGCCACATCGGGTACTACTCCGACGGAATCGTGCGAGGTGTTCCCGGCGGCGACGACTTCTCGCGGCTCCGTGAACAGGTGCCGGAGACCGTCGTCGCGATCAAGGTGGCGCCCGGGGATCGGCTGTCCGAACTGCCGAACCAGGACGGATACCGAACGAATTTGGCGACGCTGTCCATCGGTGCAGGCTCCACGGATGAACTTGCGCGGTCGTTCGAACGTGCCACCGAGTTGCTGCCCTTCGACATCGAACCGGTCCAGGAATAGGAGCGGCCTGTATGCACACCGTGACGTCCTTTCCCCACCAGGTGCGTGTCATCGAGAACACCTTCATCGACATGCCGGACGGGGTCCGGCTGTCCGCCCGAATCTGGCTGCCGGAGGATGCAGAGAGCAATCCCGTTCCGGCTGTGCTGGAGTACATTCCTTATCGCCACCGCGACACCACACGTGCACGCGACGACCTCAACCACCCCTATATCGCAGGCCATGGATACGCGAGCGTCCGAGTGGACCTTCGGGGGAGCGGCAACTCCGGCGGTGTGCTCGAAGACGAATACCTCGAGTCCGAGCAGGACGACGCGTGCGTGGTGATCGACTGGATCTCGAAACAGCCGTGGTGCGACGGCAACGTCGGCATGATGGGAATCTCCTGGGGCGGGTTCAACAGCCTGCATGTCGCTGCCAAACGTCCGCCTGCGCTCAAAGCGATCATCAGTGCATCGGCCACCGACGACCTGTACGTCGACAACATGCACTACATGGGGGGCTGTCTGCTGTCCGACAATCTGTCGGAGGCAACCGTGATGTTTGCGTTCAACAGCATGCCGCCGGATCCGGCCATCGTCGGCGACGCATGGCGCGACATGTGGCTCGATCGTGTGCAGAACAGCGGTCTGTGGGTGGAGAAGTGGCTCTCCCACCAGCACCGCGACGACTACTGGAAGCGTGCTTCCGTCAACGAGAACTACGCCGACGTCGCATGTCCGGTTTTCGCGGTCGGTGGCTGGGCCGACGGCTACACCAACGCCATCTTCCGCTTGATGGAGAATCTCGACGTGCCGCGGAAGGGGCTCATCGGCCCATGGGGACACAAGTATCCACATCAGGGTGTACCCGGGCCCGCGATCGGGTTCCTGCAGGAAGTCGTGCGGTGGTGGGACTACTGGCTCAAGGGCATCGACAACGGGGTCATGGACGAGCCCATGCTTCGCATGTGGCGCCAGGACAGCGTCCCACCCAACCCGTCTTATCCGGAACGCCCCGGCAGATGGATCAGTGAGCCGTCCTGGCCGTCCCCCCACCTCGACACCCGGGAGTACACCCTCACCCGGTTCGCTCTCGACCCCGAGGCCACGTCCGACACCGCGGTGCGCCGCGACCTCACCGTGCGGTCTCCGATGAGTTCGGGTATGGCGGGCGGAAAGTGGGCATCGTATGCCGCAACCCCCGACCTGCCGTCCGACCAGCGTGAAGAGGACGGTGGCGCGCTGGTGTTCGAGACGGAACCCCTCGGTGAGTCCTTGGAGGTAGTGGGTCTGCCGAAGGTCGACCTGACGGTCGCCGCAGACAAGCCGGTCGCGATGGTCGCGGTCCGGCTGAGCGACGTCGCACCCGATGGGCAGGCGACGCGGGTCACCTACGGACTGCTCAACCTCACACACCGCGACGGAAGCGCCGACCCGCAGCCCCTCGAACCCGGCCGTCGGTACGAGGTGCGGGTGAAGCTCAACGGCATGGCCCACGAGTTTCCGATCGGGCATCGGATTCGACTGTCCATCTCGACCTCGTACTTCCCGCTCGTGTGGCCGTCACCGGAAGCGACGACACTCACGGTGACGACCGGCAGCAGTCGCGTGATGCTCCCGGTCCGGCCCCGCCGCGACGCCGACGACGCGGGGCTTCGCCCCTTCGGTGAACCCGAGGCCGCGGAGCCGTTGAGCGTCACCCAGATCGAGACGGGCGAACACCACTGGCGCACCACACGCGATCTCGAAACCGCAGTCACAACCTTGGAAATCAAGGACGACCAGGGCGAGTTCGTCATCGACGAAACAGGAACCGTACTGAGGCGGGCCACGACCGAATGGTTCAGTTTCCAGGGCAACGACGTCGAGTCCGCTCGTGGTGAGACCCAGACGGTCCGCTATATAGGACGTGGCGACTGGCAAACCGAGGTCCGCACCCGCACGGTGCTCACCTCGACTCCCGAGGACTTCGTGATCACCGCACAGTTGGACGCGTACGAGTTCGATCGCTTCCACGACACCAGCAGACGCATCCACTCCGAGAACTGGAACCGCACGATTCCTCGCCGATTGGTCTGACGACCGCCGCGCCGACCCGGCGACTGCCGCACGGTCTCATCGCTGCGGTAGTCGACCGGGTGACGGCGGCGCTCCCGCCACCCCCTAGCATCGGAGCGGTGACACGGGAGCTTGCCAACGCCTACTGGCCGGACGTCGAATCCGGAGTAGTGACGGTCGCCGTTCCCGTAGGTGCGTTCGAGCAGCACGGCCCCCACCTGCCTCTCGACACGGACACACGAATCGCCACGGCCGTCGCCGAGGCGCTGCCCGACGTCGCGATCATGCCTGCCGTCGCCTACGGGGCGAGCGGGGAACACGAAGCGTTCGCGGGCACCGTGTCCATCGGCGCCGAGGCGCTGAAGACACTCATCGTCGAATACGGCCGATCGGTGTGCCGATGGGCGCATCGGGTGGTGTTCGTCAACGGGCACGGTGGCAACGCATATCCGCTGGCGGAGGCGGTGACCCTGCTGCGATACGAAGGTCGCGACGCCGCGTGGCTCGCCTGCGCGGTCCCGGGTGCCGACGCACACGCCGGTGAATCCGAGACCAGCCTCATGCTGCATCTCGCTCCGCACACGGTGGACATGAACCGTGCAGCTGCCGGCGCGACAGATCCGATCAGCACTTTGATGCCACGACTGCGTGAAGCCGGTATCGTTTCGGTGTCCGCGAACGGGGTCCTCGGAGACCCGACATCCGCTTCCTCGGACCGGGGCGCGGTCCTGTTCGCGGCGCTCATGGACAGGGCGACTGCACAGGTCGCCGAGTGGCAGCCAGGTAAGGAGGGGAGACTGCGGTGAGTCGGTCGACGTCACCACGCGTAGCGCAGACCCGACTGGCCAGGCTTCCCGACGGCTTCGGGGTGCGTATCGATCCGCGCGTGCGCAAGTTCGCTGCGGGCCGTGTCCTGATCGGTGGTTCACCCACCCGCATGCTCAAGCTGGCTCCCGTTGCCGCAGCCATGATCGACGGAGATTTCCTCGAAGTCGTCGATTCGCAAACCGCGGTCGTCGCGAGGCGACTGCTCGACTCCGGGGTCGGAAACCCTCGTCCCACCGTGTTGCCGTCGACGTCCACCGTCACCGTGGTGATCCCCACCAAGAACAACGACGCGGGCCTGCGACGGCTGTTGCAGGCGTTGCAGGGGCACGAGGTCATCGTCGTCGACGACGGCTCCGACATTCCCATCAAGACGCCCGAGAAGGGCAAGGTTCGTGTGCTTCGGCACGATGTGTCGCGGGGGCCTGCCGCTGCACGGAACACCGGATTACGCGACGCATCAACGGAGTTCGTGGCGTTTCTCGACTCCGACGTCGTACCCCGGCTCGGGTGGCTCGAAGCGAGCCTCGGGCACTTCAGCGACCCGGCGGTCGCTCTCGTGGCCCCGCGCATCGTCGCGCTCGATCCGGACAACAGTGTGCTCGCCCGGTACGAGCACTCGAGGTCGTCGCTGGACCTGGGGCGGCGCGAGTCCGCGGTGGTAGCGGGCGGCCCCGTCTCCTATGTGCCGAGTGCGGCTCTGCTCGTGCGCCGTCATGCACTGGAGGCGTGCGGGGGATTCGACGAGTCGATGCAGGTGGCGGAGGATGTCGACCTGTGCTGGCGACTGCAGACCGAGGGTTGGCGGCTACGGTACGAACCCATCGCCCGTGTCGCACACGATCATCGGACCAAGTTCCGGAACTGGATCACCCGCAAAGCATTTTACGGAACGGGCGCTGCCCCGCTGGCCGCTCGCCACCCGGGATCGGTGCCGCCGATGGTGATGTCGATCTGGACTCTCCTCGCGTGTCTCGCGCTTGCGACCTTCACCCGGGTCGGTGCGGTGGGCGCACTGCTCACCCAAGTGGTGACGCTCGTGCGGCTGCGTCGGATGTTCGCCGAACTCGACCAGCCGACCCGGATCGCAGCCGTACTCACCGCCCAAGGGTTCGCCGGAGGTCTGTGGCAGGTCGCGTCGGCGGTGTGCCGACATTATTGGCCGGTGACCGTGGTCGCGTCGCTGTTCTCCTCGAAGGTTCGGCGCGCTGTTCTGGCTTTCGCTGTGGCCGAGGGGATCTGGGATTGGGCCGGCCACCGCGAGGAGGGCGGTGTCGATCCGATCAGGTACGTGCTCTACAAACGACTCGACGACCTCGCGTACGGCGCAGGCCTGTGGAAAGGCGCGATCGACGCCCGCGATCCGTCGGCACTGATCCCTGACATCCGGAACTGACATGCTCCCGCAGCATGCCGACATTGTGGTGATCGGCGGGGGCAGTTGTGGCAGCGTGGTCGCCGCGAGACTCAGCGACGATCCGGACCGTTCGGTGTTGCTGCTCGAAGCGGGCCGAGGATACGACGCGGGACCCACCCTTCCGTCGGAGCTGCGTGACGCTGCGCTACTCCCGGTCGGGCCCGAGAGTGGTTGGATCGCAGCCTATTCCGCTCACCTGGCGGAAGGACGCGACGCGACCGTCGTGCGCGGCCGCGGACTCGGTGGTTCCGGCGCGGTCAACGGTGCGTACTTCATCCGTGCGCGCCCGGATGATCTCGGGCATTGGCCACGATCCTGGTCGCACGACGAGGTGCTTCCGTACTTCCGGGCCATCGAATCGGATGCCGACTTCGCCGATTCGGTGCACGGCGGCGACGGCCCGATTCCGGTGATGCGTACACCGCCCGACCGTCTCCATCCCGTCTCCGCCGCGTTCCATTCCGCTGCGGTGGCGGCAGGGCACCGCTCGGTCGATGATCTCAACGCGCCAGGGCCGGTGGGAGTCGGCCGTGTGCCTATGAACGTCCGCGACGGCGTGCGACACGGTCCCGGCCTCGCCTATCTCCTGCCCGCGATGGGCCGACCCAATCTGTCGGTGCAGACCGGCACCCAGGTCGTCCGGATCGTCGTGTCGGAGGGGCGCGCGACCGGGGTCGAGATCGCCGACGGGACGAACATCCGCCGGATCGAGGCCGGGCACGTCGTCGTGTGTGCCGGTGCGGTGTGCTCACCGCAGTTGCTGATGCTGTCCGGAATCGGACCGGCGTCGCAACTGCGCGGTCTGGGACTCGGGGTCGTCCACCACCTCGCCGGGATAGGCGACGGCTTCAGTGATCATCCGGAAATTGCTGTGCCGTACCGATATCGAGACAACGTTCCCCTGCGCGCGCCGCTCCTCGAATCCGTGCTGCACACCGATGCCCTCGAATTCCGTCCGTACACGGTGCCGTTCGGTGCGGCGATACCCGGGAGCGGTGTCGCCGACCCGATTCTCGGCGTCGTGCTCACGCGCCCCCGCAGTCGCGGAAGCGTGATGTTGAATCCGAACGATCCGTCGGCGCCGCCCGTCCTCGACTACCGCTATCTCCTCCATCACGACGACCGCGACACGTTGCGTGACGGTGTCCGCGCGGCAGCCGATCTTCTCGCAGACATGCGCGATGTCGTCGCGCCCGGCAGTGCGGACGTCGGATCCGGGCGGCGCGGACCGAGCGACGCGTGGCTCGCGTCCCACCTCGGGACGTCGCTGCACTTGTCCGGTACGTGTCGCATGGGGGACGGCGAGAACTCCGTGGTCGACGAGAACTGCCGAGTCCACGGCATCGACGGGCTGAGCGTCGTCGACACCTCCGTCTTTCCCGAGGTGCCGAGCCGAGGCCCCCATGCGACCGCGGTGATGCTCGCTCACCGCTTCGCCGCCGGATCGAGCCGAGTCACCGGCAGCACACACCTGTTGTGATCCGGACTACAGTGTCGGCAAGGAGGGCGCCGGCAGATGACTGATCGTGGGACCGCGACGACCAACCCTTGGGTGGCGCTGCGCCCGGGTGAAGACGCAGTTGCGCATGCGCGAGCGGTGCTCCGTGCGCACGGCACGGTCGTCGGCGCATCGGGGCGAGAGCGACCCGACGGTGTGCGTTCGATCGTGCACGACTCCTGGCTCCGGAGCCTGCAGCGGGGCATCGACCCCGACCTGGTCGAGCAACCCGGACTCCTCGCAGGCCACGATCTCGAGCAGCACCGAGCCGATCATCCGATGGCCCTGATCCGGCCGGTCGTGCGCAAGCTCCTCGTCGAGGATGCTGCCGACAGCGGTCTGCTCGTCGCCATCAGCGACGAACAAGCCCGGCTGTTGTGGGTGGAGGGTGATCACAGCGCGCGCGACCGCGCGCAGACCATGAGCTTCGTCGAAGGAGCGGACTGGAGCGAAGACTGCGTGGGCACCAATGCCCCGGGAACCGCTCTGGCACTCGATCATTCGGTGCAGATTTTCGCGGCCGAGCACTTCAACCGGACGGTGCACGACTGGAGTTGTTCGGCAGCCCCGGTTCACGACCCGACCAGCGGACGGATTCTCGGGGTCATCGACATTACGGGCGGGTCGCGGGTGGCGGTGCCGGAGGTCTTGCAGCTCGTCCGCGCAACCGTGGCCGCAGCCGAAGCCGAGCTTCGGCTGCACATGTTGACCTCGCCGCACCTGTTCGGTTCGCCCTCGCCTCGTCTCGGGACGTTCGGATCGGGTCGGCCCATGCTCCACCGCGGGGGTACCCGAGTGCCGCTGTCGCAGCGGCACGCCGAGATCCTGCTGATTCTCGCCGATCATCCCGAGGGACTGAGCTCGGACCGGCTGGCCGTGCTACTCGACGAGAGTGAACTCGATTCCGTCACCATCAGGGCCGAGATGTCGCGTCTGCGGAAAGTGCTCGGGTCGGAGCATCTCGGATCGCGGCCGTATCGGCTGCTCACCGTGCTCGACACGGACGTTGCAGATGTGCGCCGCGCGCTCGATCGCGGTGACACCGCATCGGCCGTCCGTCTCTACAGCGGCCCGGTGCTGCCGGGTTCCGGTGCGCCGGGGGTCGAGGAGATCAGGGACGACCTGCGCACGCGGGTGCAGGCGGCATTGCTGCGCGGCGGTGACGGAGACCTACTCGCCCGGTGGACGGCCTCGATCCACGGGCGCGACGATCTGGCGGCGTGGTCGGCGTATCTGACCACCCTCGCCCCGACTTCGCCGCAGTACGTGCAGGTGAAGGCGAAGATCGACCGGTTGGACAGGCAGCTCGCAACGTAGTTGCAACCTTCGCGTTCGTAGTGTTCCGAATCACACAAGCTTCGAACCTTCGATGCAACAGGAGACGCACCATGACCGTGTACGCCCGTCCCGGTTCACCCGACGCCCTCATGTCCTTCCAGTCCCGGTACGACAACTGGATCGGTGGCCAGTGGGTCGCGCCGGTGAAGGGGGAGTACTTCGAGAACGTCACCCCCGTGACCGGCCAGGCGTTCACCGAGGTCGCCCGCGGCACCGAAGAGGACATCGAACTCGCACTCGACGCCGCCCATGCCGCCGCACCGGCGTGGGGCAAGACCTCACCCGCCGAACGTGCCGTGATCCTCAACAAGATCGCCGACCGCATCGAGCAGAATCTCGAATCCATCGCGCTCGCCGAGTCGTGGGACAACGGCAAGCCGATCCGCGAAACGCTCAACGCCGACATTCCGCTTGCGATCGACCACTTCCGCTACTTCGCGGGTGCCATTCGCGCGCAGGAAGGTTCGATCTCGGAAATCAACTCCGACACGGTCGCCTACCACTTCCATGAACCGCTCGGCGTCGTCGGCCAGATCATTCCCTGGAACTTCCCGATCCTCATGGCCGTATGGAAGCTCGCTCCGGCGCTGGCCGCGGGTAACGCGATCGTCCTCAAGCCTGCCGAGCAGACCCCTGCGTCGATCCTCCACCTGATCTCGATCATCGGCGATCTGCTGCCTCCGGGCGTGCTCAACATCGTCAACGGGTTCGGTGTCGAGGCAGGCAAGCCGCTCGCGTCGAGCCCCCGGATCCGCAAGATCGCGTTCACCGGCGAAACCACCACCGGACGCCTCATCATGCAGTACGCGTCGCAGAACCTGATCCCCGTCACCCTCGAACTCGGTGGCAAGAGCCCCAACATCTTCTTCTCCGACGTCCTGTCCGCGAACGACGACTACCAGGACAAGGCGCTCGAAGGCTTCACAATGTTCGCGCTCAATCAGGGTGAGGTGTGCACGTGCCCGTCGCGTGCCCTCATTCAGCAGGACATCTTCGACGACTTCCTGTCTCTCGCCGCGGTCCGCACGAAGGCAGTCAAGCAGGGCAATCCGCTCGACACCGACACGATGATCGGTGCGCAGGCGTCCAACGATCAGCTCGAGAAGATCCTGTCGTACATCGAGATCGGCAAGAGTGAGGGCGCCAAGGTGATCACCGGTGGTGAGCGCGCCGACCTCGGTGGCGATCTGTCGGGCGGATACTACGTGCAGCCCACGATCTTCCAGGGCGACAACTCGATGCGCATCTTCCAGGAGGAGATCTTCGGACCGGTCGTGTCGGTCACGTCGTTCGGTGACTTCGACGACGCGATCAAGATTGCCAACGACACGCTCTACGGCCTCGGCGCCGGTGTGTGGTCGCGTGACGGCGGCGTCGCCTACCGTGCCGGTCGCGAGATCCAGGCCGGACGGGTGTGGACGAACACCTATCACCAGTATCCGGCGCACGCCGCGTTCGGTGGCTACAAGCAGTCGGGCATCGGCCGCGAGAACCACCACATGATGCTCGACCACTACCAGCAGACGAAGAACCTCTTGGTGTCCTACGCCCCCAAGGCCCAGGGATTCTTCTGATCTCGTTCGAATAACCGCCGGCCGAGTCCGAGCGAATGTATCCTTCGTCTCGATCAATCGAGCCAGGGGTACATTCGCTCGGTGACGGGAAGGTCCACCACCTCATGTCCTCACCGCTTCGTGTCGTTGCGACCGAAGGTGCCGTCGATCTGCTCCGGCGCCTGTCGGACCGGCACGGCCCGCTCATGATGCATCAGTCCGGTGGCTGCTGCGACGGCTCTGCCCCGATGTGTTATCCCGACGGGGATTTTATCGTCGGCGACCGCGATGTGCTGCTCGGGCTTCTCGACCTGCGCCTCGCGGTGGGGGAGACCGCACCGGATCTTCCGTCGGGGAAAAGTGCAGTGCCCGTGTGGATCTCGGGATCGCAGTTCGAGGTGTGGAAGCACACGCAGCTGGTCCTCGATGTGGTTCCGGGCCGCGGTTCCGGATTCAGCCTCGAAACACCGGAAGGGTTGCGGTTCCTGAGCCGAGGTCGCGCCTTCACACCCGAGGAACACGCGTCGTTCGACGACGAGCAACCCCTGCTCGGCAAGAATTGGGATGCCGGCTCGCGTCCCGGACCGGCAGTCGAACCACTCGTCGTAGCGACCGCCTCGGATGCGTGTCCGGTGCCGGGGGTAGTGCCGCCCGCGTAGCGCGTACGTATCGGACACCACACCGTTGCTCCTGCCGCCGACGAAGAAATGCGCGACGATGTGGGTCCGTAGTGCAGACGAGCGGGAGGTGTCGATGACGACGTACCGGCAACAGCTCACCGGGACCACGTACGAGTTCCACGGCATCGTCGACCTGCTGGCGAAGGCAACCCCGCGCAGATCCGGGGACGAACTCGCCGGGTGCGCCGCCGGGACGGAAGCCGAACGGGTCGCCGCGCAATGGGCGCTCGCCGAGGTTCCCCTCGATACGTTCCTCACCGAGACCGTCGTGCCGTACGACAGCGACGAGGTCACCCGGTTGATCCTCGACCGGCACGACGCCGACGCGTACCGACCGGTTGCGCACCTCACCGTCGGCGGCCTCCGCGACTGGCTGCTCGACACCGTCTCCCGCCCCAGCGCCGCCGCCACTCTCGCGTCGCTGTCGCCAGGGCTGACTCCCGAAATGGTCGCGGCCGTAAGTAAACTCATGTCGAATCAGGATCTCGTCGCCATCTCCCGCGCGGTCGAGGTCACGTCGTCGTTCCGCACAACTGTCGGGTTGCCCGGTCGTCTCGCGACCCGCCTGCAACCCAACCATCCCACCGACGACCCCCGGGGAATCGCCGCGGCAGTTCTCGACGGGCTGTTGCTCGGGTGCGGCGACGCGGTCATCGGCATCAACCCCGCCACCGACTCACCCCACGCGACGTCGGAGCTGCTGCACCTGCTCGACGACATCCGGACGCGGTTCGACATCCCGGTGCAGTCGTGTGTGCTCTCGCACGTCACCACCACGCTCGGCCTGATCGAGGCGGGTGCCCCCGTCGACCTGGTGTTCCAGTCGATCGCTGGCACCCAGGGCGCAAACGAGGGCTTCGGGGTGAACTTGGGGCTGCTGGGGGAAGCGAACGACGCGGGTAGGTCGCTTTCGCGCGGGACCGTCGGCGACAACGTCATGTATTTCGAAACCGGACAGGGCTCGGCGCTGTCGGCGGGTGCGCACCTCGGCACCGACGGCCGTCCCGTCGACCAGCAAACCCTCGAAGCCCGCGCGTATGCGGTGGCACGCGAGTTCGATCCGCTGCTCGTCAACACCGTGGTCGGCTTCATCGGCCCGGAGTATCTCTACGACGGCAAACAGATCATCCGAGCCGGATTGGAAGATCACTTCTGCGGGAAGCTGCTGGGCCTGCCCATGGGTGTCGACGTCTGTTACACGAACCACGCCGAGGCAGATCAGGACGACATGGATACTCTCCTCACGCTGCTCGGCGTCGCCGGAGTGTCGTTCGTGATCACGGTGCCCGGTGCGGACGACGTGATGCTCGGATACCAGTCCCTGTCGTTCCACGACGCGCTGTATGCGCGGCGCGCCCTCGGGCTCCGCGCGGCGCCGGAGTTCGAATCGTGGCTGCAGAGCCTCGGCATGGCCGACGATGTCGGTCGCATCCTTCCCGTCGACGTCGAGTCGTCACCGCTGCGTGCACTTACCGGGGAGGGGGCGTGAACGCGCTCGATCACGGCAGTAGCGAAGGTGACCTCTGGACGACCCTGCGCACCTCGACGCGGGCACGCATCGGACTCGGACGTGCAGGCGACGCGCTCCCCACCTCAAGGCTCCTCGAATTCCGTGCCGCGCACGCCGCGGCTCGCGACGCGGTGCACCGCGAACTCGACGTCGCCGCGCTCACACAGCAGATGGAGCACGCGAACCTGGGCTCCCCGCTGATCGTGCAGAGTCGAGCGTGCGACCGCGGCGAGTATCTTCGCCGACCCGATCTCGGGCGGCTCCCCACCGGTCTCGCGCATCTGCTCGCCTCCGCATCGGACATCGGAATCGTTCTCGCCGATGGTCTTTCGGCGCATGCGCTCGAAGAGCACGGTGTACCCGCCGCGAGGGCGATCGTGGATGCGCTGCCGCGTCACCTGTCGGTCGCACAGCCGGTCATCGCGACCTCGGCGCGCGTCGCGCTCGGCGACCACATCGGTGCGGCGCTCGACGTGCAGACCGTGGTCGTGCTCATCGGAGAGCGGCCGGGACTGTCGTTCGCCGACAGCCTCGGGCTCTACGTGACGCACCATCCGAGGCCCGGCCGCTCCGATTCCGAGCGCAACTGCGTCTCGAACGTGCACCCACCGGACGGCCTCGGGTACGCGCAGGCGGCGCGGGTGGTGACGAGTCTGGTCGACGGCGCGCGACGGTTGGGGCGCTCGGGAGTCGAGCTCAAGGACACCAGCGAGAGGGTCGCAGTGGAGGGCGCCGACACCGGCCGTGGGTCCGGTGGGTGAGAATCGAGGCCGAACCGATCCCGGTTCGTACGTGATGCGGGCTCGACCCGCCCGGCCAGAGCCCCGATGGGGTGACGAGGAGTGAGAAATGGCCTTCGCGGGCAACGTGGACGAGTTGGCACTGCTGCAGACGGTGCGGTTGAAGAAGCAGGTCACGGCGGAGGTGCTGGCGGCTCACCTGGGGGTGTCGGTCTCGTCCGGGCAGGCCGCGCTCGCGGTGCTCGTCGAACAGGGTAAGGCTGCGTCGTCGGACGGCGGTGTCGCGCTGACCGACAAGGGGTTTGCGGAACTGTCCGACCAGCTCGACGCAGAGCGTGTATCCATCGACGAGGACTCCATTGCGGATCTGTTCGAGCAGTTCGGCCCGCTCGACGAGTCGCTCTCGACGCTCCTCGAAGACCCGGATGCGGACGGGTTTCTCGACGCACTGATCGATGTCGATCGGAAGGCTCAGAACCTGTTCGACGACGTGTCCGCGTTCGTTCCGCGACTGTCGCGGTACCAGGATCTGTTCGCGGAGGCACTCGAGAAGATCAAGGGCGGCTCGCTCGCATGGGCGACGGCCGGGAGCATCGACTCGTACGCGACGGTGTGGCGGGAGATGCGCGCGGAGCTCGCAGGCGCGTCCGGAAACTGACACCGTCAAAGTAGTTCGTTCGGCGCACTATGTGACCCCCCTCACTGACACCCCCTTTCGGGGGTGGTGAGGGGGTGAGTCGGATCACTAGTTTTCATCCAACCCGCGGCGACGTTTCCCGGCCGCGGTTCGGACGGACAACGGAGGACCGACGTGACCACTGTGTCGACACCCGGGGCGGGTAAGCCGCCGACAGGGCAGGCGGCGGCCGGGGATTCCGGCCCCGCCGCCGGGACAGGACCCGGACAGACCGGAGGCCCCGGTATACGACGTGTCGCGATCGCGAGCTGCATCGGCACGACGATCGAGTTCTACGACTTCTTCATCTACGGCACGGCTGCGGCACTCGTGTTTCCCACGGTGTTCTTCCCGGCGCTCGGTGCTACCGCGGGCACGGTCGCGTCGTTTGCTACGTTCGCTGTCGCGTTCATCGCCCGCCCCGTCGGGGCCATGCTCTTCGGCCACTTCGGCGACCGCATCGGCCGCAAGAAGACCCTCGTCTCGACCCTTCTCCTCATGGGCATCTCGACCCTGCTCATCGGTCTGTTACCCGGGGCAGGCACTATCGGAATCGCAGCCCCGATCATCCTGGTGTTACTACGGTTCGCGCAGGGCTTCGCGGTCGGCGGTGAATGGGCCGGTGCCACACTGCTCACGGCCGAATACGCCCCGCCGGGCAAACGGGGGCTCTATGCGATGTTCCCGCAGCTCGGCCCGGCCATCGCATTCGCGCTCTCGAGCGCAACGTTCCTGTTCACAGGGCTCGCGCTCGGCGATACCAACGAGGCATTCCTCACCTACGGCTGGCGAATCCCGTTCCTGTTCAGCATCGTTCTCGTCGGCATCGGCCTCTACATGCGCCTGGCGATCGAGGAGACACCGGTCTTCCGTGCCGAATCTGCATCCCGCGCAGCAGAACCCGAGGAGAAGCGTTCCCTGCCGTTCCTCGACGCTCTGCGGTATCAGTCCAAGGAGATCTTCCTCGCGGCCGGCGCGCTGTCGATCATGTTCGCGTTCTTCTACCTGGGTACTGCATATCTCACGAGCTATGCGACGACGACCCTCGGCTTCGACCGGCCGTTCGTGCTGATGGTGGGTATCGCGTCGTCGCTGGTCTTCGGCGCGGCGATCGTGCTGTCCGCCCTCTACTCCGACCGGTTCGGCCGTCGACGCGTGATCATGGTGTCGTGCGCGTTCTCCGTCGTCTGGGCGCTGGCACTGTTCCCCTTGCTCGACACGGGTTCCCCCGCCGCGTTCATCGTCGGCATGATGGTCACCCTCGCGATCTTCGGTATCGCGTACGGACCGTGCGGTGCGCTGCTGCCCGAGATGTTCCACACCCGGTACCGCTACACCGGCGCCGGACTCGGCTACAACCTTGCCGGTGTGCTCGGCGGGGCCATCCCGCCGATGCTCGCCGCGCCTCTCGCTGCGGCGTACGGCGGTATCGCGATCGGCATCATGCTCGTCGTGATCGGCCTCGTGAGCCTCGTCTGCACCGCGGCCCTCGTCGAAACCCGCGATCGCGCACTGTAGGAACGGGCGCCTTCCCCGACATCCGGGGGAGGCGCCTTTCTACCGTCGGCAGCTGTCCAGAATCCGCACACCTGCGGCCTCGAAAAGACGAGGATGGTGGGAGAGCCCCCGTCCTGTCCGGCCGCCACCTCAGGAGTCGAGATGACCGGTATCACCGCCCCCGCACTTCCCAGTTACGACTCGGGCGCGTGGAATGTTCCGCTGTTGGGCGACACCATCGGCGACAACCTCGACCGCACCGTCGCACGCCACGGCGCTCGCGACGCACTCGTCGAGCGCGCCACCGGACGACGCTGGACGTACACCGAACTCGCCGCCGAGATCGACGCACTCGCACTGGGCCTGCTGAACGCGGGTATCCGCAAGGGCGACCGCGTGGGAATCTGGGCACCCAACTGCGCGGAATGGACGTTCGTGCAGTACGCCACCGCCAAGATCGGCGCGATTCTCGTCAACATCAACCCCGCGTACCGCTCCCACGAACTGCAGTACGTGCTCGCGCAGGCGGGCATCCGGATGCTGATCTCCGCACCGGAATTCAAGACCTCCGACTACGCCGCAATGATCGGTGAGGTCCGCGGCGAGTGCCCCGAGCTCGAACAGGTGGTCCTGATCGGCCGCCCCGAGTGGGACGAGCTCGTGGCCTCGGGACGCTCGGCGCTCGGCACCGGGCGGGGCGCACTCGATGCTGCCGCGCGCGACCTGTCGCCGGACGACGCCATCAACATCCAGTACACCTCGGGAACCACCGGATTCCCCAAGGGCGCCACCCTGAGTCACCACAACATCCTCAACAACGGGTTCTTCGTCGGCGAACTGTGCCATTACACCGAGCAGGACAAGGTGTGCATCCCGGTTCCCTTCTATCACTGCTTCGGCATGGTCATGGGCAATCTCGCATGCACGAGTCACGGTGCCACCATGGTCATCCCCGCGCCGGCCTTCGAAGCTGCCGCCACCCTCGCAGCTGTCGCCGAGGAGCGCTGCACCTCCCTGTACGGAGTCCCGACGATGTTCATCGCCGAGCTCGCCGACCCGTCCTTCGACACCGTCGATCTGTCCTCCCTGCGCACCGGCATCATGGCGGGCTCCCCGTGTCCGGTGGAGGTGATGAAGCAGGTCATCGAGCGTATGGGCATGAGCGAGGTGTCCATCTGCTACGGGATGACCGAGACCTCCCCGGTGTCGCTGCAGACCCGCAGCGACGACACCATCGAGCAGCGGGTGTCGACCGTCGGGAGGGTCGGGCCTCACATCGAGGTCAAGATCGTCGATCCGAGCACCGGACTCACCGTGCCGCGAGGTGAGACGGGGGAGCTGTGCACTCGTGGCTATTCGGTGATGCTCGGCTACTGGAACGACCACGAAAAGACGGCCGACGCGATCGATGCGGCCCGGTGGATGCACACCGGCGATATCGGCGTGATGGACGCCGAGGGATACGTCTCGGTCACGGGCCGGATCAAGGACATGGTCATCCGCGGCGGTGAGAACATCTATCCGCGTGAGATCGAGGAATTCCTCTACACCCACCCCGACATCGTCGACGCCCAGGTCGTAGGTGTTCCGGATGCGAAATACGGCGAGGAGTTGATGGTGTGGGTGCGCCTGCGTGCGGACGCCGACGAACTCGACGCACAGTCACTGCGCGCATTCTGCACCGGCAAGCTCGCGCACTACAAGATCCCGCGCTATGTCCATGTCGTCGACGAGTTCCCCATGACGGTCACCGGCAAGATCCGCAAGGTCGAGATGCGTGAAGCGTCGGTGCTTCTTCTCCAGGAGGTCGATCAGTCCTGATCCACACGTAGCGGTACCCGTACGAAACGACAGTCGGACACGGAGGACGAGATGAAAACCAAAGCCGCAGTTCTGCTCGAAGCCGGCAAACCGTTCGAACTCATGGAACTCGAACTCGACGGACCCGGCCCGGGAGAGGTGCTGATCAAGTACACCGCTGCCGGTCTGTGTCATTCGGATCTGCACCTGACCGACGGCGATCTGCCGCCCCGCTATCCGATCGTCGGCGGCCACGAAGGCTCCGGGATCATCGAGGAGATCGGGCCCGGCGTCACCAAGGTCAAGCCCGGAGATCACGTCGTGTGCAGCTTCATCCCCAACTGCGGGACGTGCCGGTACTGCTCGACCGGCCGGCAGAACCTGTGCGACATGGGGGCAACGATCCTCGAAGGGTCGATGCCCGACGGTTCCTTTCGCTTCCATTCGGGCAGCACTGATTTCGGTGCCATGTGCATGTTGGGAACCTTCTCCGAGCGAGCCACGATCTCTCAGCATTCGGTGGTCAAGGTCGACGACTGGCTGCCCCTCGAGACGGCGGTGCTCGTCGGTTGCGGTGTGCCGTCCGGGTGGGGAACGGCGGTGTACTCCGGTGATGTGCGCGCGGGCGACATCGTGGTGATCTACGGCATCGGCGGTCTCGGCATCAATGCCGTTCAAGGTGCCGTCCACGCCGGCGCGAAGTACGTGGTGACAGTCGATCCCGTCGAGATGAAACGCGATGCTGCCCTGAAGTTCGGGGCCACCCACGCCTTCGCGACCGCAGCCGAGGCCGCGGAGAAGGTCAACGAACTGAGCTGGGGCCAGGGCGCCGATGCTGCGTTGATTCTGGTGGGCACGGTCGACGAGGAGGTCGTCTCTGCGGCAACCGCGGTCATCGGAAAGGGTGGCACCGTGGTGATCACCGGACTGGCCAACCCCGAAAAACTGACGGTTCACGTGTCGGGCACCGACCTGACGCTGTTCCAGAAGACCATCAAGGGCTCGCTGTTCGGATCGGCCAACCCGCAGTACGACATCGTGCGTCTCCTGCGCCTCTACGACGCCGGGCAGCTGAAGCTCGACGAGTTGGTCACCACCCGCTACACCTTGGACGAGGTCAACCAGGGTTATCAGGATCTCCGGGACGGTAAGAATCTCCGCGGAGTGATCGTTCACACATCGTGAACGGGTTGCCACAACGCAACGTTCGGTGATCGATCTTCGGAATTTGCCCCGCAGACAGCACAGGGACGTACACACTGGAGTGCAGTTCGTCGCGGCAAGATCGTCTACGAGAGGAGCTCGGGATGTTCTGGGAAATCGTCGGCACAATCATCTTCGGTGCGGTCATCGGTGTCTTGGCCCGGCTCGTGATCCCGGGGAAGCAGTCGATGGGCATGCTCATCACGGTGATCATCGGCATCGTCGGTGCTCTCATCGGTTACTGGGTCTGGGGCGCGATCTCGTCGGAAGGAAACGCGGATACCGGTGGCATCGACTGGATCCGGTGGATCATCAGTATCGCGGCCGCAGTGATCCTGACGTTGCTCTACACATCGATGACCAGAGAGAAGCGTTGATGTACGACGCTCCCTGAAGACAACGAGCAGCCGATGGCCTCGCCCGGATCAACCGGGCGAGGCCATCGTCGTCTGCGATCACAGGTGTGTCGCAGGTTGTGACCGGACGTGTGCGGAACGGCATCATCGACATGTGCGCTACCGGCACAATGGACGGACAGGAAGGTCGACGACATGAGTGTGATCCCGGGGCCGGCATGGCTGTTCTGCCCGGCCGATCGACCCGAGCGCTACGGCAAGGCCGCCGCTACCGCCGATGTCGTCGTGCTCGATCTCGACGATAGTGTCGCGCCGGCCGACAAGGAGTACGCCCGCCGCACTCTTCTGGACCGGTCTCTCGACCCGGCGCGCACCGTGGTCCGGATCAATCCGGCAGGCACCGAAGACCACTACCTGGACCTGCGGGCTCTGGCGAACTCGCCGTACACCCGGCTGATGCTCGCACGATGCGAATCTCCGGAGCAGGTGACGGCTCTCGCCCCACGCGAGGTCATTGCGCTCGTCGAGTCACCGCGTGGAGCGCTCGCGGTCGCCGACATCGCGCTGGCCATGGGCACGATCGGTGTCATGTGGGGCGCGGAGGGCCTCGCCGTGGGGCTCGGCGGACAGAGCATCCGGCACGCGGACGGCACCTACCGCGACGTCGCGAAACACGTCAGGTCGTCGGTGCTGCTCGCCGCGAAGGCGTACGGCCGCTGGGCTCTCGACGCCGCCTGTCTCGACATCGGCGACCACGCCGGATTGCGCAGCGAGGCACTCGACGCGGTCGCGGTCGGGTTCGATGTGAAGGTGGCGATCCACCCCGATCAAGTGGGGGTCATCCGTGAGGCCTACACGCCGAGCGAGGAATCGGTCGAATGGGCTCGCAGGGTCCTTGCGGCAGTGCCCGAGTCACGGGGCGCGTTCCGGTTCGAGGGACAGATGGTGGATGCGCCGGTGCTGCGACACGCCGAACAGATCCTGCACCGATCGGTGGAAGCGCGCGCCAACGGGTTCCGATCGGGGCGCGTGGAGGTCGAGCCGGAACGGAGGTGACGATGATGGTGCGTCCACAGTGGGTTCCCAGCGAAGTGGACCTCGCCGAAGCGAGGGTGACGGCGTTCGGCCGTTTCGTCGAGCAACGCCACGCCGTGGAACTACCGCAGTACGAGGCACTCTGGCAGTGGTCGATCGAGCATCCCTCGGAATTCTGGCAGGCAGTGTGGGATTGGTTCGAGATCCGCGGCGGCACCGATCCCGGGCCCGCACTCGCCCACTCCGCCATGCCCGGGGCCGTGTGGTTCCCCGGTGCCCGGCTGAACTACGCGTCGCACGTCTTCCGGAACGCTCGTGCCGATCGCCCGGCGATCATCCACGTCGACGAGGACGGACAGCGCCGAGAGACATCGTGGACGCAACTGCACGGCCGGGCCGCGGCCCTCGCGGCCACGCTCCGCGAGTACGGGGTGAAACCGGGCGACCGAGTCGTCGGGTATCTGCCCAACATTCCCGAAGCGATCGTCGCGCTGCTCGCCACCGCCGGCGTCGGAGCGGTGTGGTCGGCGTGCGGGCAGGATTACGCAGCCCCCGCCGCGCTCGACCGCCTCGGACAGCTGGATCCCAAAATTCTCGTCACCGCGGACGGCTACCGGTACAACGGGTGCCGGCACGACAGACTTGCCGAGGTCGCCTGGTTGCGCGAGCGGATGCCGGGGCTCGAAGCCACGGTGCTCGTGACCGGCGGTGCTGCCTCCGGCGACACCCTGCTCGACCCCGGCCTGCTCACATGGGAGGAGGCCACTGCCGGTGAGCACGAGTTCGAGCCCGTCCCGGTGCCGTTCGACCACCCGCTGTGGACGGTGTTCTCGTCCGGCACCACCGGCCTACCCAAGGGCATCGTGCACGGACATGGTGGAGTGCTGCTCGAGCATCTCAAGGCGCTGTCGCTGCACCTCGACATCGGCCCCCGCGACACATACTTCTGGTATACGAGCCCGAGCTGGATGATGTGGAATTTTCTCGCTGCCGGGCTGCTCGTCGGCGCCACGATCGTCAGTTACGACGGTGCTCCCTCGTACCCGGACGTCGACCGGCTGTGGCGGATCGCGGCGGACGAACACGTCACTGTGTTCGGGACGAGTCCCGGATATGTCCTCGCGTGTATCAAAGCCGACGTCGTTCCGCGCCGCGACCACGACCTGTCCGCTCTCCGTGGTGTCGGGGTCACCGGCTCGGCGCTGCCGCCCACGTCGTCGTTGTGGCTCGGAGAGAATGTGGGCGAGCGGGTCCAGGTCATGTCGATCACCGGCGGCACCGACGTGGTGTCGGCGTTCATCGGGTCGGTCAGGACCATGCCGGTGTGGCCGGGGGAGTTGTCGGTGCCGTGTCTCGGCGTCGCAGTCGATGCATTCGATGCCGCGGGCCGTCCGGTGCGCGGCGAGGTGGGCGAGCTCGTGGTTACCGCGCCGATGCCGTCGATGCCGGTGCGCTTCTGGAACGACCCCGACGGCACCCGCCTCCACGACGCCTACTTCTCCGCTTATCCCGGCGTATGGAGGCACGGCGACTGGATCTCCATCACAGAGCGTGGCTCCGTCCAGATGCACGGGCGTTCCGACGCGACGTTGAACCGGCACGGGATCCGGATGGGCACGGCCGACATCTACCAGGTGGTCGAAGATCTGCCCGAGGTGGTCGAGGCCCTCGCGCTCGGTGTCGAGCGACCCGACGGCCGGTACTGGATGCCGCTGTTCGTCGTTCTCGCCGACGGTGTGACCCTCGACGAGGCTCTCCGTGAGCGGATCCGCACAGAACTTCGGACGCGGATCTCACCTCGGCACGTGCCCGACGACATCATCGCCGCACCCGGGATCCCGCACACCCGCACCGGCAAGAAACTCGAGGTCCCCATCAAACGGATTTTGCAGGGAACCGAGGCCGCGGTGACTGTCGAGCGAACGGCGCTCGACGTTCCGGAACTCATCGAGTGGTACCGCGAGCAGTCGTGACGCCCATCATCTGCTGAGTGCTGCCTTACTGGACAGAGCACGCCCGGAATGTTCGGATTGCGGACATGGACGTTGCCATCAAGATTTTTCTGATCCTGCACTTCATCGGCCTCGCCGGAATCATCGGCTCGTGGCTCGCGGTCATCAAGGACCCGCGTGTCGTCATGGGCATGCTGCACGGCGCGATCCTTCAGGTGGTGACCGGTCTCGCGCTCGTGGGGCTCAACGAGGCCGATGATGCCGACGTCAACCACATGAAGATCGGCATCAAACTCGTCATCGCGTTGATCATCCTCGCTGTCGCGATCGTCGGTCTGAAGAAGGAGAAGCAGAACCCGGGTTCGACCGCTGCGCTCGCTCACGTTGCCGGCGGACTCGGCATCCTCAACGTGATCATCGCAGTGATGTGGTGATCCTCCTCTCATCATCGCGACGGTGACGCCTTGTCCTGCCCACGACGATTCGAGCGCTGGTCCTCACCCTGTAGATTGGGCCGGTGTGTATGCGAAGGGCACCTGACATGACCGGCGAGTAACCTGTCTCGAACGGTTGTTGCCGGTCGGTAGGGTTTGTGGCTGCGTCGTCAGGTCAGTGGGATCCCGCTGCCGGGCTCGCCGTAACGATCCTCACCTGATCTGCAGATATACGCGGGGTACGGTGATGTGCTCCGCAGGTCGGTGCGCAGGTCGGTCGTCGTCCGACGGTGAGAGGAAGGTTGGGGTTTGGACTCGCTGGGTATCGGCGGCTCGGAAACGAAGAAGACGAGTGCGGCAGCGGTGCCGCCCGGTGCGTTTCCTCTCTCGCCGGCACAACTGGGCATGTGGTTCGCCCAGCACGTCGACCCGACGGTGCCAGCCAACATCGCCCAGTACGTCGAACTCGACGGCGATCTCGATCTCGACGTACTTCGCGAATCCAGTGCCCGCGCGGCCCTCGAGACGGGATCGGGGTTCCTCCGCTTCATCGAAGTGGACGCGCACCCCTATCAGCTCGTCGACCCCACCCTCGAGGCCCCGCTCGGATATGTGGATCTGCGCGACGAACAGGACCCCCGCCAGGCCGCGCTCGAGTGGATGAGCGAGGACCGGAGCCGACCCGTGGACGTGCTCCGCGACAGGCTCATCGCCGCGACGGTGCTTCGCATCGGTGAGAGCCGTTACTTCTGGTACAACCGCGTCCACCACCTCGCGCTCGACGGGTTCGCCGCCGCGACCTTCATGACCCGGATCGCGGAGCTGTACACCGCGGCCGTGGAAGGGATCGAGGCCAGCCCGAACCGCGCCTCGGACCTGCGCAAGGTCTACGACGTCGAGATGGACTACCGCGATTCGAAACGGTTCGCCGACGATCGCGAGTACTGGGCGGGGCAGATCGAGGGCATCGAGGAACCGTCGAGCCTGGCCGACCGCACGGCAGCGCCTGCGCCCGTCAGCCGTATCGACAGCGCCGCGCTGACCGACGACATCGAACATCACGTCGACGTGCTCGCCGAGCGCGAAGGCGCAAGTCTCGCGACGGCCGTCGTGGCGGCCTTCGCCGCGTATGTCGCGCAGATGACCGGCCGCACCGACGTCGTGCTGAGCCTGCCCGTCGCCGCGCGGACGACCGCGGTGTTGCGCCGCTCCGGCAGCATGGTGTCGAACGTCGTGCCGCTGCGCCTGGACGTCACCGACGACACCACCGTGCACGACCTGATCGCCGCATCGGGCGCCGCCGTGTCCGGGGCCCTGAGACACCAGCGCTACCGGCACGAGGACATCGTCCGCGACCGCGACACGTCGGTCGGGGCACAGTCCACGTTCTTCGGACCGTGGGTCAACATCATGCTGTTCGAGAACGAAATTCGTCTCGGCGACATGGTCGGACACATCAACATCCTGTCGACAGGTCTCATCGAGGACCTCGGTGTCAACGTCTACAAGAGCGGTGGCACCCGCGTCCACATCGACTTCGAGTCCAACCCCAACCTCTACCCGGCCGAACAGGCACGTGCCAACCACGCACGGTTCGTCGAGTTCTTCGACCGGTTCGTCGCGTCCGACGCCGACCGGCTCGTCTGGGACATCCCACTCGCTGCGAACGTCGAACTCGACCGCGCCGTGGTCGACTGGAACCGCACCGAGCACCCGGTGGAGCAACGCGCACTGCTCGCCGACTTCCGGGCGCAGGCCGCCGCGACACCCGATGCGACGGCACTGGTCTACGAGGGGGAGTCGCTCACCTACGGTGAGTTCGCTACGCGCGTCAACTCCCTCGCCCGGGAACTCGTCGACCGCGGGGTCGGTCCCGAGTCTCTCGTCGGCCTGTGTGTCCGCCGCTCCTGCGAGCTCCTCGTCGGCATGTACGCGATCCTCGAGGCCGGCGGTGCATGGGTGCCGATCGACCCGGACCACCCTGCCGACCGCACCGGATACATCCTGGACACCGCGAAACCGGTCGTGGTGCTCACCACCTCGCGCGACCGCGCCGAACTCCCCGACGTAGCGCCGGTCGTCGAGATCGACACATTCGACCACTCGTCACGCGATGGTGGGCCGCTCACCGACGCGGAGCGACTCGGGCCGGTGCGGCCCGACACCACCGCGTACGTGATCTTCACGTCCGGATCCACGGGCCGACCCAAGGGCGTCGCGGTGGGTCACGCTGCGATCGACAACCAGATCCAGTGGATGAACGACCAGTACGACGTGGCATCCACCGACGTCTATCTGCAGAAGACCGCCACCACGTTCGACGTGTCGCTGTGGGGCTTCTTCATGCCGTTGCGGGTGGGTGCGACGCTCGTCATCGCGACACCGGACGGGCACCGCGACCCGGTCTACGTCGCGAACAAGATCGCCGAGCACCGGGTGACGCTCACCGACTTCGTGCCGTCGATGCTCACCGTGTTCGTGGCCAATGCACCCGAGGGTAGCTGCGACACACTGCGTCACGTCTTCGTCATCGGCGAAGCGTTGCCCTCCGAGACGGCCGCCGACTTCGCGCAGCTGTGCTCCGCCGGTCTGCACAACCTCTACGGGCCCACCGAGGCCGCGGTGTCGATCACCTATCACCGCGCCGGACCGGGCGACGTCCACAGCGTTCCGATCGGCATCCCGCAGTGGAACAGCCGCGCGTACGTGCTCGACCGTCGTCTCCGCCCCGTTCCGGTGGGGCGCCCGGGAGAGCTCTACCTCACCGGCGTCCAGCTTGCTCGCGGGTACCTCGACCGGCCCGACCTGACCTCCGATCGGTTCCTCGCCGACCCGTTCGGCGCTCCGGGCGACCGGATGTACCGCACCGGCGACCTCGTCCGCTGGGTGTCGCCCGACGGTGAACACGGCATCCTCGACTACATCGGGCGCACCGACTTCCAGGTGAAGTTCCGAGGTCAGCGCATCGAACTCGGTGAGATCGAAGCGGTCCTGCTCTCGCACCACACCGTCTCGCAGGCCGTCGTGCTCGTGGTGCAGACCTCCACCGGCGACCAGCTGGTGGGCTTCGTCGTGCCCACCCCGGCAGCGACGATCGACGTCGCGGACCTGACGGATCACGCCGAGCGTGCGTTGCCGTCGTACATGGTCCCGGCATCGCTCATGGTGCTCGAGGAACTCCCGCTGAACACCAGTGGCAAGCTCGACCGCAAGGCGCTTCCGCAGCCGATCTTCAGCAGTACCCGAACCTTCCGCGAACCCCGTACCCCAGCGGAGCGGGCGGTGTCCACCGCGTTCGGTGAGGTTCTCGGAGTCGAGCGGGTGGGTCTCGACGACGACTTCTTCGAACTGGGTGGCAACTCTCTGGTCGCCACCCAGGTCGTCTCCCGCATCGGTGCCGCGCTCGACACCCAGATTCCGGTGCGTGCGCTGTTCGAGGCGCCCACCGTGGTGGGTCTCGCAACGCGAGTGGCGAAGCAGGTCGGATCGGGTGCCCGGCGTGCCCTGGTGGCGCGGCCGCGACCCGACGTCTTGCCCTTGTCGACTGCGCAGTTGCGCCTGTGGTTCCTGAACCGGTTTGATTCCGCAAGCGCGGTCTACAACCTTCCCTTCGCGGTGCGAATGCGCGGAGCCTTCAATGACGAAGCCCTCCGTGCGGCGTTGTTCGACCTCGTCGTGCGGCATGAGATTCTCCGTACGATCTTCGTCGAGGTCGACGGTTCGCCAGAGCAGCGTGTAGTACCGGCATCCGAGGTAGCCCTCGAGCTCGAGCTCCATGACGTCGATGCGCACGATGTCGATGCTCAGCTGATTTCGTTTGCGTCGGTCGGGTTCGATCTGGCAACGGAGTTTCCCTTCAGGGCTGTGTTGTACAGGGTTGCTCCTGAGCACCACGTCGTGGCGATCGTTCTGCATCACATCGCAGCTGACGGCGCATCCTTCGCTCCATTGGGTCGTGATCTTCTGGCGGCGTACGATGCAAGGTCGCGTGCGAGCGCCCCGGACTTCGAGCCGTTACCCGTCCAGTACGTTGATTTCGCACTCTGGCAACGCGAGATTCTCGGGTCTGATGAAGATGAACAGTCAGTTGCCCACCGCGAGTTGAACTTTTGGAAGAAGGAACTCGCCGACCTTCCTGAACAGCTCGATCTTCCTACTGATCGCGCTCGGCCTGAGGTTTCGTCCAACAAGGGCGATAGGTTGAGCTTCGATCTCGAGCCGCGTCTTCTACGAGATGTCGTTGCGCTCGCCCGCGAACGAAGCGTGACGCCGTTCATGGTCATGCACGCAGCGTTCGCCGTGCTGCTGTCGAGGCTGTCGGGTACCCGTGACATCGCAATCGGCACACCTGTCTCTGGTCGGGACGATGATCAGCTCGACGACATGGTCGGAATGTTTGTCAATACTCTCGTCCTCCGGTCCGATGTGGATGGCGGCGAGTCTTTCGAGTCCTTCTTGGGGCGTATCCGTTCGATCGATGGTAATGCTTACGCACACGCGAACATCCCGTTCGAGCGATTGGTCGAAGTCCTCAGCCCTGTTCGCTCGGCCGCACGACACCCGTTGTTTCAGGTGATCCTGGCGATGGATCTCACTCCTGAGCTAGGGAAGGTCCGTGTCGGAGATGTCGATGTCGACGCCACGGAGATCGATGCCCACACAGCGAAATTCGATTTACAGCTGACGGTGCCCGACTTCGGTGATGCGGATTCGGTCGACCCCGGTGTTGCAGTTTTCGAGTATTCGACAGATCTCTTCGACAAGTCCACCGTCGCGGCGTTTGCGGAGCAGTTGCTGCGGATTCTGCGTGCGGTGGTGGATGATCCGGCGGTTGTGGTCGGTGATATCGGGATCCTCGATGATTT